>NZ_OY780935.1:2361007-2697176 GCF_963675965.1 uncultured Celeribacter sp. | reverse complement strand
GTCGATGATCGACACCGGGATGACTTCGCCCTCAGGACCTTTCATCCAGTCGCGATGGTTCGCGTTGCGCCAGCGGCATTGCTCAAAAACGCGGGTCTTGTAGAGATCTTTGATCGGATTGTAGCCACCGTTCATATCGCCATAAATGGTGCAATATCCGACCGCGACCTCGGATTTGTTGCCGGTCGTCAGCAACATCGACCCGAACTTGTTCGACAGCGCCATGAGCAACAGCCCGCGCAGGCGCGACTGAATGTTTTCCTCGGTCGTGTCGAATGGCAGATCGCCAAACAACGGCGCCAGCGTATCGGTGATTGCATCGCGCCCGGCACTGATCGGCACAAAGTCATACCGGCAGCCCAGACGTTCGGCGATGTCCTTGGCATCGTCGAGCGAGCCTTGCGAGGTGTACTCGGACGGCAGCATCACACAGTGCACGTTCTCGGCCCCGATCGCATCGGTGGCGATGGTCGCCACGATCGCAGAATCGATCCCGCCCGACAGGCCCAGAACCACTTTGCGGAACCCGGTTTTGCCAAGGTAGTCGCGCAGCGCTTCGACCATGACCCTGTAGTCCTGTTCCCATGCATTGGGATGCGGGGTGATCTCGCCCTCTTCCGCGGTCCAGCCGTCCTCATCGCGGACAAAGTCGACATGGCGCAGGCAGCTGTCGAAGACCGGCAGAATATGCGCAGGGCGGCCATGGCGGTTGAGCACGAAGGACCCACCGTCAAACACCTGATCGTCTTGCCCGCCAACCATGTTGAGATAGACCAGTGGCACATCATTTTCCGTCACGCGCCCGACCATATGGGACAGGCGAATGTCGAATTTGTCCCGGAAATACGGCGATCCATTGGGCACCAGCAGGATTTCTGCCCCGCTTTCCACCTGAGCTTCAGCCACGTCTTCATGCCAGGCATCTTCGCAGATCGGCGAGCCGATCCGCATTGGACCGATGGCATAGGGGCCTTCGATCGGCCCTTCGGCGAAAAGCCGCTTTTCATCGAACACGTTGAAATTCGGCAGGTGGTGTTTGCGCAGCACCTGTTTCACCCGGCCTTCGGCCAGGATCCAATAGCCGTTGTACAGCGACTCGCCATATGCATAGGGCGCGCCCAGCCCGATGGCCGGCCCCTCCAGCGTCAGCGCGGCCAGTTCTTCCATCTTGGCCATGGCGGCATTGACCAGCACGGGCTTCATCACCAGATCCTGCGGCTGGTAGCCGATCAGGAACATCTCGGGGAACACGATCATATCGGCCCCGGCGCCCTTGGCCTCGTCATAGGCCCGGCGCACCTGCGCGGCATTGGCCTCGATGGCACCCACGGTCGGGTTGAGCTGGGCAAGGGTCAGGCGGAATTTCTCAGTCATGGCGTCTCGCACGTCCTGTCATATCCCGGCAAGGTTTAGCAGACTGGCGCGCAAGGGAAAGCCGATCACAGCAAAAACATTTGAAGCCCCCTTGCAGACCCCTTAGGCTGCACCTGAACAAGGGGGCGATTTTGCCCCGCAAGCCCGGCTGACCCGAGCGCTCATCCGAGACACTTCAGGCAGGCCCGAACAGACAACCTGTGCAGGGGAAAATACACTCGTGACACGCAAGCGTTTCGCACACCCGCTTATTGGCCCGCTGACCGGACTGGCACTGGCACTGGCAAGCGCTTTGCCCTTCGCGGCCATCGCACAAGAAGACGGTAAGGTCGTCACCCATCAGTTCGAAGAGGGCGGCATCTACGAAGGCACCTTCAAGGATGGGTTGCAAGATGGCGTTGGCACCTATCGCCTGCCCAATGGCTATGAATACACCGGCGAATGGGTGAAAGGTGAAATCAAGGGACAGGGTCTAGCCCGGTTCACGGATGGCTCGGTCTATGAAGGGGCCTTTGCAAAGGGCAAACCCAACGGCTTTGGCAAGATCACCTATGCCAATGGCGGCACCTATGAGGGCGATTGGGTCGATGGCGAGGCCACCGGTTCAGGCGTCGCGGTCTATGCCAATGGCGTAAAATACGAAGGTGGCTTTCTGGCGGCCAAACACCATGGGCAAGGCCGGATGGAAAGCCCCTCGGGCTATATCTATGAGGGCGCATGGGTGAACGGCGTCAAAGAGGGCAAGGGCAAGATCACCTACCCCGAAGGCGCCACTTATGAGGGCGATATGGCCCATGACCAGCGCCACGGTCAGGGCGTCTTGCGCACCCAGGACGGGCTGGTGCTGGATTGCCAGTGGGTCGACAACCAGTGCAACGGCAAAGGCACGATCACCCAGCCCAACGGCGATGTCTATGAGGGCGATCTGATCGGCGGCAAACGCCAGGGTCAGGGCAAGGTGACCTATGCCAATGGCGGCGTCTATGAAGGCAGCTTTGACGATGACAAACGTCATGGGCAGGGCACGTTCACCGGCACCGACGGCTACAGCTATGTCGGGCAGTGGATCGATGGCCGGATCGAAGGCGAGGGCAATGTGACCTACCCCGACGGCACGGTTTACGTGGGAGCTTTCAAGGACGACCTGTCCCACGGGAAGGGCAAGATCACCTATCCCAATGGCACCACCTATGACGGCGACTGGCAATATGGTGTGAACGAAGGCACGGGCGTTGCCCGCTATGCCAACGGGCTGGTCTATGAGGGCGAATTCAAGAATGCCAAGACACACGGTCAGGGCAAAATGACCTATCCGGACGGCTCGGTTTATGACGGCCAATGGGTCGAAGGGCAGCGTCAGGGCAAAGGGGTGACCACCTATCCCGACGGCACCCGCTATGAAGGCGATTACGTCGCGGGCAAACGCGAAGGCATGGGCACCATCACCATGGCGTCGGGCTTCAGCTACACCGGCGAATGGAAAAACGGCGAGATCGAGGGTCGAGGCAAGGCCACCTATCCCAACGGCGATGTCTACGAAGGCATGTTCTCGGCCGGAAAATCCAATGGCCGCGGCACGATCACCTATGCCGATGGCGGCGTGGCTTCGGGCGATTGGGTCGATGGCGTATTGGTATCGAAGGACGACGCATCAGACGCGGCGGACACGGCGCAACCCGCCACAGAATAACGGTCGCGCTGCGGCCAGGATGCCCCCCGAAATCCGGGAAACGGCATTTTGGGGGTTTTCATTGCGAAGCCACCCGGTATAGTCCAGCGCTATGACGACACAGGCACATACTTCGATCCTGCCCCTGCGCTCCGGCGCAGCCCTTCGTCGTGACCTTCTTCTCCTTAGCTGCCTCTGAGCGTGCCGTCGGCGCGAGGCTCAGAGGTGACCAGATGCGCCGATCCCCATCGCTAAGGACTTTAAGAGAGATTTCACTATGACCGAGACTTCCAAACAGGACCGCGTCCTGATTTTCGACACGACCCTGCGTGACGGCGAACAATCCCCGGGCGCCACGATGAGCCACAATGAGAAAGTGGAAATCGCCGCGATGCTCGACGAAATGGGCGTGGACATCATCGAAGCAGGCTTCCCGATCGCCTCAGAAGGCGATTTCGAAGCCGTAAGCGACATCGCCAAAAACGCGAAGAACTCGGTGATCTGCGGTCTGGCGCGCGCCAACTACAAAGACATCGACCGCTGCATGGAAGCGATCAAACACGCCGCCCGCCCACGCATTCACACCTTTATCGGCACGTCGCCGCTGCACCGTGACATCACGGCGCTGTCGATGGACGAAATGGCCAACAAGGTCCACGACACCGTGTCTCATGCCCGCAACCTGACGGACAACGTGCAATGGTCGCCGATGGATGCAATCCGCACAGAACATGACTACCTCTGCCGCGTGGTCGAAATCGCGATCAAGGCCGGGGCCACCACGATCAACATCCCCGATACGGTCGGCTACACCACGCCACGCGAAAGCGCCGACATCATCCGTATGTTGCTGGAACGGGTGCCGGGCGCAGATGAGGTGATCTTCGCCACCCATTGCCACAACGATCTGGGGATGGCGACCGCCAACTCGCTCGCCGCCGTCGAAGCAGGGGCACGCCAGATCGAATGTACGATCAATGGTCTGGGCGAACGCGCCGGCAACACCGCGCTGGAAGAGGTCGTCATGGCCCTGAAAGTGCGCAACGACATCATGCCCTACAGCACCGGCATCGACACTTCCAAGATCATCGGCATCTCCCGCCGCGTATCGCAGGTGTCGGGCTTTGCGGTTCAGCCCAACAAGGCGATCGTCGGCAAGAACGCCTTCGCCCATGAAAGTGGCATCCACCAGGATGGGATGCTGAAGAACAAGGAAACTTTCGAGATCATGCGCCCGCAGGACGTCGGCCTCGCCGGCACCTCGCTGCCGCTGGGCAAGCACTCCGGCCGTGCCGCGCTGCGCGCCAAGCTGGGCGATCTGGGCTATGCGCTGGCCGACAACCAGCTCAAGGATGTTTTCGTGCGGTTCAAGGATCTCGCCGACCGCAAAAAGGAAGTCTATGACGACGACCTGATCGCCCTGCTGCAGGACGCAGGCGCAGCCGAGCAGAACGAACGCATAAAGGTGAAATTCCTGCGTGTGATCTGCGGCACCGAAGCGCCGCAATCTGCCGATATGACGCTGATCGTCGACGGTGAAGAAAAGCAGATCACCATGCAGGGCGACGGCCCCGTCGATGCCACCTTCAAGGCGATCAAGGCCATCTTCCCGACCTCTGCGCGGCTGCAACTCTATCAGGTGCAGGCCGTGACTGAAGGCACCGACGCACAGGCGACCGTGTCCGTGCGTCTGGAGGAAGACGGCAAGATCTCAACCGGTCAGTCCAGCGACACCGACACGGTCGTGGCCTCGGCCAAGGCCTATGTCAATGCGCTGAACCGCCTCTTGGTGCGCCGTGAAAAATCGGCCCCGGACGCGGATGTCAAAACGGTGAAATACACCGACGCGGGCTAAGCCACGGATCATCAGCAAACCGATCGGGGCGCGAAGGGATCTTTCGCGCCCCTTTTCGTGGCAAAGCCTCGCCGTTTATCGCCCCAAAGCGCAAAAGACGGCGGGACTTTGCCACTTCCACTGGCACGCCCCCTTTTCCACAGGCCCGCCGCCCCCTATAAGTCTGCCGATACAGGGGGATTCTCCCCAGTGCGGCACGACGGGGCAATAGGAACAATTATGGCGGGATTTTCGGGGATCTTCTCATCCGACATGGCAATCGACCTGGGCACAGCGAACACGCTGGTCTATGTCAAAGGCAAAGGGATCATCCTGAATGAGCCCTCCGTAGTGGCCTACCATGTGAAAGACGGGCGCAAACAGGTGTTGGCCGTGGGCGAAGATGCCAAGCACATGCTCGGCAAGACCCCCGGCTCGATCGAAGCCATCCGCCCGATGCGTGAAGGCGTCATCGCCGACTTCGATACCGCTGAAGAGATGATCAAGCACTTCATCCGCAAGGTCCACAAACGCACGACCTTCTCTAAGCCCAAAATCATCGTCTGCGTGCCCCATGGCGCAACCCCGGTCGAAAAACGCGCGATCCGTCAGTCTGTCCTGTCCGCTGGCGCACGCCGCGCCGGACTGATCGCGGAACCGATTGCTGCCGCCATCGGCGCAGGGATGCCGATCACCGACCCGACCGGCAACATGGTCGTCGACATCGGCGGCGGGACCACCGAGGTGGCCGTTCTGTCGCTAGGCGACATCGTCTATGCCCGTTCTGTGCGCGTCGGCGGCGACCGCATGGATGACGCGATCATCGCCTATCTGCGCCGCCAGCAAAACCTGCTGATCGGGGAAGGCACCGCCGAGCGGATCAAGACCTCCATCGGTACGGCGCGCATGCCCGACGATGGGCGCGGCTCGGTTCTGACGATCCGAGGGCGTGACTTGCTCAATGGCGTGCCCAAGGAAATCGAAATCAATCAGGCACAGGTTGCCGAAGCGCTGGCCGAACCGGTGCAGCAGATTTGCGAAGCCGTAATGGCCGCGCTGGAAACCACCCCGCCGGATCTGGCCGCCGACATCGTCGACCGCGGCGTGATGCTGACCGGTGGTGGCGCGCTTCTAGGTGAACTGGATCTGGCCCTGCGCGAGCAGACCGGGCTGGCCATTTCGGTCGCCGATGAGTCACTCAATTGTGTGGCGCTCGGGACTGGCAAAGCTCTGGAGTATGAGAAACAACTCCGGCACGTTATTGATTACGACAGCTGAAGCCACCTGCCGCGCGCAGGGGCTTTGGGCCGCCTGATCCGGAGGAAGACGTGGCCAGAAACAAGGGCAACTCAGCAGACTATGTGCGTCCGATCCGGCGATTGCTGGTCGGCGTTCTGGTGTTGTGCCTGATCGGCCTGTTCATCTTCTGGCGCATCGACAGCCCCCGGGTTGAACGGTTCCGAGCACAGCTGGTCGATCGCTTCGTGCCATCGTTCGAATGGGCGCTCTTGCCGGTGACCAAGACCATCGGCATGATCGAAAACTTCCAGAGTTATCAGCGACTTTACGAACAAAACCAGGAATTGCGCAACGAGCTGCGCCAAATGCAGGCTTGGAAGGAAGCCGCCCTGCAACTGGAACAGAAGAACGCCAAACTTCTGGACCTGAACAATGTCCGCATTGATCCGCGCTACACCTTCATCACCGGGCAGGTCATGGCCGACAGCGGATCGCCGTTCCGGCAATCCGTGCTGCTCAACGTGGGAGCCCGCGACGGCATTCGCGACGGCTGGGCCACGATGGACGGGATCGGCCTTGTCGGTCGGATTTCGGGCGTCGGACGCAACACCGCCCGGGTGATTCTGCTCACCGACAGCAACTCCCGCCTGCCCGTGACCATTCAGCCGTCGGGGCAGCGCGCGATCCTGTCGGGTGACAACTCCGGTCGTCCGCCGCTGGACTTCATCGAAAGCCCGGAGCTGGTGCGCCCCGGCGACCGCGTGGTGTCCTCCGGCGACGGCGGCGTATTCCCTCCCGACATTCTGATCGGTCAGGTCGCCATGGGTCCGGACCGGCGACTGCGGGTGATCCTTTCGGCCGATTATGAGCGCCTTGATTACCTGCGCGTGCTGCGCACCCATGGACATGAGCAGATCGCCGAACCCGGAGGGCTGATCCTGACTGAAGAGCCGCTCAACGCCTTTGAAGACACCTCCAAGGAGGCACCGGACACAGAGACGACAGCCCGCCCGGAGGCCAGCGATGGTTGACCCCCGCACAGTCCGCCTCTGGGCCTATCGTGCTGGTTTTCTCGTGCTGTCAGCGCTGTCTTTTTTCCTCTACCTTCTGCCGCTTCAGGTCGGAACAGGCCATTGGCCGGGTCCCGACGTGCCGCTGGCCTTTGCTTTTGCATGGGTGCTGCGGCGGCCTGATTACATCCCGGTTCTGATTTTCGCCGTTGTGATGCTGCTGGCGGATTTTATCTTTCTGCGCCCGCCCGGTCTCTGGACTGCTCTGACCCTCGTCGGGTTGGAATTTCTGCGCCGCCGGGAACCGACCTCGCGAGACATGCCCTTTGTCGTCGAATGGGCCATGGTCGCGGCGGTGATGCTGGCGATTGCCCTGTTGAACCGGATCGCTCTGACGCTGTTCATGGTCGATCAGGCGCCCTTGGGGCTGTCGATCCTCGGGCAGATCTCAACACTGATCGCCTATCCCTTTGTCGTGCTCTTTTCCCGGACCATATTGCGGATAGAAAAAGTCACCCCCACTGAAGCAGACGAAATAAGGTACGCAAGATGAGACGGGCACAGATGGAAAGCGCGGCTGCCTCGCGCAAGATTTCCCGCCGCGCACTGTTTCTGGGCGGCAGCCAATTGGCCTTTATGGGCATTCTCGGGCTGCGCATGCGCTACATGCAGGTCGATCAGGCGGATCAATTCCGCCTGCTGGCCGAAGAAAACCGCGTCAAGATCCGCCTGCTGCCACCGGCACGCGGTCTGATCTACGATCGCAACGGCACCCTCATCGCCGAAAATGAACAGACTTTCCGCATCGTGATCCGCAAGGAAGATTCCGCCGAGCTGGATCAGGTGCTGTCAGAACTGGAAGATCTGATTGGCCTGCCGCCCGAGGAACAGGAGCGCGTGCGCAACGAGCTGCGCAAAGCAGGCCCCTCGGCCCCCGTCACCATCGCCGACCGGCTCTCCTGGGAAGCTTTCTCTGCCGTGGCCACCAATGGTCCCGCCCTGCCCGGCGTCACCCCAGAAGTGGGCCTGTCCCGGCACTATCCGTTGCACGACGATTTTGCCCATCTGGTGGGCTATGTCGGCCCGGTTTCGGACTATGACTTGTCCAAGATGGATGACATCGATCCTCTCTATCGCATTCCCAAATTCCAGTTGGGAAAATCCGGCGTGGAAAGCCAACTCGAAGAGGTTCTCCGCGGCAAAGCAGGAACCCTGCGGGTCGAACAGAATGCCCACGGGCGCATCATTCGTGAACTCGATCGCCAGGAAGGAACCCCCGGCGCGAACCTGCAACTGACGCTCGATCAGAAAATGCAGAATTTCGTGCAGGCCCGTCTGGCGGGCGAAAGCGCCTCTGCCGTCATTCTCGACGTGGAAACTGGCGACATTCTGGCTGCGGGTTCCACCCCTGCCTTTGACCCGAATCTCTTCGTGCGCGGCATTTCGGTCGCCGCCTACAACGCGCTTTTGAACAACGATCACCGCCCGCTGCCGTCGAAATCCGTACAGGGGGCCTACCCGCCAGGGTCGACCTTCAAACTGGTCACGGCTCTTGCAGCACTTGAGGCCGGCGTCGTGACGCCCGATGAAACCGTGCGCTGCCTTGGCCATGTCGAAGTCGGCGGACGTCGGTTCCACTGCTGGAAGCGCGTCGGACATGGCAATGTGAATCTGGTTGGCTCGCTGCAGCACTCCTGCGACGTTTATTATTACGAGATGGCCCAGCGCGCCGGGATCGAAAACATCGCGGCAATGGGGCGCAAGCTGGGGCTGGGTGCCACCTACGATCTGCCGCTGCCGGGGAT
Source organism: uncultured Celeribacter sp. (assembly GCF_963675965.1). NCBI lineage: Bacteria > Pseudomonadati > Pseudomonadota > Alphaproteobacteria > Rhodobacterales > Roseobacteraceae > Celeribacter > uncultured Celeribacter sp. The sequence continues at coordinate 2,688,245 of NZ_OY780935.1, read as the reverse complement.
GAATTCGGGGCTGATGCCTGACAAGCAGTGGAAACTGGAAAAACGCGGCGCCGACTGGGTCGTTGGCGACAGCCTCAACGCCTCGATCGGACAGGGGTTTGTTCTGGCAACGCCTTTGCAACTGGCGGTGATGACCGCCCGCGTGGCCACAAACCGCGCAATCCTGCCGCGCCTGCTGAAATCGATCGACGGTGTCGAACAAGACATCAAGGGCGGCGAACCTTTGGGATTGAACGAAAACAGCCTGCGTGCCGTCCGTCAGGGTATGTTCAGCGTGGTCAATTCGGCTCGAGGCACTGCGCGGGCCTCGCGCATTGCCGATGACACCCTGCGGATGGCAGGGAAAACCGGCACATCGCAGGTGCGTTCGACAGTGGTGAACAACAAGAACGTGCCATGGGAGGAACGCGACCATGCGCTGTTCGTCTCCTATGCGCCCTACGAAAGCCCCCGCTATGCCGTGTCGGTAATCGTGGAACACGGCGGCGGCGGGTCTGCAGTTGCCGCGCCGATCGCCCGCGACCTGATGCTCTACGCCCTGCACGGCGCGGTGCCGCCCCTGTCTGCCTACCCCAGCTCTCAGCGCGAAACCATCCGCCAGCGCTTTGAGGCGCTGCCCCTGCGCAAACAAGGCGCGCAGGACGATGAGAGGAGCCGGGCATGAGCTATCTTGAGAGCAACCTCAAAACGGTTCCCACCGGGCTTTCCAAGATCCTCTATATCAACTGGGCGCTGGTCCTGTTGCTCTCAGCGGTGTCCGCCGTAGGTTTCCTAATGCTCTACTCCAACGCCGGCGGGTCGTTCCAGCCTTGGGCCGAGCCGCAGATGAAACGCTTTGCCATGGGCATGGTGGCCATGCTGATGATCGGAATGATTCCGATCTGGTTCTGGCGAAACGTCGCGGGCGTTGCCTATATCGTTTCGTTTCTGTTGCTGATTTTCGTGGAGTTTTTCGGCGAAGTCGGCATGGGTGCGCAACGCTGGATCGACTTAGGTTTCATGCGCCTGCAACCCTCTGAGCTGATGAAAGTCGCGTTGGTCATGTTTCTGGCCGCCTATTACGACTGGCTCGACCCAAAGAAAGTGTCGCGCCCTCTGTGGGTGCTGATCCCGGTGATCCTGATCCTCTTGCCAACTTTTCTGGTCCTGAAGCAGCCGGATCTTGGCACCTCGATCCTGCTGGTCGTGGGCGGGGCCATTGTCATGTTCGCAGCCGGGGTCAGCTGGTGGTACTTCGGGGCGGTCATTGCCATGGGCGTGGGACTTGTCACTGCGGTCTTCACCTCGCGCGGCCAACCCTGGCAGTTACTCAAGGACTATCAATATCGCCGCATCGACACATTTCTGGACCCCTCTTCCGATCCGCTGGGTGCAGGCTATCACATCACCCAATCCAAGATCGCGCTGGGATCTGGTGGCTGGACCGGACGCGGGTTCATGCAGGGGACACAATCCCGCCTGAACTTCCTGCCCGAGAAACACACGGACTTCATCTTCACCACCCTGGCCGAAGAGTTCGGCTTTATCGGCGGGATTTCCCTGTTGGCGCTCTATGCCGGGATCATCGTCTTTTGCCTGATCTCAGCGATGAACAACAAGGATCGCTTCGGAGCCCTTGTGACCATCGGCATTGCGACCACCTTCTTCCTGTTTTTCGCCGTCAACATGTCCATGGTGATGGGCCTCGCCCCCGTTGTGGGCGTCCCCTTGCCGCTGGTGTCTTATGGTGGCTCGGCCATGCTGGTGCTGCTGGCCGCCTTCGGCATCGTGCAATCGGCCCATATTCACCGCCCACGCGGCAAACGCTGAGGAACCCAAATGCTGACTGTGCTGTTTTCCGCCCCGGATCGGATCTGGCCCGAGTATCGCGACGCCCTGCCACAAGCGCTGCAGGATCTGGGGTTGGAGGCGACGTTGACCCGCGAAGCCAACCCTTCCGAGGTCGATTATATCGTCTACGCCCCCAACGACAGCCTGACGGATTTCACCCCCTTCACCCGCGCGAAAGCGGTGCTGAGCCTTTGGGCCGGGGTCGAAAAAATCGTCGGGAATACCACGCTGACACAGCCGCTGTGCCGCATGGTCGATGACGGGCTGGCCCTTGGCATGCGCGACTACGTTCTGGGACATGTGATGCGCTACCATCTGGGCATGGACCGCTACATTCACGGGCTGAACGGGGACTGGCAACACATCTGTCCGCCACTCGCGCGCGATCGCAAGGTGACGGTGCTGGGACTAGGCGAATTGGGCAAGACCTGCGCCGAGGCGATCTCTGATGCGGGATTTGCCGTCACCGGCTGGTCACGCCGCCCCAAGGAGATACCCGGCCTCACCTGCCTCTCCGGGACGGAGGGCCTCAGAGACGCGCTGAAGAGCGCTGAAATCCTTGTTCTGCTGCTGCCGGACACCCCCGAGACACAGAACACGCTGAATGCTGAAACTCTGGCCCTGCTGCCCGAGGGCGCGCGGATCATCAATCCCGGTCGTGGCACGCTGATTGAGGACGCAGCGCTGCTCGACGCGCTGGACCGGGGACAGATTGGCCATGCCACGCTCGATGTCTTTCGCATCGAACCCCTGCCCACCGAGCATCCCTATTGGCAACACCCCCGTGTCACGGTCACCCCGCATATCGCGGCCGAGACACGCGCCGCGACTGCCTCGGCTGTCATCGCAGAGAACATCCGGCGCGGAGAGGCCGGGCAGCCATTCCTGCACTGCGTCGACCGCGGTGCAGGCTACTGAGTTCAGCGCAGTTTCGGCGGCGCGTTCGGGTCCATGCCCGGTGCAGAGGGACCCGTTTGCAGTGGCTCGGGATCCGGGAGATCAAAGCGCAACCCATAGCGGGCCAAAGGCGCACAAAGCGGATCGGACGCCCGGAAAAAGGCAACGTCCAGCGCCCCTGCTTCGACACCGGAGAAAATCAGCGCCTCTGAGACGAGTTTGGCCAGCGCGTCTTCGGCACCGGGCACATGGTCGACAAAGACCAGAAGATGCGATTGCACCCCGTCTTCGTATTTGACCCCGGCCAGATAGGCGAGCTTGGCCAGCCCGGCAGCAATCGCCAGCTTGGTGTCCAGTGCCGCGATCAGGGATTCGGGCAGGCCATGCGGCGGGTAGATCTCTTCAGCCTTGCCATGGGTTTCCGTCGGCGCATTGCCCAATGTCTCATGCAGCCAAGCCACCGCAGGGGCGGGCAAGAGCATCTCGGAGGACGCGACCGACAGGTTCAGTCCCAGACCAAGCCCCGAACCAGACAGCATCTCAGCTAGAACCCGCCCCGAGGTCGCGACATAGGGGGCTTGCCCGGCGAATTCCGCCAGACGTTGTTCGCGGTCGAACACCAGAACGAAACTGTCGTCGCCCACGGGAAAGACGCGCGGCGAAATCGGTCCTTCGCCATCGTGTTCCTGTTCCAGCAGCAAAAACCATTCGCCATCGGCCACCCGTTCGAAAAACCGCAAACGCGCGGCGTCATCTTCGGGCGCGGCCTCCATCGCGGCATGGGCCAGATCAATCGGGGTCTGTTCACTCATAGCACTTCCTCAATACGGGCACGCAGTTCGGGCAGCAGATCTGTCTCGAACCACGGATTTTTCTTCAGCCATCCCGTATTGCGCCAAGACGGGTGAGGCAAGGGAAAGACGCGAGGCGCATGGTCGCGCCAGCTCTGCACCGCCTCAGTCAGCGGGGTTTTCACGCCAAGATGATAGCGGATGGCATGCGCCCCAACCGCCAGAATCACATCCGGCATCCCGAGTTCTGCCATCACCCGGTCATGCCAGCTGCGCCGACAGATCGCCGGCGGCGGCAAATCCGCACCCTTTGCATTATAGCCGGGAAAGCAGAAGGCCATCGGCACAATCGCAATGCGGCTGCGATCGTAAAATGTTTCGTCATCAATCCCCATCCAGCGCCGCAAACGATCCCCTGAAGGATCCGTGAACGGCCGACCGCTGTTATGAACCCGGGCACCGGGCGCCTGACCGGCGATCAAAACGCGCGCGCCGGGCCGGAACCACACAACCGGGCGCGGACTGTGCCGGGTGGCCGTAGCCGCGAAACGATCGGCACAGAGGCGACAGGCAGAGATATCTTGAGCCAGGGTCATCCCAGCGGTGTAGCCCCTTGCCTGCGCACAGGCAAATGCATCGTTTCGGATCTTCAGCGCGGCGCACGCTGAAGGCCTTCCACACCCCAGTCACCACAACCCAAAGTGATCAAACTCGCGTCATTTGCCATTGTTTTCATCCCTGCACAGCCCGCCATACTTGCTCAGCTCCGCCGCTTGGACTATTCCCGCAGAGACTGAAAAGAACAGGGCCGGAGACCAACCATGTACAGAGTCTGGAGTTTCATCACCAATTATTCACTCTTGTTGATTCTGGGCGCGCTTACTGCGCTGGTTTGGGCCAATGTGGATGCGCATTCCTATCACGCCTTCGTAGACTTCCCAGTGGCAGAGCATTTCTTCATCGGCCACCCGCATGCAGATGACGCCGGGCATGTCACCCGCACTTTGACCCTGCACTACCTGTTCAACGACGTGCTCATGGCTTTCTTCTTTGCCATTGCCGCGAAAGAGGTCTGGGAAGCCGTCATCCTGAAAAACGGATCGCTGCGCGGCAAAAAGGCCGCCACCCCGCTGATCGCCACCGCTGGCGGCATGTTCGGGCCGATCCTCGTCTATCTCGGTCTGGCCATGGTGCTGGGATCTGACACCTTCGATGCGGTCAAGCATGGCTGGGCAGTCCCGACCGCCACGGACATCGCCTTTTCCTATCTCGTTGGTCGCCTTGTCTTTGGCGCGGGGCACCCGGCCGTGCGCTTCCTGCTGCTGCTGGCCATCGCAGACGATGCGGCAGGTCTGGTGATCCTTGCCATTTTCTACCCGACCGGCGATCTGGCCATCGAATGGCTGCTGCTGTCGCTGGCCGCCGCCGTCATCGTGTTCCTGCTGGCCAACTGGCTGCCGCGTAAGCTGGATCGCCACAACCAGTTGCGACCGAATTCCACGTGGGTGCGCAAATCCCTTGGCTACTGGCCCTATCTGATCGCGGGCTGCATTTCCTGGTATGGCTTTATGCGCGCCGGCATTCACCCGGCACTGGGTCTCTTGCCGATCGTGCCGACCATTCCCCACGCCGATCGCGCCTTTGGCCTGTTTGCCGAGGCGGAAACGCATCTGACCGATCTGCTCAATGACATAGAGCACAAGCTGAAAACCCCGGTCGAAATCATCCTGTTCTTCTTCGGCCTGCTCAACGCGGGCGTCGAGTTCAACGCCATCGGCGAACCCACGTGGCTGGTGCTCGGCGGACTGCTGATCGGCAAGCCGGTCGGTATCCTGCTCATGGGGGCGCTTGCGGCCCATGTGCTGCGCTTGGGTCTGCCTGCCGGCATGCGCACCATCGACCTGTTCGTGATCGGCTGCGTGGCCGCCATCGGCTTCACCGTATCGCTGTTCATCGCCTCGGTCGCCTTCGATGCGAACACCATGCTGGGCGAGACGCCGGTGCAGGCAGCCGCGAAGATGGGTGCGCTCTTCTCCTTCGCCGCAGCGATCATTTCAATCATCGCCGGCAAGCTCTGCAAGGTCGAAAAACGGATCAGTTGACCTTCACAGCCCTGTCATAAGAATTTATCAATTGAGGCCAAATTCACCCGATTTGGCCTCATTCTGGCTACTTTTATCGGGTCAAACATCATCTCAGGAGAGCACGTCTGTGGCTTATCTTGCGCCTGCATGGCTAAGGTAAGTCTTGGGAGTGTTGTATGTATATAATTTCTTAGGTGCTTGTGGGGATGCTCGAGTTCGACAACGTCAGTAAGTCCTTTTGGACGGGAACCCAGCGCAAGGTCATTCTCGACCGTGCGTCTTTCCGTGTTGATCTCGGAAAATCTCTGGGCATCTTGGCGCCGAACGGCACCGGCAAAACCACATTGATCAACATGATGTCGGGCCTTGAAAAACCGGATGAAGGCGAGATTCGGCGCAACTGCCGCATTTCTTTCCCCCTTGGCTTCATGGGCGGTCTGATTGGCAAGCATACGGCACGCGAAAACGTACGGTTTATCGCCCAGCTCTACGATCTCGACCCTGATTACGTCGAAGCCTTTTGCCGCTGGCTCTGCGGTCTCGAAGAATATTTTGACATGCCAGTGGCCACGTATTCTTCGGGCATGCGCTCACGCCTTTCCTTTGCACTGTTGCTCGCACTGGATTTTGACATCTATCTTATCGATGAAGGGATGCCTGCGACCGCCGACGTGGACTTCAATCGCAAAGCAGGCAGCATCCTGCGAGAGCGACTGGAAAAAGCGACGGTAATTATCGTATCGCACCAGGCCGAAACTCTGGAGAAATTCTGCCGTTCGGCTGCCGTTCTGCGCAACGGCAAGCTCTATATGTTCGACACGCTGGAAGAAGCGAAGGCTCTCTATGACTACGAAGGTTAAAGCCCGCAAATTCCGCGTGAAGCGCTACGCGCTGACGGCCGCCGCATCGGCGCCCGCCACGCACGCGTCTTTAAAGCGGTCCAGCCGGCCGACCCCGCAGCCAGACAACCAGCTGTTCAACAACAGCGCCAGTGCAGATGGCTTCGGGACCCGACCCTTCCCCGGATCCGCCGCAGCCGATCAAGCCGCCGCCCCCAAACGTCGCAGCGGACATGCGCAGGGCGTGGCCGCGCAGGCGCTCAGATCCGACGCGGAGGCCTCTGCGCCGCTCACCGCCACGGACACAGCGGCCGACGAAGACCGCATTACCGCCGAAATCGACGCCATTCGCCGTGAAGGCCTGACCGGTCGTCAATTGCGTGCTGCCCGACGTGTCGCACAGCAACACAACCTGGAAGCGACATCGGATTTCGATGCCGTTCGGCTGCTGCGCCAAAAAGGCATCAATCCCTTTCAGAAAGGCAGCGTTCTGGATCTGGTCTCCACACGCAAAGCCGCCGCGAACACGGGCGAAGCGGCCAACACAGCCCCCGCAGCCAGCGCCCCCGCTGCATCACAAGCAGAGGCAGGGACGCCCTCGCCAGCCGTTCTCGCGCAGATCAGCCGCGATGGCGCAATTTCTCAGATCCAACAGGACATCGCACGGCGCCGGCGGCGCAAACTTTTGCTGCTCGCTGCCCGTTTGCTGGTCTTTGTCGGGATTCCGACAATGTTGGCAGGTTACTATTTCTACAACATCGCGACCCCCATGTATGCGACCAACTCCTCCTTCGTGATTCAGCAGGCTGAATCCGGCGGCGGGAGCGCGGGAGGCCTGGGGGGGCTTCTGGCCGGAAGCGGCCTATCTTCCTCGCAGGATTCGATCACCGTTCAGGACTATCTGACCTCGCGCGACGCCATGTTGCGACTCGACGCTGACGCCGGGTTCAAAGATCATTTTTCCTCGCCACAGATCGACCCGATTCAGCGCCTGCCCGAAAACCCGTCCAACGAACAGGCCTATAAGGTCTATCTGGAACGTGTCAGCATCGGCTACGATCCGACCGAAGGCCTTTTGCGCATGGAAGTCGTCGCAGCCAATCCCCAGACCTCACAGCAGTTTTCCGAACTGCTCATTCAATACGCCGAAGAGCAGGTCGATCATCTGACCCAGCGCCTGCGCGAAGACCAAATGAAAGGCGCCCGCGACAGTCTGGACGACGCCGAAGCGAAAATGCGCGCCTCGCAGGAAAAGGTTGTCGAGCTCCAGGAACAACTTGGAATCATATCTCCCGACGCGGAAACCAGTACGATCATGAACCAGGTCTCGGGCTTTGAAACCCAACTGCAGGAAAAGCGTCTGCAGCTGCAGCAACTTCTGGACAACCCGCAGCCGAACCAGGCCCGCGTCGACGGCGTGCGCGGCGACATCCGCCGTCTGGAAGCGTTGATCGCGGACCTGCGCGCCCAATTGACCGAGACGCAGGGATCCTCGGGCTCGCTGGCCCGGATCAGCGTCGATTTGCGCATGGCTGAGGCCGATCTCGCGACCCGTCAGGCCATGGCCCAACAAGCGCTCCAGTCGCTCGAAGCGGCCCGGATCGAGGCCAACCGTCAGGTGCGTTACCTGTCGCTGTCGTCCCGTCCCGTGGCCCCGGATGAGCCAACATATCCGCGCAAGTTCGAAAGCACGCTCCTGTCGCTTCTTGTCTTTGCCGGCATCTATCTGATGGCCTCTCTGACCGCCGCAGTACTGCGCGAACAGGTTTCCGCATAGTCTCCACAAACCCGCATGTGACGGCCCCTAGGGGCCGTCACAGCCTGTCTGCGCGACTAACGGCGAACCCGGACCCACGTCCGACTGCTCCCCCCCAACGCACAGAAACTCCGTTCCCGGAGCAGGATAAAAAATCTTTCCCGATCTGGCAGATTTTCAGGAAAAAGGGCTTGCACACCCCCGCTCAACCGACTAATTAGCCCCCCACGTTGGGATGTAGCCAAGTGGTAAGGCAACTGTTTTTGGTACAGTGTACCGTAGGTTCGAATCCTACCATCCCAGCCAATTTCCTCTTTTATGACGTTCGCCGAAGATTGGAACCTATCCGGTTCTACTTGGCATCTTGCCCGGGCAAGACTGACATCTGCTGACATTCCAAACGTCTCACCGTCCAGAATCCCTCTGAACTGACAGACATTTGCGCCCGTATGATCTCGTCCCTAAACTGAGGTCTGACGAACACGGAGGGCACAGGTATGGCCAACTGGTATTCGGCCGACCTGCACTTCGGCCACCACCGCATCATCGACTTCTGCAAGCGCCCCTTCGCCTCAACGGCAGAGATGAACGCGACCCTGATCGCCAACTTCCAGGCCTGTGTCGCGCATGATGATGACCTCTGGATTTTGGGAGATTTCGCCTTCGGTCGCGCTGATGATACGGCACAGTTCGAGAACTGGTTTCACAGCCTGCCCGGCCGCAAGCATCTGATCATCGGCAACCACGACGACGAAGCAGTAATCTCGCTCCCCTGGGCCAGCACAGAGTACATGGCCGAGATCCAGGACGGCGAACACAGCCTCGTCCTGTGCCATTATCCGATGATCACTTGGAACGGCGCACGCAGAGGCGCCCTACAGCTGTTCGGCCACGTCCATGACCAATGGGCAGGCTCGCGAAACAGCATAAATGTCGGCGTCGACCAGTGGGATTTTCGGCCAATCCAGATTGAAGAAATCGCAAAGCGGGCAGCTCGTATGCCCGTCAACAAGCATTGGGCGGATGTCGAACATGGAAACGAGCTTCCTTAGAAAACTGAGCAGCTCCATCTCCGCGCGGTCACGTTTTCGTTCCGCTTCGGGAGGATGTGATCCTCTCTTCCAACCAGAGGCGGGCACGAGACAGCTCACGTAAACGGGTCCATCAGATCGAAGCAGTCGCGAAGTGATCGCGGCCGCTAAGCAATCGTTTCGCGCTGGCGTCAGCTGTTGCGCGCCAGCACCGCCATCGCAGGCAGGCGCAGAACCTCATGCGCCTGCGCCACGCGCTCGGGCGTGTAATAGCCCTCTTCATGCAGGATGTTGACCGTGGCCACCATCTTGCCGCCAAGGATCACCGGCAGGTTGATCACCGAACCGCAGCCCAGCTTGCCGATCAGTTCGGCATCGGGAAACACGGTGTCGATATCCGCCAGCGTGTTGGAGACAAAGGTTTCGTGCCGACCATGCACCTGTTCGAACCAGCGGTTCATCTCGATGGGTTTCGTACCGGTCGTCGGATAGTTCTCCGCATCGTCAGTGTAGACACGACAGGCCATCATCGCATCCATGTCCGCCGTCATGACCGTGAAAAGCTTTGCTCCCACGGTCGCCTTGGTCAGGGTGCAAAGCGCGTCATAGGCCTGGGCATCCGTCAGAGCCTTTGAAAAGGCATCTTCGAAATCGCGCTGAGCCTGAAAGGTGGTCGTCATATCAGTCATCCTTACGGTCTGGGTTGCCGCCGGAAGCGGCGTAGAGAGATTGGCTATAGGGATCCGAGAAGCTGCCATCATGCAGGGCCGATGCCGGAGCAACTTCGACAATGCGGCCTTTATGCATGACCGCCATCCGGTCGCACATGAAACCGACGACCGGCAGGTTGTGAGTGACCATGAGATAGGTCAGCCCCTGTTCGCGACGCAGCGCCTTCAGGAGGTTCAGGATTTCCGCCTGCACCGACACATCCAGCGCCGAGGTCGGCTCATCCAGCAACATCACCTTGGGTTCCAGCATCAGCGCACGGGCGATAGCCACCCTCTGGCGCTGCCCGCCCGACAGCTGATGCGGGTAGCGAAAGCGAAATCGCTGATCCAACCCCACGGCGGCCAGCATGTCGCTCACCCGGCTGTCGCGGTTGCCCAGACCGTGGATCCTGAGCGGTTCGCTCAACACCGTATCCACAGATTTGCGCGGATGCAGCGAGCCGTAGGGGTCCTGAAACACCATCTGACAGCGGGTGGCGAAACCGCGATCCACCTGACGCCCGCGCGGCTGTCCCAGCACTGAAATCTCGCCACTCCAATCCGGCGCGAGCCCGGCAATCGCCTTCAGGATGGTCGACTTGCCCGACCCGCTTTCCCCGACCAGCGCAAAGCTCTCGCCGGGGTCGACCTCGATATTCACGTCGCGCACCACTTTTGTGGGACCATAAGAAATATCGAGGTTTCTCAGAGAAATCGCGCTCATGTGCCACTCCATGCGCTGCGGTCGAGGACAGGCAGCTCCTCGCGTGTTTCTTCCATTCGGGGCACCGCCGCCAGCAGACCCCGCGTGTAGGGATGCGTCGCCTTATGCAGCTCCGCAGCCGCGCAGCTTTCGACCACCTCCCCCGCATGCATCACCAGAATGCGGTCGCAATAGCGCGCCACGAGGTTGAGATCATGCGAGATCAGGATCAGCCCCATGCCTTTTTCACGGACCAGCTCGTCGATCAGATCAAGCACCTGTGCCTGCACCGAGACATCCAGTGCCGAAGTCGGCTCATCCGCGATCAGCAAATCCGGGCGCGGGATCAGCATCATGGCGATCATGATGCGCTGCCCCATACCGCCCGACACCTCATGCGGATAGAGCCCCATCACGCGCTCTGGATCGTGGATGCGCACAGACTGCAGCATCTCCAGAACACGGGATTTGACCTCCTTTCGCGCAAGCGTTTCATGGGTCCTGAGCGCTTCGGCGATCTGCTCCCCGATGGTCATCACCGGGTTCAGCGAAAACTTCGGGTCCTGCATGATCATCGAAATCCGCGCCCCGCGCAGATCCCGCATCTTGCGCTCCGAGAGGCTTTGCAGATCGATGCCGTCAAAGATCATCTTGTCGGCGTGCTGCAAACCCGGGCGACGCACCAGACGCAGGATGGCCCGGCCGGTCATCGACTTACCGGAACCGCTTTCGCCGACGATGCCCAAGCGTTCGCGCCCAAGGGTAAAGGACAGCCCCTTGACCACTTCGACGCGCCCCTTGGGAGTGGGGAAGCTGACCCGAAGGTTTTTCAGTTCCAGCAGCGGGGATTGGCTCATGACTTGCCTCCCTGTTTGGGATCCAGCACATCGCGCAGCCCGTCGCCCAGGAAACAGAACCCCAGCGAGACGACAATGATGGCGAACCCGGGCATGGTGGCAACCCACCATTGATCGAGAATGAACGCCCGCCCGCGCGAAATCATGGCGCCCCATTCCGGCAAGGGCGGTTGTGCCCCAAGCCCGAGAAAGCCCAGCCCCGCTGCGGTCAGGATGATGCCCGCCATATCCAAGGTCACCCGCACGATCATCGACGAGGTGCAGAGCGGCAGCACATGGCGGGTGATGATCCGAGTGTGGCTCGCCCCCAGCAAACGCGTGGCAGAAATGAACTCGGAATTGCGAAACGTCAGCGTCTCGGCCCGCGCGATCCGCGCGTAAGCCGGCCATGAGGTGATGGCGATGGCGATGATCGCATTCTCGATCCCGGGCCCTAGTGCAGCGACAAAGGCCAGCGCGAGGATCAGCTTGGGCATCGACAGGAACACGTCGGTGATCCCCATCATCACCTTATCGACCCAACCGCCAAAATAGCCGGAGATCGCCCCGATCAACAGCCCGAGCGGCGCCGAGATCACCGCCACCAGCGCCACGATCAACAGGGTGATCCGCGCGCCGTAAATGACACGGCTGAAAATATCGCGCCCCAGTTCATCGGTACCCATCCAATGCGTGGCCGACGGCGGCAACAAACGTTGCCCAAGGTTCTGTCCCAGTGGGCTATGGGGCGCGATCCAAGGCGCGAAAATCGCGGCCAGAATCAGGACCAACAGGATCACCGCCCCGACCATGGCCAGCGGATTGCGCATCAGCATCCGCGCCATGCGGTAGCTGTTGCCAAGCGATGCCTGCAGGCGGGATGTCGGGGACTCGTCGAGCAACCAGTTCGTCATTGTTGTCATGGCACCCTCCTATCGGCTGCGCGGGTCGAGAATGCGGTACAGCACATCCGACAGCTTGTTGATGAGAATGAAAACCGACCCGATCACCAGCGTCGCACCAAGAACCGCATTCATATCGGCATTCAGCAGGGCAATTGTCAGATAGTTGCCGATGCCCGGCCAACTGAAGACAGTTTCGATCATCACCGAGCCTTCCAGAAGCGCGGCGTATGACAGGCCGATCACGGTGATCAGGGGCACCCGGATCGGGCGGAACCCGTGGCTCCAGATCACGCGCCATTCGGAAACGCCTTTGACACGGGCGGTGGTGATATATTCCTGCCCCAGTTGATCCAGCATGAAACTACGGGTCATGCGCGCGATGTAGGCCAGCGAGAAAAAGCCCAGAATGGTTGCAGGCAGGACCAGATGGTCGAGCGCGCTAAGAAAGACCTCCCAATCCCCCGCAATCGCGGCATCGACCAGCATCAGCCCGGTGCGTGGTGGCACCAGCCCTTCATAGAAGATGTCCACGCGGCCCGGACCGGCGACCCAGCCCAGACCCGCGTAAAAGACCACCAGACCGACAAGCCCCAGCCAAAACGCCGGCACGGAATAGCCCAGCAGCGCAAACACGCGAATCAACTGGTCCACCCATGTGCCCTGTTTCGCGGCGGCCCAAACGCCCAGCGGCACCCCCAGCCCGACACCGATCAGTATGCCGAGCGTCGCCATCTCCAGCGTCGCCGGAAAGACGCGCGCCAGATCTTCGGCCACCGGACGATTGGTGGACACCGAATGGCCAAGGTTGCCCTGGAACACATCGCCGACATAGGAGATGAATTGCAGGATCAATGGACGATCGAGCCCCATGGCGACACGCGCAGCATCATATTGTTCCTGCGTGGCCCGGTCGCCGACCACGGCCAGAACCGGATCGATCGGGATCACCCGTCCGATAAAGAATGTGACCGCCATCAGACCGATAAAGGTCAAAAGCGTCACGACGACAAAGCCCCCGATGGCTCCGGCGGTTTTCTTTAACCCGGCAGGTGAGAGCGCGGCTGTACTCAAGGGTCTGGTCCCCTTTTTCTGTTCAGACGAACCGGTTTTTCGGACGACTGGCTGCGTGAAAACTCTGCGTCGCACTGGTTGCGAACGCGGCGGTTGGCGCCCTAGGCATAAAACACTTTTCAAAATGTGCAAAAAAATTTTTGCCTGATCAAAAAAATTTTTGTAGCGTGATCGAAAGAAGATCCACGACTGTGGCGGCATATGCGCATCAGGCGCTGACCTGCAGCCAACGTGTTGAGGTAGGAAAGATGACGCAAAAGAAGACGCCTCAGGAACCCAAGATCGGGCCTACAATTCGCAAACGTCGCAAACAGCTCAAGCTGACCTTGCAGGCGCTTTGCGATAAATCCGGTGTCTCGGTCGGCTATCTCAGCCAGGTGGAACGCGACAACGCCACCCCGTCGCTGGGAACTCTGGCACAGATCGCAGCGGCGCTGGATGTGGGGCTGGAGTATTTCATCTCTGCCTCGAAACCCTCTGACGGGCTGACCCGGGCGGGCACGCGACCGCTCTTTGCTCTGGATGATTCTTCGCTACGCTACGAAGCACTGGGCGCGGACTTCGCAGGTTCCGAAATGTCCTCTTACATTTTGCACATCCCATCGGGCTATGTGTCGGAAACCGTTCAGCACGAAGGCGAAGAAATCATTTTCATACTGGAAGGCGAAGTCGACCAGACGCTGGACGGCCAGACCTTTCGCCTCACGGCCGGCGACAGCCTGCACTATAGCGGCAACACCCCCCATGCCTGGGCCAACTCCACAGATCAAACCGCCCGCATCCTTTGGACAGGAACCCTGACAGTCCTCAATCGTCAGAGTGCGATCGAACTGCCGGAACTGTCCCAGAAGCCCCCTGCGCAGACTGCGCCAGGACAACAAAAAGCCTTATCCAACAAGGAGACGACCCGTGAAACATCTTAAATCAACATTGCTGGCCAGCGCGCTCTTTCTGCCCCTTGCCGCCCCGGCGGTCATGGCAGAAACCCCCGATGACGTGCTTGTCGTGGCGCAAAACATCGATGACATTGTCGCCATCGACCCGGCGCAGGCCTATGAGTTCACCTCTGGCGAACTGGTTGCCAACCTCTATGACCGTCTGGTGCAATATGATGCCGAAGACACCACGGTTCTGGCACCCGGTCTGGCCTCCGACTGGAGCGCCGATGCCGAAGCGAAAACCATCACCTTCACCCTGCGTGACGGGGCCACATTCGCCTCCGGCAACCCGGTCACAGCAGCAGATGTGATCTATTCCTTTTCGCGCGTGGTAAAGCTGAACCTGACCCCGGCCTTCATCCTGACCCAGCTCGGCTGGAACGCTGAGAATATCGGCGAGATGGTCACCGGCGAAGGCAACACCGTCACCATCAAATACACCGGGGACTTCTCGCCCGCGTTTGTTCTGAACGTTCTGGCGGCCCGCCCGGCCTCAATCGTCGACAGCGTTCTGGTCGCGGAAAACGAGGTTGACGGCGACATGGGCAACGCCTGGCTCAACGCCAATGCCGCTGGCTCCGGCCCCTTCACGCTGCAGCGCTATGCCGCCGGCCAAATGGTCCGCCTGCAGGCAAACCCGGACTACTTCAACGGTGCCCCGGCGATTGACAGCGTCATCATCCGCCATGTTGCAGAAAGCGCCACCCAGCAATTGCTGCTGGAACAAGGCGACGTCGATTTGGCCCGCAACCTGACCCCGGATCAGGTCGCTTCGCTCAAGAGCGATGACATCAAGGTCGAAACCTTCCCGCAGGCCGCCGTCCACTTCCTGTCCTTTAACCAAAAGACGGACAGCCTGACCGATCCCGCGGTCTGGGAAGCCGCACGCTATCTAGTGGACTACAAAGGCATGACGGACACCATCGTCAAAGGCCAGATGGAAGTACATCAGGCCTTCTGGCCCAAAGGCTTCCCCGGTTCTTACGACGAAACGCCGTTTTCCTACGATCCGGAAAAAGCCAAGAGCATCCTCGAAGAAGCTGGCATCGACACGCCGATCACCGTCTCTCTCGATGTGATCAATGCCGCCCCCTTCACCGATATGGCGCAGTCTCTGCAAGCCAGCTTTGCCGATGCGGGGATCAACTTTGAAATCCTGCCCGGCACCGGCAGCCAGGTGATCACCAAATACCGCGAGCGCAGCCATGAGGCGATGCTGCTCTATTGGGGCCCTGACTTCATGGACCCGCATTCCAATGCAAAGGCCTTTGCCTATAACCCCGACAATTCCGACGATCACTATGCCGCCACCACCACCTGGCGCAACGCCTGGGCGGTTCCGGAAGAGATGAACGAGCTGACCATGGCCGCCCTGTCGGAAAGCGATGCCGAAACACGTCTCGACATGTATCGCGAGTTGCAAAAAGACGTGCAGGAAGACTCGCCCATCGTAATCATGTTCCAAGCCACCTATCAGGTCGCCATGGACGCGGATGTGTCCGGTTACGTGAACGGCGCCACCTCTGATTTCGTCTACTATCGCCTCATCGAAAAAGACTGATCATCTGACAAAGGCCTCATCGGCCGGGCAGCCTGCGGATTGCCCGGCCGCGTCTCTCCCTCTGCCCTCACCTTCCCCTCCTCACCCACACCGGAGCCCGAAATGACCCAGTTCCACCTGACCCATACCCGCCTTGCAGCGCTGCGCGAGCGCATGAAGATGACCGGCACGGATCTTGTGGCTCTCGGACCCTCCAGCCATATGGCATGGCTTTCAGGAGTACATCCGCATGGCGACGAACGCCCCGTCATGCTCTTGGTCAGTGACAGTTACGCAGGATTTCTGATGCCAGCGCTGAACGCCGATGCCGCGCGCAAGGACACGGACCTGCCGTTCCATCCCTGGCGCGACGACGAAGGCCCGGATGCGGCGCTGAACGCCTTGCTCGACGCCTGCGACGCCACCGGGACGGATCTCTCGGTCGTTCTGGATGAAACCATGCGTACGGATTTCGCGCTGCGCCTTCTCGATGCGCTCGACAGCCCCCGCCGCCGCTTCACCGAAGACACCGTCGGCCACCTGCGCGCACGCAAAGATGCCAGCGAATTTGACGCCATCAAAGCCGCACATCTGCTCAATGACGCCGCGGTCAAAACCGCCTTCGCCGCCCTCACGGAAGGTGTGACCGAGCGCGAGATCTTCGACCTGATCGCCGCCGAATACGCCAAAGCGGGCGCGACACTGGAATTCTGCTCGGTCTGTTTCGGGGCCTCGGGTGCCTTCCCGCATCATACGCCGGGACAGACCCGTCTCGAAGGTGACATGGCCGTGTTGATTGACACCGGCTGCCGCCTGCATGGCTACCCCTCGGACATGACGCGTTGCGGCCATTTCGGCGCGCCCGGCCCACTCTATGAAGAGGTGTTCGGCGTGGTCGAACAGGCGGTTCAGGCCGCCATCGCCGTCGCGAAACCCGGCGTGCGCGCCTGTGACATCGACAAGGCCGCCCGCGACGTCATCAGCGCTGCGGGCTATGGGGATCGCTTCCTGCACCGAACGGGCCACGGCCTCGGTATCGACATTCATGAGCCGCCCTATATTGCCGCGAACTCAGACGTGGAGCTGGCCGAAGGCAATGTCTTCTCGATCGAACCCGGCATCTATATCGAGGGCCAGTTCGGCATCCGACTGGAAGAAATCGTCATCCTGCGACAGGACGGCGCGGAGGTCTTTTCGGAAATGCCGCGTGATATGCAACGCTTGGGCTAACGCCAAAAAGCAGCGCTCCCCGGCTGCATGCACACCGGGGGAGCCTGTGTATCTTATTGCCTTCCCTAGAACTTTGGCGCATGTCGCCGCAATGCTTGCCCGTTTCGTTGCCCTGTTAATTGTCACCTTCTCAAGAGTGATCACCGCCGTGCGCGGCATCTGGTCTGGCGCCGACCCGATCCCTACACAACGCGTCTATTTCGCCAATCACACCAGCAACGGTGATTTCGTTCTGGTCTGGACCGTCCTGCCCCCAAAGTTGCGTCGTATGACCCGCCCTGTCGCGGCGGCGGATTATTGGCTGAGCTCCAAGCTGAAAGCCTTTATCGGACGTTCCGTTTCATGCCGTGCTGATCGAACGTGACCCCAAGACCCGCGTCGGCAACCCAGCGCAGCAGATGGCGAATACGCTGGCCGCTGGCGACAGCCTGATCCTGTTTCCCGAAGGCACGCGCAACATGACCGAGGCCGAAACCCACGCGCGAGAGATGGGCGTCACGACGCTCCGGCTCGACACCAACTCAGCCCTCCTCGAAGCGGCGGGATTGTAGCAGCGCATGGGGTGGAGTGAGATCGAACGGTTTAACGACGATCCCTACCCGGATTCGTTTTTTGAGAAGAGGGTGTGAGACTGGACCTCACCTCACAAGCCCTCATAGACTGACACCGATATTTCGAGCATCGGAGCATTTCTATGAATGGCAGCCGCCTGACCGTCCCGGAACCAGAAATCAAACTGTACGAACAAGGGTTCGAAGCCGCCTCCGACCTTGGGCGCGCCCCTGAAGGCAAGAAACTCTCTGACCTTGTAGAGAAGATCGAAGAACCGATGGTCATCGCCGTCGATGCCCCTTGGGGCGCGGGCAAGTCGGTGTTTTTGAAATGCTGGGTGGGCGAGCACATCAAGGAGGAGCATGGCAACGAGGCGACCACGGTTTACTTCGACGCCTTCCAACACGACTTCCTTGATGATCCGCTGATCGCCTTGACCGGCGTTATCAGTGAACGGTTTACCAAAAACGAAAAACATTCAAAAATCTGGGGCAAGCTCAAAAAGGCCGCATACAAACTACGCAAACCAGCAGTGCGCCTTGGCGCCTTTGCAGCCTCAAGCGGCATTTCCGAAATTGCAGTTCCTGTTGTGGATGCTCTTGCTGATGCAGCTGCGAAAGAATTAGCGAAAGCCTCTGATGAATTTTGGAAAAAAGAAGATGGCAAACGCGCCGCCATGCAGAGTTTTCGCGACGCCCTTGAAAGTCTAGCCGCCGAACAAAAGCTCGTCATCGTCGTGGACGAGCTGGACCGTTGCCGCCCGGATTATGCGCTGAACCTGCTGGAGGTGATCAAACACTTCTTCAACGTCCAGAACGTGCATTTCGTGTTGGGCGTAAACCTGACGGAATTGGAGAACTCCGTGCGGGCACGGTATGGCGCAAGGGTAAATGCGGGGCTGTATTTGCAGAAGTTTGTGACGGTAACGATGCGGCTACTCGACCATCAAATAATTCCTTCTTTCAAGAAAACCTACTTTGGTAAACTTTGCCAATCCTTTGGGGTGAAAGGAGACGGGCCATTTCATATCGCGAGCACCTACCTAGACCTTGCCTCTGACTCCAGTTCTACTACCCTGCGCGGCCTACAGCATTTCACCCGCTCTCTTATGATTAGTCCGTCTTGCTGGGATGAGTGGGGCGACACAAAAATTAAGGGTAACAAAGAAATGCTGCGTGTCGGCCTTCTGTTCCTGAATGCATTCCATCCGCAACTCATATCCCGCCTCAAACAGAAACAGCTAACCTACGAAGATGTGGCTAAGGTTCTTCATCTTCCCGATCCCCGTGACGCAAACGGCTCAAAAGAGCAGACATCAATTGCCTGGATGCTTTGTTTCCAATCCCACGCAGATTTGGAATTCCTTAGAGAGTACTATCAGAGCGATACGAATACTATGCTGGGAAGTTTCGACTACTCGACCCTGATCTACCTGTGGGACAACTACGCCAGCGTTTTTCAGTTGACCCGATAACCCCTTCCCATCCCCCCTCTTCCCACGCTAAACCACCGTCCAAACCAGACATCCCAAGGAGCCCCCAAATGGCAGCCTATCAATACGTCTACCACATGGACGGCGTGTCCAAGACCTACCCCGGCGGCAAGAAGGTGTTCGAAAACATCCGCCTCTCCTTCCTCCCGGGCGTGAAAATCGGCGTCGTCGGTGTCAACGGCACCGGTAAATCCACGCTCATGCGCATCATGGCCGGTCAGGACAAGGATTTTCAGGGCGAAGCCTGGGCGGCCGAAGGCGCCAAGGTCGGCTACCTGCCGCAGGAACCCGAGCTTGATCCGGCGCTGAGCGTGCGTGAAAACGTTATGCTGGGCGTTGCCGAGAAAAAGGCCATCCTCGACCGTTACAACGAACTGGCCATGAACTATTCGGATGAGACCGCCGAAGAAATGGCCAAACTGCAGGACGAGATCGACAGCCAGAACCTGTGGGATCTCGACAGCCAGATCGACGTCTCGATGGAGGCGCTGCGCTGCCCGCCGGACGATGCCGATGTCACCACGCTGTCGGGCGGGGAAAAACGCCGGGTGGCGCTGTGCAAGCTGCTGCTCGAAGCCCCCGACATGCTGCTGCTCGACGAACCGACCAACCACCTCGACGCGGAAACCATCGCCTGGCTCCAGCAGCACCTGATCGAATACAAGGGGACAATCCTGATCGTCACCCACGACCGCTATTTCCTCGATGACATCACAGGGTGGATTCTGGAACTCGACCGCGGTGCCGGCATTCCCTACGAAGGCAACTACTCGGCCTGGCTGGAACAGAAAGCCAAGCGTCTGGAACAGGAAGCCCGCGAAGACAAATCGCGTCAGAAAACGCTGGAACGCGAACTCGAATGGATGCGTCAGGGGCAGAAAGCCCGTCAGGCCAAGCAAAAGGCCCGGATCAACGCCTATAACGAACTGGCCGGCCAGTCCGAACGCGACAAGATCACCCGTGCGCAGATCGTCATCCCGAACGGCCCGCGCCTTGGCTCCAAGGTCATCGAGGTCAACGGGCTGTCGAAACATATGGGCGACAAGCAGCTGATCGAAGGGCTGGATTTCTCGCTGCCGCCGGGCGGCATCGTCGGCGTCATCGGCCCGAACGGCGCCGGTAAATCGACGCTCTTTCGCATGCTCACCGGCCAGCTCGAACCCGATGCCGGGACGGTGGAATACGGCGACACGGTCAAACTGTCCTACGTCGACCAGACCCGCGACGATCTGGACCCGAACGCCACCGTGTTCGAGGCCATTTCCGACGGCCAGCAGGTCATCGCACTGGGCGACGCGGAGATGAACGGCCGGGCGTACTGCTCCGCCTTCAACTTCAAAGGCGGCGACCAGCAGAAGAAAGTCGGCGTGCTGTCGGGCGGTGAACGCAACCGCGTGCACATGGCGCGGCTGTTGAAATCCGGCGGCAACGTGCTGCTGCTCGACGAACCGACCAACGATCTCGACGTCGAAACGCTGCGCGCGCTCGAAGACGCGCTGACCGACTTCGCCGGCTGCGCCGTCGTCATCTCCCACGACCGTTTCTTCCTCGACCGGATCTGCACCCACATCCTCGCCTTCGAAGGCGATGCCCATGTGGAATGGTTCGAAGGCAACTTCGAGGATTATGAGGAAGACAAGAAGCGGCGGTTGGGTCCGGATGCGCTTGAACCGAAGCGTCTGAAATACAAAAAGTTTTCCCGCTAAGCGGGGAACCTTTTGGGATTTCCGCTTGGGTTCAAGACAGCGCGAGGCAGCGTATTTTCAAAGAAAATGCGCGTTCGCTCCCCGTGGAGCAAGGGCGGAAGCTTTCAGATTAGGAAGATTGACAAAGGCGCCCTCGGGCGCCTTTAATTTTTCAAGCAAAAGATTTTTATGACGGCATTTTATGACGAAAGACCTACTAATATTTGGCAACGGCCTTGGGCGAAGCCTCGACAATGATTTTTTCTCTCTTGATAGAGCGCTTCAGGAAGCATGGGATGATACTGACGTGCTTGATGACGCACAAAAAGAACTTATCCTACGGTGCTTACCCTCTGATATCTTGGAAGACGATGAAGATAGCGCCCCTCGCTCCGAAGAAGACCTTGACCAACTTCAGCAGATTTTGGCTGCTTGTGACCTAATCAACGAATTAGAGAACGAAACCACAGAAGGATGGCTGACCGCTCAAGGAAAGACATTTCCAAACGCAATCAGAAGCTATGTACACAGGGCAGCCTGCGATTTCCATTTTGGAGATTACAAACTCCCAGAGACATTCGCTGCGTCTTTAAGACAACATGTTATCAAAACAAAATCGCATGTTGCGACTTTGAACTATGACAACCTTCTATATCGCAACTTCATAGGCACGGATGTGTTCAATGGATTTTCTTGTCTAATTGACGGGTTTTCGAATGGCACATTTTCTAAAGAAAACCTTCGACGCTTCAACACGCGAAAAACGTCCTACTATCTTCATCTCCATGGCTCGCCGTTGTTTTACGATGATGCACACAACGTATGTCACAAAGCAGCAATGGCAGAAACAGACTTGCTTGCCGGAAATGCAAGCGGCCATATAGTTTTAACGAATGTTCGACATAAGAGAAGTGTAATTGCAGCCTCGCCTGTGCTCACAGCCTATTGGAAAATATTAGAAAAACGTGCTCTTAAAGAAGCTCGTAGAATTACACTTTTTGGGTATTCAGGTTTTGACGAACACTTGAATCTTTTGATCCAGAAAAAATGTCGTACTGACGAAAAATGCTCTGTTCGAGTTGTTGAGAGGGAAGCTTCGGGATCGCGGGCAGAACGCCAAAGCTATTGGAACGATAAGTTTGACGACGTCGAATTGATCACAATACCAGACATACTGGATTTCACGGACTGGTAACCCCGCGCCTGACCCGAGGGGGTTCGCGTGAAACGCGCAGCCCCGTGGGGGCGGGTCTGGCGCGTCAAAGATGGCAAGCCATCTTTGAAGACCTCCACAGCAGACCACACCTCTCAACCAACCCCACAAAATTCCCCTATCCAAACCTCTGAAAACCTGTCATACGTCTAGGTGCGACGTTACCTCTATCGACCCTTCTGTTCTCCTTCACCGGCTACAGTCTTCGATCGACCACTGACTAGCCGGGTCCCTGCAATCTCGTGAGGGGCAAATCAATTAGGAGTACACACGATGGCCAATGGCACCGTGAAATGGTTCAATTCCACCAAAGGTTTCGGCTTCATTCAGCCCGAAGGCGGCAGCAAAGACGTGTTCGTTCACATCTCTGCCGTTGAGCGTTCTGGCCTCACCGGCCTGGCCGATGGCGCGAAGGTCACCTTCGACATCGAAGCTGGCCGCGACGGTCGCGAATCTGCTGTGAACCTGGTTGTGGCCTGAGCCTCAGCCCTTTCCAGCACAGTCAAAACGCCCGCAACCGCGGGCGTTTTTTTATGTCAGGGGGTGTCGGATCTGATCTGCGCCCTGCGGCCCCCGATCCTCAGCGTTTTTTCACGAATTCGGTCAGGATGACGATGCGCTGACCTTCGACGCGGCCTTCGATCTGCCCCGCGTTGTCCTGCACCAGAGAAATCCCCCGCACCGCCGTGCCGCGTTTGGCTGTAAAGCCTGCGCCTTTGACCGGCAGATCCTTGATCAGCACCACCGTGTCGCCCGCCGACAGCACCGCTCCCAGACTGTCGCGGTGGATCACCTCGGGGCCTGCCGCCTTGGCCCAGTCTTCGACTTCGGGCTCCAGATAGAGCATATCGAGCGCATCCGCCGCCCAGGCTTCGTCCTTGAAACGGGTCAGCAGGCGCCAGGACAGCACCTTGACTGCGTCGCTTTCCGACCACATCGAGGTGGTCAGCGCTTGCCAGTGCCCGTCGGGCACGGTTTCGCCTTTGACGCCCGCAGCACAGATCTCGCACAGGGCCACGGTGTCGGTTTTCGGCGCAACTGCCACATCGGTCAAGGCGCCGGTCGCGCCACAAATCTCACATTCGGCCATAATGCCCTCCATTCAATCGCGCGGACCCTAGGCCCCGCTCCCCGATCCGACAAGCGGCAAACCGCTTGGCGCTTCATTTTGCCTTGAAAAATACCCTAAGAGCACTGGAAACCGCGCCACGAACCCCTCATAGTTGTCGGGTAAATCAGGACGGGGGGAACCGTCTGTGGGAAGGCCGACCGTGTTACGAACGACATTATTTGCTGCTGCTTTGACGCTGGTGGGCGCCGGGGCAGGATACGCATTTGACGCCACTTTGGATGTGTCCGGGGACGAAACCCTCAGGGATCGGTTGCGCGCCGCCTCGTCCGTTTTGGAAGCGGCGGAGAACGACGTCACCGCGCCCGAGGAAATCATTGCCGCCGTGCAATCCGACTATCGCAGCCTGATCGGGGCGCTCTACGGGCAGGGCTACTATGGCCCGTCGATCTCGATCCGCGTCGATGGCCGTGAAGGGGCGGATATGTCGCTCATTTCCCTACCTGATCGCGTGTCGCGCGTCACCATCCAGATCACGCCGGGCAAACAATTCCGGTTCAGTCAGGCTCGCGTGGCCCCGCTGGCCCCCGGCACAGAGCTGCCCGAAGAGTTCAAACGCGGCGAAATCGCCCGCTCCGGCCTGATCGGAGATGCCAAAGACATCGCCGTCGACGCCTGGCGCGATGCCTCTCATGCCAAGGCGGCACTGGCCAGCCAATCGATCACCGCAAATCATGGCGACGCTTCTCTGGATGTCGCACTGGCGATCGACCCCGGCCCGGCGGCCACCTTTGGCCGGCTGACCTTTTCCGGCAAAACCAGCGTCTCCGAAGCCCGTCTGCAGCGGATCGCCAACTTCCCTGCCGGCGGCGCCTATGACCCCGACGCGTTGGATCTGGTGACCAAACGCCTGCAAAGAACCGGCACTTATCGTTCGATCAGCCTACGCGAAGCCGCGACGCTGAACGCCGACAACAGTCTGGACGTCGCCATCACACTGGCCGAGGAAAAGCCACGCCGCTTCGGCTTTGGTGCCGAACTGTCGAGCATGGAGGGCGGTACACTTTCCGCGTATTGGATGCACCGCAACCTGACCGACAATGCCGACCGGCTGCGTGTCGAAGGCGAGATTGCGGGGCTGGGCAGCGACACCGGCGTCGACTATTCGCTGGGGGCCACTTACCGGCGTCCCGCCACGGTATCCAGGAAAACCACGCTGGTGCTTGGCACGGAAATCGAACATCTCGACGAACCCGATTACATTTCTGACAGCGGTGAATTCACTATCGGTGCCGATGTGGAGACCTCACCCAATTCGACATTTTCCTTCGCGCTTGGCTATCGATATTCCGAGGTCGAAGACGCGCTTGGGGACCGGTCATTTTCATATATCATTTTCCCGATGCAGGGGACCCGCGATACTCGCGACAATGCGCTGAACGCGAAATCCGGTACCTATGTCGAAGCCGAAATCACCCCGTTCCTGGGCGTGAACGGATCGGCCAGCGGCGTACGGCTGTTTGCGGACGGGCGCACCTACCTGTCCTTTGGTGGGAATGACCGGTTCACTCTGGCCACACGCCTGCAACTGGGATCGGTCGCAGGAGCCGATTTCACGGATGTGCCACCGGATTACCTGTTTTACTCCGGCGGCGGCGGCACCGTGCGCGGACAGCCTTACCAGTCCCTCGATGTCGATCTTGGCGGCGGTAATGCTACGGGCGGCGCCAGCTTCGTCGGTTGGTCGACCGAACTGCGCGCCCTGGTGAAAGGCGCCATTTCCGTCGTCGGCTTCTATGATGTCGGCGGCATCGGCACCACGGCCCTGCCCGGCGAAGGGGCGCACTGGCATTCTGGTGCCGGCCTCGGGGTGCGCTATGACACGGGCTTTGGACCAATCCGGTTTGACCTTGCCGGTCCGGTCACTGGCAACACCGGAGATGGGCTACAGATTTACATCGGGATTGGACAAGCGTTTTGAAAAAGTTAATCCCCCTTGCCCTAGCGATGACCCTGCCTGTGGCCACCATCGCCCAAGACAGCACAGACGAGGTGGGCACAACCGCGGAAACTGCCCGCGACCGCTCCATGATCGTCGGCTTTCTCGAAGACAACCTATCGGGCGCAGGCCGAGACATCCGCATCGAGGGGTTCAAAGGCCTGCTGTCCTCCACCGCGACGATGGAAGAGCTGACCATCGCCGATGACGAAGGTGTCTGGTTCACCCTGCGCGACGCCGAACTGGACTGGAGCCGCACAGCACTGTTGTCTGGCCGGGTGGAAGTCACACGCATTGCAGCGGGCGAAATCCTGTTCGACCGCCTGCCCGCTGCCCTGCCCGAAGGCGACGCACCGTCTCCGGAAGCCACCCCGTTTGCCCTGCCGGACCTGCCGGTTTCCATCGACATTGGTGCCATCGAAGCCGAACGCGTTCGCCTTGGCGCGCCGGTTCTGAAAATCGGTCAGGCAGTGGAGCTGTCGCTGTCGGGATCTGCAAAACTCGCGGACGGATCGGGACAAACTCATCTCGACATCACCCGGATAGACGACGGCGCCGAGGGGGCCTTTGGCGTCGATGTGTCCTATGACAACGCCAGTGAGGTGCTCGATCTTGATCTTTCTCTGAGCGAAAGCCAGGGCGGGCTGATCGCGACACTGGCCAATTTACCCGGTGCCCCGGCGCTGGATCTGACGGCAAAGGGCAGCGGCCCGCTTGATGGCTTTGCCGCCGACATCACGCTGGCCACCCAGGGCCAGGAACGGCTGACAGGCACCGTTGCCCTGCAGGCCGAACCCGATCCCGATGCGCCCGATGCCCCGGCACCGCGGGCCTTCACCGCCGAACTGTCCGGCGATCTGACGCCACTGTTCAGCGCGGAATATGCGCGGTTCTTTGGTCCCGCGTCTCAGCTGTCCGCCCGCGGTGTGTCCTATCCGGCGGGCAGTTTCGATCTGGAACGCTTCAGCCTGTCGACGCAGGCGCTTGCACTGGTCGGCGCCGCGCGGATTGGAACCGATGGTCTGCCGCAGTCTTTCGCCGTCTCAGGTTCGATTGGAAGCAATGACGGGCGCCCGACGCTTCTGCCCCTTGGGTCGGCGCGGTCCTATGTCGATCAGGCGAATATCACCGCCAGCTACGATGCCGAAAAGGACGAGCTCTGGACCGCCCAGATTGCCATGGAAGGATATGCTCAGGACGGTCTCGACATCGGTCAGGCTGAGATCGACGCCAGCGGCACGATCACGCGCAACCGCAGCGAAAACGGCTTGTCCCTGCTTGGCGCGGTCACGGCGGAAATCGTCGCCCGTGTTGATGGTCTGGCCTCAGACGATGCGGCGCTGCAGGACGCCATTGGCAGCGCACCGCAGGTGAACACGAGCATCGTCTGGCGCCAAGGCGATCCGGTCGAGATCAACGATTTCGCCCTGAGGACCGACGCTACCACACTGACCGGCTCGGCCACGATCAGTGGCTTTGACGACGGGATGGAAATCAACAGCGATCTGCAACTCCAGACGCCCCGGCTGGCCCGGTTTGCCAAGCTATCGGGGCAAGATCTGTCCGGGGCGCTTACCGCCACAGCAACCCTCAACTATGTGCCGCTCAACGGTGGCTTCGATATCGAAGCCGAGGCCACCGGCACCGACCTGCGCTTTGGCATCGAACAACTCGACGCGGTCACCGGCAGCGACAGTCGCGTTCTTCTGTCGGCCAAACGCGACGAAACCGGCGTCACACTGCGCACGGCCAGACTGAGCACCGGGCCGCTGGAGGCCTCCGCTGAGGGCACGCTGTCCTCTGACAACGGAGCGCTCCAGTTGGAAGCCAGCCTTGACGACGTGGCCCGGCTGGGCGTCGGGCTGAGCGGACCGCTGACGCTGGATGCCACCGTCGACCGCAACACGGCGGATGGACCATGGCAGACTCAGGCCGATCTCACCGGCCCCGGTGGAGCCACGGTTGCCCTGAACGGCACCGTCGCGCAAGACGCCAACACCGCCGATCTGCGCCTGACCGGGCGCGCGCCACTCGGCTTGTCGAACACCCTGACCAATGCCGCGCTGACACAGGGCACCGCCAGCTACGATCTGTCACTGAACGGACCGCTGGCCTTGTCCTCGGTCTCGGGCACTGTACAGATTGCCAGCGGGTCGCGCGTGATTGTGTCGGCTGCGAACATGGCTTTGACGGTCGACCGGGGCATCGTCACATTGGGGAATGAAGCCGCTCAACTCGATTTCGCGCTCGGCGCGGACGCCGGCGGGGGCCTGACCGCCAGCGGGCGTGTCGGCCTGACCGGCAACATCCCCGCAGATCTGAATATTGCGCTCAATAATCTGGCAGTCGTCGACCCCACACTTTACCAGACGTCGGTGAACGGCAATGTGGCCGTCAATGGCGGTCTGACGGGCGGGGCCAACATCACCGGTGCACTCACACTGGGCGAAACCAATGTCAGTGTGTCGCCCTCGGCCCTTGGCAGCGGTGGAGACATCCCCGAGATCACCCATATCAACACACCCGCCAAGGTCACCCGCACCCGCAACCGCGCCGGGCTGATCGTCAAAGACAGCGGAAACGGCAGCGGCACGAGCATGGCATATGGGCTGGATCTCAGCGTCGATGCGCCGGGCAAGATCTATATCCGCGGGCGCGGGCTGGACACGGAACTAGGGGGCAGCCTTCGGGTGCGGGGCACCACGCAAAACGTTATCCCGGTCGGTCAGTTTTCCCTGATCCGCGGACGCCTGTCGATCCTTGGCAAGCGCATCGTCATGACTGAGGGCACATTGACCCTGCAGGGTGAACTGGACCCGGTCATGCGACTGGTTGCGGAAACCTCAAACGACGAACTGACCGTGCAGATCATCACCGAAGGCCGTGTCAGCGAACCCGAATTGACCTTATCGTCTTCTCCCCAACTGCCTCAGGAAGAAATTCTGGCCCAGCTTTTGTTTGGACGGGGCCTGAGCGAAGTCTCCGCCTTGCAGGCCGCGCAGATGGCCGCCGCGGTCGCAACGCTGACCGGCAAAAATGATGGTCTGGCGGCCTCCATCCGCAACAGTTTCGGACTGGATGACATCGACCTGCAGACATCGGAGACCGGAACCAGTTCGCTGAAGGTCGGAAAATACCTGTCGGAAAAGATCTATACGGATGTGACCATCAACAACGAAGGCCAATCTGTGATCAACCTGAACCTCGACGCCACGCCGAGCGTCACAGTCAAAGGCTCGGCCTCTTCTGACGGGGAAACTGGTCTGGGCGTGTTCTTTGAACGCGATTACTAAGCTGATCTACGCAGAATGGAACGAAACGACAGCGCCTGTCTCGCGTTCATCCATCCCCGTCCTGACGCGCCGCCGCGATCCGGGCAGCCACGGAATCCATCGCCCCTGTGAGCGCGGTTTTCCCGCCGTGTTCACAGAACACACGGAACATCTGTTCGTTCAGCCCACCGGGTGTCGAATGGCCGACACGCAGGTCACTGAAGCTCTCTGACGAGATCTCTGCGGTTTGCGAGAGTGCGGCGAAAACACTGGCCAGAAACCGGCGCGCATCGCCCAGATCGCCGCCCTGTGCGACAATCCAGTCGGCCATGATTTCCTGCACGCCGAAATACAGCCCCATCGCCGATCCCGGCGTGGTGTAGGCGTCGAATTCCTGCAAGCTTTCGGTGACGATGATCCCGCCCAGCGCCTTGAAAATCATTTCCAGGCGTACGGAGGGGCCAGACAGAACCGTCACACCTCGCAGGTCTGCCACCGGCGGCAGAGGCACAGCACGGGTGATCCGTGCCACAGGACCACCCCAGCCGGTGATCTGTTCGACCGGCACAGTGGCAATCAGGCTGGCGATTTCCTGATCCGGGCGGAACTGCAGCTGGGACAGAACCTTTTCTGCAACCTGCGGCAGCACAGCGAGAAACAACAGATCGCTGTTATCGACGATCTGCTGGTTGTCCTCGCAGACCCGGACCACGTCGTAGCGTTCAGCCAAAGCCGCAGAAATGGAATGACTGCGGGCCGAGACGATAATTTCCTCCACCGCGATCCCTGCCCGCATCATGCCGGTGATCACCGCGTCGGAAATCACACCTGTGCCGATAAATCCGATTTTCATGCTCTGTCCCTTCACTGTCCGTCACTCCCTTTCGGGCTAGCGCAGTGGCCTGCAGACAGCAACCTTTGATCGGCGGGATCACATCACCGCGCGGCGTCGATCGCCTTGCGAAACGTGCTGATCTCCTGCCCGACGTAGCTAAGGAAATCCGCGCTTGCAGCATCTTTGTCCTGTGCCGCCTCCTGAAACAGATCGATCAGCGCCGTGGCCACGATCACCCCATCGGCCACCCGACCGACATCTGCCGCCATGGCCGCGGTCTTGACCCCAAATCCGACCATCACCGGCAACGGGCTTTCCGCCCGGCATCTGGCCACCCCTTCGGCAATGGCATCGATCGAGGCAGAGGGACCTCCGGTGGGCCCCACGACCGGGATGCAGTAGAGAAAGCCCCCCACCGCCGGGTGCTCCGATGTGAAATCCTTGGGCGCCAGCGTCGGCGCCGCCATCGGGATCATATACAGGCCATGCTGCGCCAACGCATCCAGCAAAGGCCCGGCTTCCCGCAACGGAAAATCCCCGGCAATCAGGCCGTCCACCCCCGCGGCTGCAGCGCGTGCCGCGAAGCGTTCGTATCCCATCACAGCCAGAGGATTGGCATAGCCCATTAGAATGAGTGGCGTGGTGGTATCCTGCTCGCGAAAGGCGGCGCAAAGCTCCAGCGTCTGCTCCAGATTGCCACCGGCGGACAGCGCCCGGATGTTGGCCTTTTGAATCGTCGCCCCGTCGAGGATCGGATCTGAAAACGGGTGGCCGATTTCAATCATATCGATGCCCGAGGCCACGAATTGATGCAACCGCGCAAGGCAGGCCTCAAAGGACGGATCCCCTGCAACCGTATAGGTGACAAAGGCCGGTCGTTGCACGTCGTTCAGACGCCGGAACATGGCCGCGATCCGTTGCGTTTCCGGCGTGGTTTGCCCACAGGGTATCGGCGTGCTCATTCGGTCATCTCCTCGGTCAGAGTTTCGATATCCTTGTCCCCGGACGATTGCGCCATCACGACAACCGATTGTTCCGGCCCCATTTCCAGAGCCAACCGCTCTGCCGCAGCCAGCGCGTGACCGGCCTCAAGGCACAACAGAATACCTTCGCGCTTCGCAAGTCTTAGAACCGTCTCTTTGGCCTCGGCATCGGAAAT
Source organism: uncultured Celeribacter sp. (assembly GCF_963675965.1). Lineage (NCBI taxonomy): Bacteria > Pseudomonadati > Pseudomonadota > Alphaproteobacteria > Rhodobacterales > Roseobacteraceae > Celeribacter > uncultured Celeribacter sp. The sequence continues at coordinate 2,657,808 of NZ_OY780935.1, read as the reverse complement.
CGCCATAGTTTCGATCCGACCGCTCTCGACCAGATCGGCCAGTTGCGGGGCCGACCCCGGATAGGACAGGCCCGGTGCGATGGACCGCGTCGGCATGATCTGCCCCTGCGCATCGGACAGCACGAGCGTCTCCGCCCCGTGAAAGATGCCCCGCCGCCCGCGAGACAACCGCGCAGCATGAGCAGCAGAACCATCGTCCGCCCCACCCCCTTCGACGGCGATCAGACGCACCTGCGGATCGCCCCAGAAGGCCGAAAACAATCCGATGGTCGAAGACCCACCACCGACGGCCGAGACGTAGGCCGAAGGGGCTAGCCCGTGATCGATCAACTGCAGCCGGGTTTCGCGACCGATCACCGCCTGAAACGCCGCCACCATCGCGGGATAGGGATGCGGACCGATGGGGGCCCCTGCGACATAGGCCGTGGTGTCGCTCGTGCCCATCCAATGCCGCATCGCCGCGCTCAGGGCGGCGCTCAGGGTCTGATCGGCATCGTCGACGATCTTCACCTCGGCACCGAACAGGCGCATTTTCTTGACCGCTGTGGGCTGCCGGGCCGCATCACTGGCACCGATGTAGATCGTGCACCCCATGCCAAAGCGCGCCGCCACGGCAGCGGTCGCAATACCGTTCTGCCCCGAGCCGGTCTCACAGACCACGGCCTCCAGCCCCATGCGCTTGGCCAGCAGACATTGCCCGACAGCCGAATTGGCATAGTTGCCGCCATTGAAGGTCAGATCATCGCGCTTGAGCACAATCTGTGCCCCGCCCGCCTCACGCGGGAAGGCCGGAATGTCGAACAGCGGCGTCGGACGCCCGACATAGCGGTTCAGCAAAAGCGTCAGCCTGTCCCGGAACGCGGGATCGGCCCAGGCGTCATGAAACCCGTCTTCCAGCCGATCCAGAACCGGCAGCAATACCGGGGCGACGAATTGCCCGCCAAAACTGCCGAACCGTCCTGTTTCGGTTGCGATATGTGCATCCAATTCCATGGTCTACCCCTGTCTCAACGGCTTTGCGTTCCGGTGCGGCGCACCAGAACGGCGGCGAGGATGATCATCCCTGTGATGATGTCCTGCATGAAGGTCGACACGCCCAGAATGGTCAGGCCATTGCCGACAACGGCGATGATGGCCGCACCGACAAGCGTGCCCGGGACATTGGCTTCGCCTTCGCGAAATGCGGTCATGCCCAGAAAAACGGCGGCATAGGCCGACAGCAGGAAACCGCCCCCGCCCGTCGGATTGGCGCTGCCGATCCGTGCGGTCAAAAGCATCCCGACCAGTGCCGACAACATGGCCGATCCGATGAAAGCCGCCATCGTGTTCGACACGATGCGCACCCCGGCAAGCCGTGCTGCCTCGCGGTTGCCCCCGATGGCATAGAGCCTGCGACCGATTTCCACCTTGTCGAGCACCACCCAAGCCAAGATGGCCACGCCGATCAGCCAGAAGGTGAGCGTCGGAATACCAGCAATCTTGCCCCGCGCCAGATCGCGAAAGCCTGCCGGGATGTCCCCAAACAGGGTCGCGCCGTTGGACAGCCAGAAGGTGATCCCTCCGATGATGGTTCCAACAGCCAGCGTGGTGATGAAGGAAAGCACCTCAAAACGCGCGACAATAAACCCGGACACCGCACCGAACACCGCCGCCGCCGCAAGGACGGCAAGACAGGCCAAAGGCGCCGGCACCCCTGCCTTGAACAGAAAGACCACAAAGATCCCGCCAAAAGACACCACCGCCGCCGTCGAAAGGTCGAATTCTCCGACCGCCATCACCAGCGTGGCCCCGATTGCGACGATCGCCAGAAGCGTCATCTGTTGCGTGATATTGATCAGGTTGTTGGGCGTACCAAAGGCGGTTGGGGAGGCGATGGAAAAGGCGATGATGATCACCAAAAGCGCCACCAAGGTCCCGTAGCGCCGGACAAAGGAAGTCATGCGTGGGTCTCTTTTTCTGTCTGTGTGTCTGTCGTGGAGGTCTCTGTGTCGTGCTGAAAGGCCGCGTCGATCACCCGTGAAGGTGTCAGGCTGTCACCGGAAAGCTCTGCGGTGATTTCACCACCAGCCATCACCAGCACCCGGGCGCTCAGCGCCATGAGTTCATCCATGTCGCTTGTCGTCATCAACACCGCCGCGCCGTCACGGGCAAACTGACGTGCCAATGCATGAATTTCCGCCTTGGCGCCGACATCGACGCCCCGGCTGGGTTCGTCCAAGATCAAAAGCCGTGTCGGTTCGCCGAACCAGCGCCCGAACAATAGTTTCTGCTGGTTGCCGCCCGACAGGGTCAGAGGACCGTGCCAGGGGGAGCCCATCTTGACGGACAGCATGGATTGCACGGTTGCACTGCGCTCCGCCATCTTGCGACGGCTGGTCCATGGCATCTGCGAACGCGCGCGCACCTGCGGCAGATGCGCCACTGCCAGATTGTCCGCGATCGACCGGCTGGTGATCAGCCCCTCTGTGCGGCGATCTTCGGGTACATAGGCCGCCCCGCGTGCAATCCGGTCGCCGATCCGCCCCGCGCGCAGGGGCACACCATCCAGTTCGATCTGCCCTCCGGCATGTGGAGCCGCGCCCCAGATCAACTTCATCAACGAAGACCGCCCAGCGCCGACAAGCCCGTAAAGGCCAAGGATTTCTCCGGCGCGAATATCAAAGGACACTGACTGTCCACGCGCCCCAAATGGCAGATCACGCACCTTCAGCACAACAGGGCTGTCCACCGGCGGGGTGTCGGCAGCTCCCAGCACCTCTTCGCGCCCGGACATCATATGCACCAGCCCGGCCCGGTCGATCTGGTCGATGCGGCCCGCACCAACCGTGCAGCCATTGCGCAGAACTGTGAAACTGTCGCAGATCTCCATCACCTCATCGAGGCGGTGGGAGATAAAAATCACCGCCACGCCGGTCTCAGACAGACGTTTGACCGCCTTGTGCAGGCGGGTGGCTTCCCCGTCTGACAGCGACGCCGTGGGTTCATCCATCACCACCAGCCGCGCGGGCGCGCCAATCAAAGCGCGAATAATTTCAACCAGTTGCTTTTGTCCAGTCGTCATCTGCCCCACCGGAATATCCAGCGGCAAATCCGGTGCGATGTCGCGTGCGGTATCTTCGATGGCCCGACGCATCGCATGACGATCGATAAAGGGACCTTTGCGCGGATAGGGTCGCCCGATGAACGCGTTTTCCACCGCCGTGAAATGCGGCACGAGGCTGAGTTCCTGATGGATGAAGCGAAAGCCCAGCGCCTCGGCCTGTTGCACCCCGGCGATCTCAACGGGGTGACCGTCGATCAAAATGTCGCCCGCATCTGGCACGATCAGCCCCGACAGGATCTTGATCAGAGTCGACTTCCCGGCCCCGTTTTCACCAACAAGGCTGTGAACGGAGCCGGCCTCCACCAAGAGGTCAGCGCCATCAAGCGCCTTGACGCCGCCAAAGTGCTTTTTAACACCGCGCAGGCACAGGCAACTCTGCCTCTGCTGCGGCATGTGGTCCGGCTCCGCCTGTGTCATTCGCAGCTGATCTCCAAGCTGTCTGCGGTGATCGGCACGGCCGGAACAAAGATCTCGTCACTGTCTGGGCTTTCCCCGTTCAGGATCTTTTCAAGCTGCTCTGCACCGATCTTGGCCATGCCCGGAAAATCCTGGCGCAGGGTCAAGGCGTAATGCGTGCAGGAGGCGATCATGTCCACGGCCTGTTCATTGCCGTCGATCCCCATGATGATTGCATCCGAGTCCGGCGCCTCGGATTCGAACGCCAGTTCCGCACCAATGCCCGGATCATCAAAGGCCGCCCAGACACCGTCGATCTCATCACCGTATTGGCGCAGGATGTTTTCCATGGCCACGCGCCCGTCATCGACCGGCCCGGGCACCTGCACGAAATGCTCGGCAATCACGTTGATATCGGGATAGTTTTCCAAAGTTGCATCCAGCCCGAGTTCCCGCTGGTGCACGCCCGGGTGGGCGGAATGGAAGAATTTGACGATATTGCCCTGGCCGCCCAGCGCCGAGAACAGCGCTTCAGACAGTTGCACCCCCAGATCGAAATTGTTCGAGGTGACATTGACCGCGACGTTCTCGGCCTTCGCGCCGTCCAGAGACACCACCGGGATGCCAGCCTCTGCCGCCATGGCGACCTGATCGGCCACCAGTTCGGCCGTGGTGGACACCAGCACGATCGCATCGGCGCCCGCGTTCACGGTGTCTTCCATGCGTGAGGCCAGCTGGCCAAAATCGTTGCGCGTGTCGATCACCGTCACATTCCAGCCGCGGGCTTCGCCCTCAGCCTTGAAGGCCTGCACCATGTCGTTGGTCGGAATGGAGCTCATATAGGGCGTCAGGACGTTCACATCCGTGGCCAGAGCCGGCAGGCTGGTGCTGGCCAAAAGTGCCAGTGCAGTCAAAGACAGTTTCAGGTTGGTCATCACAAGTATCCTCATCTGTTGCGTTAGGACGGCATCTTTTCGTGATGCTCTTTGCTGTTAAAAAGGGCAATGGGTTCAAGCGCATCCATGGCGCGCAGATAGGCGTCGAACATCGCATCATAGCGGGGCTTTTGCGCCGGGTCGGGTTCGAAGACGGCTTCGACATGGGTCATCTTGGGCACTGCGCTTTTGAGGTCGGGGAAGGCCCCCAGACCGACTGCCGCCATGATCGCCGCCCCGAGACAGCCGACGTCGCCATATTCGAAACGATGCAGCGGAATACCCAGCGCATCCGCGCGGATCTGGCTCCATAGATCGGACCGCGCGCCCCCCCCACCATAGAGCAGATACTCTGGACGGCAGCCTGCGGCCTCGGTCAGCGCTTCAAAGAGATGCCGGGCCGACATGGCGACCCCTTCAAGCACCGCCAGCGCAAACTCCGGTCCAGAGCTGCGGCTGTCCAGCCCGATGAAAGACCCGCGAATGTTCGAATTCCAGATCGGCGCCCGTTCGCCTTCCAGCTGCGGCAGGAACAGCACGTTGCTGTTGGTGCGGTCGACCTGCCGGGCCATCTCGACCAGCTCTGCGGGCGATTTGCCGACCGTTTCTCCCCACCAGCGCAGACTGTCGGCGCCGCTTTGCGTGGGACCTGCGTTCACCACCAGATCGTCCACGGTGGCAAAGGTCACGATCCCCGGCGCGCCGATGCGCGCGGCTCCGACCACGGCCAAAATTTCACTGGTGCCGCTGACATACATGCCCTGCCCCGGCGCAAAGACCCCGCAGCCAAACAGATTGCCCCAGGCGTCCATCGTGCCCGCCACCACAGGCACCGACCGGCCGCTGCTGCCCAAGGGCATTTCGCCGACAACATCGGTGAAAAAACGCAAATCCGGCAGGCGCTCTGCCGCGCCCGGCATCAACGCCAACAACGGATCAATATAGGTCAGATCCAGCCCCACCTGACCAAAGGCCGAAATCGGATCGGTCACGGCCTGCCCCGTCAGTTTGAACAGACAGTAATCCTTGGGTGACAACACATAACGCGTGCGCGCCCAGAGGTCGGGATGGGTGTCCGCCATCCATCGCATTTTTGCCATCACATGGCTGGCCCCGATCGGCATATCTGCCCCCCACCAAGCCAGCTTGTCCTCGGCAGAGATATGCGCGTTCAGTGCCTCCGCCTGAGGCGCTGCGCGCACATCCTGCCAAGTGATGGCGGGACACAGCGGCGCACCCTCGGCATCCACAAACACCTCGGTGTTGACCTGACTGCACATGCCAACGGCGGCGACACGCGCCGGATCGCGTCCCTTGAGCAGGGCATCGATTGCATCGCACACCCCATCCAGCCAGTGCTGGGGATCCTGTTCGACAAGCCCCGGCCCGGGCCGTTCGGTGGGATAGCTGCGGCTCCAGTGGTCCACCACGGTGCCATCGACCCCAAACAGCCCCGCCTTGACGGCGGTGGAACCGATGTCAAACCCGATCACCCATGTTTCTTCTGCACATGCCTCTTCAGTCATCGAGACCTCCTCGCAAATCTCTCAACAGCGCGGCCAGTTCGCGCGCGCCTTGCAGCGCAGCGCGCAGCACCTGTGAGCCGACAATGACGCCATCAGCTCCAAGTGCCCGCGCAGCCTTCGCCTGCGCACCGTTGGAAATCCCAAAACCCAAAAGGATCGGCCCGGTGACACCGCCGTCACGCAACTGTTCTATGCGCCCCAGATTGTCCGGGTCGAGCGTCTTTCGCGGCCCGGTCGGTCCCTCTCCCGCCTGCAGCATGACATAGAAAGACGCACGACAGGCCGCTGCGATCCCCGCGGCATCCAATGGCAGGCTGATGAATTCCGAGGGCGCAACACCTGCCGATTGTGCACAGAGCCGCAGGTCCCCCGCCAGCGGATCGCCCGGGCGCGACACGATCAGGCAACTGTCCAGCCCCTGCCAGAATGACGGCGTCGCCAGCCCCGGATGATCCCCATCCGCGTAACACATCAACAGGGATTTAGGCGCATGGCGATGGCGGGCCAAACGTTCCAGAACCGCCTCCAGATCACGCCGCGCCTGCCCCAGGTCTGCCCGCGCCATGGAGCCGCGCACGTCGGCGCCATCCATGAACGGATCCGAGGAGGCCAGCCCAATCTCCAGAACATCGACCCCCTGCTCCGCATAGACGTCGATCATCTCGACCGGCACCTGCGGATCGCCGAGCGGGAAATAGCAGCTCAACAGCGCGTTGCCATCTTGGCGTTTCAGGGGGCTGTCCACAAAGGACGCGGGGGAGGCGCGCATCATATTCCTTTCTGTGTCCGCAACGACAGGACATATCTGTGCAATGGCTCAAACAGACCGAAGCCTTCATGCTCTGGTCAAGGCGTCTTGCGCTATGCGCGCGACATTTCTGCAGGATGCGGATAAACGCCGAAGCGGCGTTACTGTTTTAGGCCAATGGCCTGCCGGCGGTCTTCGAGCGGTCTCAGACCGAAGCTCTTTTTATATTGCGCCGAAAAGCGCCCCTGATGCGGCATGCCCACGCGCCGGGCCACATCGGCAAGCGACAGATCGCCAGCACGGACAAGCACGCGGGCGTGCTCCATGCGGATCCGCATCAGGACCTCATAGGGCGGCTTCTGATAATAGCGCTGGAACCCATCATAAAGCGCGCGCTCAGACACGCCGATGTCAACGGCAAGGTCTGCCACGGACAGTGGGGCCGCGAAGCGATCCTGCATGATGTCGATCGCGCGGCGCACATGGCGCGGCGTCGCATGAAGGCGCTGCGGCACGGGTGATCCGTCCCGAAAATAGGGCAGATTGGCCACAAGAAGCGCGACCACAGCGTCAATCTGTTGTTGAAAGCTGTCTGTAAGCTGCGCGTCATACGTGTCGGAGGCCATCGCCAGCCGCTGCATGGCCTGTAACAGGGCATGCCCATGTTCGGACCGCAGATCGATCACCGGATCGAAAACGATGTCGCTGGCGACCCGGCGACGAGTCCGCTGTTCAAAGGCGGCCTCAATCGCGCCCCGGCTGATCTGCAACATCCATTGATAGGTGTCCGGACGCCAGCGAGACCGGAACCTTTGCCCGGGCGACAGACACAATGCCTGTCCCGGCGCAGACCGAGCCTGCTGCTGACCGATTTCAATATCGACACCGCCGCGCAACGGCATTTCGAACATATAAAAATCTTCGAAACCCTTGGCCTGCACTTCGATTTCGGCCCCGTAGCTGAGCGTGTTAAAGGCTTCCGCTCCCAGCGCCGCGGCAGAATGAGAGAACTGCACAGCACGGGTACCGCAAGGCACCAACTGGTGGCGGCAGAACGACTGCGTGAGATGCGCTTGAGCGTCTTCGAAACGCCCGCTGGTAAAGGTTAGAATGCCCACCATGGCTCCACATTGCCGACAGGTATACAGTACAGAACGTGCCCCTGCGTAACGCGATTATGACGTGGCGCGGGCGCGTTGCAAGCCTGACGTGATGCACGCCTTGGCCCCTGCGGTGGTGGACTCAGAAAACACCGAAAATGAACGCGGCCACATACCAAAGGCTGAACGCCAGCAGGATCCATCCGGTCGCGCCCAGCAAACGTCGGGAGAACCGGCTTGGGCGATAGGCCGCCAGTAGGCAGATCAACGCCACGACAGGGACGGCGACCGGAAGAATAAGCGCAAGGATCATGACCCGAAGAGAGCCCGATTTGGCTGCGATGTCAAAGTAAATTGCGACTGGACCTGCCGCTTCCAGTCCATGCTCCATGCTCTCGAGGTATTCATCGCGATCAACGTAAGGGGCTGTCGTCAGTGCCTCCTTGCCGTCCTTTCCGCGTTTCTTACGCACGCCGAGATGCGCAATGTAGACGCCGCTCTTTGTGAGCCGGAAATCGGGCGTGTAGACGCGTAGAGCCCTCTTCTTGGGCTTTTGTCCGTAGTATGGTTCGTATTCACAAGCGATGCCGTTCTGGAACAGCCAGTTGGCGATCAGAAGCTCTTCGAAACTATTCACCGTCTCGCCTTGGAGCGTCCGCAGGTTACGGCTCTCGATCTGCGCATACCACTCATGCTTTGTCTTGAAGTTCCATTCCGTCGGGAAGTCGTCGAAGAAGCCAGCAAACCAGCCAATCACGGTCTCCGCGACTTCGCTGGCGGTTGCCACGATGTGCTGCAGGATCTCCTGCATCAGGGACAAGAACACCTTGTCGTCTGTCGCGGTCGAGGCCAAAGGCGGCTTCTCGCCTTCCACCTCTCCGATGATCTCATAGGCGAACGCGTGGAAGGTGCGTGCGGTCACGGGGCCTCCACACCAAGCTTCAATCCGCTCCGACATCTCGGTCGCTGCATCTTTAGCGAAGGCATGCAGCAAGAGCTCGCTCGGCTCTCTAATTCCCGCCTTGACGAGGTATGCGGCCTTAGCGGTGATAACGCTGGTCTTGCCCAATCCTGCGCCGGCAAGAACCAGAGTGGCATCTTCATCGACGACAACCGACAGGCGCTGCTCAGGGGTCAGAGGCATGGACTCGACTGTGTCGAAAAAATCCTTCCATCGGACCAACTGAGCTTCCACGAACGTCTCGATAGCAGTGTCACGAGGGATATTCGGGTCGGCAGCGAACGCCATGATCGGGCAATGATGATGCAAGAGGATATCGCAGTGCGCTAGGTCGGTTGATGATTGGAGGTCACAATCTCGATTATCCGATCCATGATGAAATCCGTTTGCTGGTAGATCAGCAGATCCGCACTCTCAGGCACGGGCAGAACCGACACATGGGAATTGCGTACTTCCAGCTGCCGGTATTCGTCGATATCGAATAGCCCATCTTCAGTTGGCACCATGCTCAGCATCGGAATGGCCAACCGATCGATCGCGCCATCAACCGGGGCGTGAAACATCTGCATGTCCCGGACAAAAGTGCGGGTGCCCTGAACGACCAGATGCGAACACGCGTCACGCACAAGTGTCGCCGTGCTGGGATTGCGACAGATCTGCAAATCAAGAGGCGTGGATGCGTGGGCGCGGTCGAGATACCAATCCACGCCGTAACGCGCGATCATGCGCTGGCCAATCCTTGCAATCAGGTCCAAGAGCCGCGGCGCGGTTCTGGCAAGGCGTAAAAGCGTGGCCTGCGGCACTGGGAGCTTGCGAAACGCAGCCCGGTTGAGGCATCCGTTGAACCCGACAGATATCAATGCGGAGAATGTATCAGGATCTTTATCCTGTTGCGCCAAGAGCGGGATGATCCCATCGGACAGGCCGATGCCGACGCAGCCTTTCAGCCCCATGCCGACCTGGAACTCCTCCAGCATGACCCGATTGTCTTCAAGGACTGGGAGGTCTTCGTGCAGTGATGAATTACCATAACCGGGCCGTGATGGAATGAGCAGTTTGATTCCCGCGCGTTTGAGCAACTTCTCAGCGCTTTCAGGAAGAAGGTAGCCCATGGCCATTCCCCGCAGGAAAATGGCGGGGGTCCCATCGGGCGCCCCCATCCATGTCCAGGCAATCTTGCGCCCTGAGTCAGTAACGAGGATCCTTTCGCGTCCAAGTGGGTCTTGCCATTCAGTCAAGAGCCCCCGATTTCGAAGCATCTGGCGGCTGGCCACCATCGAAAACAGCCGGACTAGTTCAGCTTGGGACGTCGCGCCGGTCTTGCTCAGGATGGTTTTCATCTGGGTGCGCACCGTATGCACAGAAACCCCGCGCAGCGCAGCCACCTTGGCAAGATCGCAGCTCTCGAAAAACTGGCGCGCGACCTCGATCTCGGCATCTGTCATGTCGAAACCCTGCGAAAGTGTCGCTGACACCTCCGGCGACCAGTTCAGCTCCAAAGAGCGAATCACAATGTAATAACCATTCTGGTTGGACGCCTTAAACAGGAAGGCCTCGGCCCGGAAGGACAGCTCGCCCGTGAAACGGTCAAGGACTTGAACAATTGACTGACCAAGGTTGCCCTGCCCCTTGGCCGACCGCAAAAGGGTATCGAAATCCACACGCGACTCCGAAGCAATGCAGTCCAGCGACAGAAACGTGCCTTGTGACGCACTAAAACACCGATTCCCCTCGGCATTTATGGATGCGACCCGCAAGTCCGGGCTGATCACAACTGCCGGTCCGGCAACTTCGGCAACAAGCCGTTCGAGCGGGTCTTCGAAAACCTGTGCATCCAGTCTGTCCAGCGTGTCGGCGGCAAGATCCATCTGTTTGAAAAACGCGGTGGAAAAGTGCCTTTCCAACATGCTGGATTCAGTGTCGAGGGCATTCAGTTTCTGGTTCCAGCGCACGATAAGGCTGTCAAAGGCGGCCTGCTCGACAAATGCCCGGAACGTGTCAGACACGATGTCGAGGTCAAGCTCAGTCGTGTTCATCGTACCGTCGGATCGCTTGTACGGTTTGCTGTGTATTTGGGCCGCCACCGGTGATCCTCCGACGCTACTGGCATGTGTTGAGGGCCCGCTCCGTCATCGGTCGGGGTGCGTTATTGATACGAAAGAAAGAAATTACGTCAATCCCGAGACATACACCAAGTGGTGTATGACCGGTCGCCTGTTACCCATTATTCAATGTGGAAAGACATCGTTTCCAAGGCCCCGCTGAGTTTTTGGGCCACGCTAGGATGAAATTACAAGAGGACAACAAAACGATGAGAATGTTTTGGGTTGGGGCAATCGGTCTTGCATTGGGGGGACAGATAGCGCAGGCGGAGCAAGCCAACACGATTATCGTGATGGACGGATCAGGGTCCATGTGGGGCCAGATAGACGGTCGACCCAAGCTCGAGATTGCCCGCCAAACACTGGCCGATGTGCTGGTCGATTTCCCCCCGGACCGGAGCCTTGGCCTTCTTGCCTACGGACATCGACGCAAGGGCGATTGTGCCGATATCGAGCTTCTGGTGGCCCCGGCGCCCGGGACGGCATCGCAGTTGCTGTCAAGTGCCAGTACCATGCGCTTCCTAGGCAAGACCCCGCTGACGGAAGCGGTGCGCCGCGCCGCTCTGGACCTGCGCGCGACTGAGGAAGCTGCGACCGTCATCCTGATCACTGACGGGTTGGAAACCTGTGAGGGAGATCCCTGCGCTTTGGGCCGCGAGCTGGAGCAAAGCGGGGTGGATTTCACCGCCCATGTGGTCGGCTTTGGGTTGCAAGGTGCCGAGACCGCAGCGCTGGAATGTCTCGCTTCGGAAACAGGGGGGCGGTATTTCGAGGCGGGCGATGCACGCGGCCTGCGTGATGCGTTGAACCAGACCCTTGCCCCGAGGGAAGTACAGCAGGCCGAGCCCCCCCTGCCGCCGTTCCCGGCCGCCACGCTGGAAGCGCCGGAAGTTGCTGGCCGTGCCACGCAGATCGAGGTGCGCTGGAGCGGCCCTGCGGGTGAAGGCGATTATATCGACATTGTTCCCTTTGACGGGGCAGGCACCCATGCCTTTGACGCGACTCCTGTTGTGGCTGACAGCGACACTGTGATGCTGACCATGCCCGCCGACCTCGGTGACTACGTCTTGCGCTATGTTCAGCTGCTAACCGAAGAGGAACAGGCGATGATCGCGGATGGCACGCGCGAACACACGCTTGCCCTGCGCAACATCTCGGTTGTCGATATCGACAATTTCCTCAGGGCTCCCGATGTGGCTGGGCAAGGTGCAATGGTTTCAGTGGACTGGGCGGGTCCCAAGGGTTTCCTCGGGCTATATCACGCAAGTCAGACGAACCTTGACGCTTGGCTAGCCGGCATGTCCCTTGTGGAAAACTCGCCGGTCGAGATGCATATGCCGCTCGATGAGGGCGACTATACGTTGCGCTACATCGTCGAAGGTTCGGGTTACAGTTCAGCCGAGTTGGCCGTCGAGAATATCACAGTCACCGCTGCACAGATCAGCTTCCTTGCCCCTGACAGGGTGCGCCCCGGTGTCGATTTTACGCTGATCTGGTCCGGTCCGGGCGGTCCACGCGACTGGATCGACCTTGTCGATCCGGACACCGATGGACTTTATAGCGGCGATGGCTATTCCGAACACAGCTACGCGTATCTGCGCAATAGCACCGAAGATCGCGCCATCACTCTGACCGCACCCGATGTGCCCGGCACTTACGAGCTGCGCTACATTGCGGAATTTCCGCCAAGCGGACGCGATGACACATCCGAGCGCGCGCTGCTGTTCCGTCAGGCCCTGACGGTTGCTGCCGATGCGCCCGACTGGTCGGCAGATATCAGCGAAACCGACGCGTCGACGGCCATGCCAGTGGCCGACGAAGTCGCCCTGCCCGCCTCGCCAGAGGGGGATGCTGCCAAGTCCGTCTTCGATGACGTCGCGATTGGCGATGATCTGGGCTATCTCTGCGAAGAACAGCTTGGTTGCTTGATTGAAGACCGCAAGACAGGCATCAGCTTCTTTCTGCGTCCCGGCTGGGGCACAGATTTCCCGTATCGTGACGGACCCGAAGCGCCGGTGCGGATTAATTTCTTCGACACTGCCAGCGAAGCGCGGCTTTCCCTGAATGCCCCACCGGAGGTGACGGAAGGGACTCTCTGCCTGCCCTCGACCATGGGGCCGGTCTGCAACCTGACACCGGATGAACCCGCCGCCCTTCTCGGCGCCACCTTGCTTTTGCAAACCATTCAACCGTTGAATTGAACACAAGGGATATTCTCATGTCATTCACCTCAATGCGCAAAATGGCAACTTTCACCGCGATGGCGCTGGGACTTGCCCCGCTTGCCGCCATGGCAGACGGTCCGATACCCGTGCTTCTTTGCACCCCAGGAGAGGGCTGTACTCAAGGATTTGGCAAGATCAGTGAAACTGATACGGGCGTGCTCTTTGGCCAAACGGTCACGCCGGGGCAGGTCGCTGTCGTCTATATCGAAGGCAACCCCAGTGGATCCCTTGTCGCCATGGCACCCGATGCCGTGCATCAGGCCTATGGCGGCACAGGATCAATGGAACCTCTGCATTTGCTCCCGGGGAACTCGCCGGACGAACTGGTCTTGAGCTTTGATCAGGAGGGTGTGACACCCATCGAGGTCTTTGCACCGCAGGACAAGGCACAGGAAAGGGTCATCAACCTGTTTCCCGACGCGGTGAATGACGAAATCGTGCCACGCGATGGCCTGTGGCGGGTCACCTCGCGCGATCAGAGTTTCACAAACTGTCCGGCGGAGATGGAAGCCATGCTGCGTGGCTCGGGCATGATCAATGCGCAATCGGAAACCCATCGCCTTGTCTGGGGCGGGCGGTTTGACCCGTCTGTGTTGAATTTCATGAACGGGGATGGCCAGCAGATCACCTGGGAACGGAAAGGGCCGAACAGCTTCGAAGGTGAGTTGTTCGAAGTGACCTCGGGCCCGGGTAAGGTTGCTGCCGATGTCGGCATGGACATCACATCTCCGACACAGATCAACTCCCACGTCGATCTATTCATCGGGGCGCTGATGGGAGGTGAGGAACTTGCCGCGCTCGGCCTTTCAAACTGCAAGGTCTACATGACCTTCGATGTTCAACACGTTTCGGATTGAGGTGTCAGACCAATGAAACAGATCGCTCTTACCAGTGTTTTGGCCGCTGTTGCCCTTTCAGCCGCCGAAGCCAAGGCGCAGGATACGCTTTCAAGCTGGGATCGTTATACCAGCTTTCTGCTTTCTTCCTGCATCCTCGACGATCTGGGGCTGCGCAGCAAGATGATGGCAGGGATGCAGGCCGAGTATGGGGCCGGCATGACCGAACGGGAAGATCGGGACGGTATGGATTTTCATGACCATCCGAATGGCACCACGCTTGAACTATCTGCCAGCGACGAAGAGGTCTATTGTCGCGTGACCATCCCCTCCGACGTGCTTGATGCCGACGGGATCGAGAATTTGCACGCCGATCTTGATGAACAACTCGGCTACAAGGCCCCCGATGGCGCGATAGACAGATTGGAGGATGCAGCAGGCACCACTTGGTCCTATGATGGTACGAAGAACAATCGGATGACGGTCATGTTCTCCATTCAAGAGGACAACTCTCTGTTGATTGAATCCAAATCGCGCATCGCCGATTAGTTCTAGGCGTCAAGAAGTCTTACCAGAAACAGCATAATGTGGTTAATATCACATATGGCACTGCCGCTGCGTCAGGCCATACGCCGACCGCCACAGGGGGGCCTTCGGGATCCCTTGTGTGTTTCCGCCAAGCGATCGTACGGCGGCATATCTACGAGCCAAGCATAGGAAATCCGTTCACTCTCCCTCAGCGGCGCAATGTGACAGAGGGTAATTCACCATAGCGCTTGCGATAACTTTCGGCGAAGCGCCCGAGATTGGTGAACCCCCAATTCACGGCAATCGAGGTCACGGAGACGCCCGGAGCCATCGCATCCGCGCGCAGAAGTTCCTTGCGAACCGCCTCCATACGTATGGCTTTCAGAAAAGCCATAGGCGTTTTACCGCGAAAGCGTTGAAATCCATCAAAGAGTGTTCGCTGGCTCACGCCAGCCGCAGCGGCCACATCAAAAATTGAAATCGGTTCATCAACATGGGCACGCATATAATCTTCTGCCAAGCGCACGTGACGTGGAGCAACGCCTTGGGCGGAGTGTAATAAAGCCTCGGAATAGTTATTGCGAAACCCCGTCAGAACGAGTGTCATCAGGGTGTCTTCGAGATTTTTCAGCCCCATCGGGGAATTATAAAAATTCTCTTCGTGTTCGGTTTCACTCACAACGAAATTCAACATCCGACGGTAAGCCTGAGCACTTTCGGACGGAGCTCCTTCCAGAAACTCGATCGGCGTACGCAGTTCATCGTTCAACAACTGGCATAAATGATCTTCCAAAGCGCGGCGCTCGATTTTGAGCACGAGTTGACCACAATTGTTCATCCAACGCATCTTCAGCCCGGTGGTTGCAGAACTGACCGCATCGGTCCTGGAATCGGCAAGCACATCCTGCCCACCAATCTGCATCCCGCATTGGCCACGATCCGTCGTATGCACCATAAACCAGTCTTCCGGCACGCCCGCATCAATTTCGACCTCCGCACCGTAACTAACGTAGCTGAGCGCCAGCCGACCGATGGAGGCAAAGCTTTGATGAAAGTCGAGCTTGCGCACATTGCCCACGAATTCGATACGATGCGGGCAGAACACCTTGCCAACACGCTCGCGCGCTTCGTCGATGTCCGAGGTCTGCAACAACATGTGGCGCGCGATCGGGATCGCTGGCGCTGAATTTTCCAAATTTGCACTTTCCCGCATGATTTGAACATTCCCTGCAGAAATCGGATATCCGGTCCGCCCAAATAAACTTCATTCTTAAAGCATCTACGCATTCAAACGCACATGCCGTCAAGAGAGTTGGGGGGACGTGAGGTCAAAGATCGGGAAAACCGGATCATTCTGGCTCAAACGCATAACATCTGACCACTCGGACGACAGGTGACAACAAAAACAAATGCACCAACAGTGGAGAATACACATGGAATTCAGTAAAGGCGCCACCTTCGCAGGAGAAAGCTTCAAGGGGCAAAAATGGACCATTCTCGGCGAGCCCTACCTGCCGCTGCACGTCTCGGAAACTTCGATGCTCATGCATGCCGAATTCGGACCAGGAAGTTTCGTTCCGACCCATGTGCATGATTTACAGGACGAAATCCTCTACCTGCTCGAAGGCACATTGGAATTCGAAACCGAAGGCAAGGTGATCACCGCCAACACCGGCGACACAGTGACCCTGCCGCGGGGCATTCCGCACGCGATCTTCAACCGCTCCGGCGCCTTGGCGCGTGCGCTCGTCGTCGTGTCCCCGACCGCAACGATGTACGACTACATGGTCGCCATCGACGGGCTGGCCGATCCCGCCGAAGTCATGCGTCTGGGCGCCGAGCACGAAGTGCGCTTCATCTGATCGCCTGATCGTTCAAACACGAAAAACACAGCCCCCCGGCACTTTCCGGGGGCCAGGAGAGCTGTGATCCTTACCAAGCACAGGGAAAACAATGACTGTAAAATCCACAATCGAAGCCTTTTGGAAAGGCCATAGCACACAAGACATCGCCCTTTTGAAAACCGTCATGGCGGAAGACATGACTTGGACCGTGGTCGGCAAGACCTGCCCAATTGCCAAGACTTATGAAGGCTGGGACGGCTTTTTCGGCGAGCTTCTGGGCGGTTTGGGCGAGGCGTTCAAACCCGGCACGCTGAAGATGACGGTCAAGGGGCTTTATGCCGACGAAGCGGCTGGCATGGGCTTTTTGCACCTCTCTGAGAGTGCCGAATTGCACAATGGCAATCTCCTCGACGTCGAACTTGTCGACGTCTTCACCGTAAAAAACGGCAAAATCACCGCCGTGCGCGAGATCATGGATATGGCCGCCGTGAACGCCGCCTTCGGCTTTGGGGAGATCTCCGCATGACTGCCGCTTCGAAAAGCCTGACACAGGAACTGATCGCCAAGGTGCATGAAATCGGCCCTATCCTGCGCGACAATGCCGCCGAAACCGATGCCGGTCGCCGTGTGACCGACGCCTCGCTCCAGGCGCTCGACAGCATTGGAATCTTTGGCATCAACGCGCTCAAAGCCTATGGCGGTTTTGAGGGCGGCGCGCGGATGCTGTTGGATGTGACCACCGCGATCGGCACCTATTGCCCCAATTCAGCATGGATTTCTGTGATCTCATCGGTGTCCTCGCAATTGGCGCTGCGTTTTCCCGAAAGCGCGTGGAAACGGGCCTTTGGCAAGGGCAAATACGAACGCATGGCCTCCGTCATCACAAATCTCGGCGCCACGGCGGTGCGCGAAGGCGATGGCTACCGGGTGAATGGCGAATGGGCCTGGGGTTCCAACATCCTCAACTCCGAATGGGCGATTGGCGCCATCGCGGTGATCGAGGCCGAAGGCGCAGACCCCGCGCCGGGCTTTGTCCTGTTGCACAAGAGCGATTTCACTATCAAGGACACATGGTACACCATCGGGATGCGCGGCACGGGAAGCAACAATTTCATTGCCCAAGACGTGGTTGTCCCCGCCGATCAGATTGCCGATGGCGGTTCCGTCCTTGGGCCGGGCTACGAGATGTCGCCGGAGGCGAGCTTTCTGCAACGCCTCACGCCTGTGTCGATGTTCCCGACGGTAATCATCTCCGGTCCGCTCGGGGGGGCAAAAGCGGCGCTCGACTATGTGATCGATGCGGCAGGTAAGCGCCCGATCACCTATTCGACCTATCATCCGCAAAACACCTCCGGCGCTTTCGTGCAGGCCATCGGCATGGCCAAGGCCAAGATCGACGCGGCCGAATTGAGCCTTCAGGCAGCGGCGGATCTGATCGATGCGGCGGCCATGGGCACCACGCCATTGTCGCCCGAAGATCGCGCCCGCGTGCGCAACTACGGCGCCCATGCGACCGCCAATCTCGGCGAGGTGATGAACGATCTGGCAACGATCCACGGCACCGCGACCTTTGCCGAACGCAGCCCGCTTGGTCGTCTCTGGCGCGATGTGAACACCGGCGCACGCCACGCCATTGCCGCCAGCCCGCTGTGCTATGAGATTGGCGGGGCGAGCCTCTTGGGCACCACTCCTCCGACGCCTCTGGTCTGATCATGTCCAGACAGGTGAATACAGTTCCACAGGGCGGTTCTGCCGCCCTGATCGGGGAAGCTATCCCCAAATCTGTGGTGTGCGCGCATCTCGGGCTTCGCTATGGAAGGCTCAGCGATCCGCGGAACCCGCGCTCCGCAGTTCGGCCCGCAGAGGATCGACAGGCGGATCAACAGGCGATGACAGAGCTCACCGACGTGCCGGTTTTCCCGCAACTCCCGAGCCGCCTCGAACGCATCATGGGACCGGGGGTTGCCGACAATCCGCAAAGCGATGAGGCGTTTTACCTCAACATATGGCACCCGGAGGGGGCAAAAGACGGTCCCGTTCTGGTGTTTCTGCATGGCGGCGCCTGGGTCAGCGGCGGCGGCTCGGCCCGGTGGTATCGTGGCGAGGCGCTGGCGAAAGAAGGGATGATCGTCGTCACCCTCAATTATCGCATCGGCCCCGCTGGACATTGCGAAGATGCAGCGTCGCAAGACAAAAGCACGCCGCACATGCACCGCCCGATGGAGGACATCCTGACTGCGCTGCGCTGGGTCCGGGACAACATCCGTGGCTTTGGCGGCGACCCCGCGCGGGTGACGCTCGCGGGACAATCCGCCGGGGCGTGGTATGCTTGGGCCTTGGCGAGCTGGGATCGGGCCGAGGGGCTGTTTTCGCGGGTGGCATTGATGAGCATCCCGGAGATTGCGCCTTGGTCCGCAGAGCACCGGCATGGGTTCACACAGGCGGTGGATGCGGCAGGTCCGGACCGGCAGACACAGCTGCGCGCCGGGGCGAAAACCTTGGGCGAGACGCGGTTTGAACCGGGCCGCCTGGCGCCGATGTATCTTCCGGTCTGGCCGCGAACGGACGCCAGTGCGCGGCTGCACGTCGGCGCGCTCTATATTCGCAGCACATGGGACGAGATGTCGGTATTTCTGCCGCAGCTTGGCCCCGAGGCAGAGGCCGAACGGCTGAACCTCTTGCGCCGCGATCTGACGGCACAGCCCGCACAAGGCCATCGCTGTCCGGCAAGCTGGTCGACGGCCTGGGCGGAAACCGTCTCGCGCGCCACATGGGCACAATTCGGCGGATTTTCGGAGGCCATCGCACAGGCCGCCGAGACCCGCGGCCAAACAGTCATCCGCCGCACCTTCGGCGCTTTTTGCGGCTGCGACGATCTCGGCGCCACCCATTGTTTCGATCTGCCGTTCCAATTCGGCAACCCGGCGGATTGGCAGGATGCGCCGATGTTGAACGGTTGGTCGGACAACGCCTTTGAGGGCCTGAGCCAGGCGATGCGTCGTGATCTAGCCGCCTTCGTACAGGGCGCGCCGCAAGCCTCTCGACAGGAGTTCACGGCCGCCCCCGATGGAAAGGACAAGACATGAAAGACCACCTTATGACAGCCCCGCTTTCCGACGCGTTTCGCAGCGCCTTTCGCCATCATCCCGCCGGTGTCGCCATCCTGACCGCCAACACGCCCGACGGCCCTGTCGCCCTGACCGTCAGTTCGCTGTTTTCGATCAGCGCAGAGCCGCCGCTCGTCGGCATGTCTCTATCGCGCGGTTCCCGCGTCGCGGCGGCCCTGCTCGCGGTTGGCTCCATGGTCATCCACTTCCCGCGCTACGAGGATCTCGACCTCGCGACTCTCTGCGCAACGCCAGGGGTGGATCGGTTCGGGCCGGATATCGACTGGGAAAGCTTGCCGACCGGGGAGCCACGCTATCGCCAAATCGGCACATGGTTTCGCGCGGAGATTCACCAAACCATGCCGCTCGACGGCGCCACCGTCGTGGCCGCTGAGCTGCGCGAGGGCATCTGCCCCACCTGCAACGACAGACATTCACATCCCGCCACCTCCGACACCTTGGTCTATCTCGACCGGAGCTGGCGTGGTCTCGGCCCGAAGGGCCCCACAGAGCCCCCTGAAGAGGGGCGTTCCTAACCGCATGAACCCCGTGCGCAACATCGACAAAACACGTCAAACAACAGGAAAATCACCATGAAACGTCACTTGACCCAATTCGCACTGGGCGCCAGCCTTGCCCTCGGCGGTCTGCCGGCCCACGCCATCGACGTCGCGCCGGGCGACTATGCCATGCTGCCGCCGGGTACCGATATCGGCCTGCTGTATCTGCAACATTCCTCGGCCACCGAGCTGAATTTCGACGGTACCGATGTGCCGTCTTCCGAGGTCACCGCCAATGTCGCCGTGCTGCGCGGGCTGCATTACACGGACATCGGCGGCGAACCAGTCATGTTTCAGGCCGTGCTACCCTTCGGAAACTTCAGTACCGCCGAGATCGGTGGCGCGGAGATGCCCACTTCTGACGGGATTGGCGACCTGACGCTGGGCCTCAGCTATTGGCCAGTGAAACCCGCCAATCCGGAGACGGGCACGACGGTCGGCGTCACGGCCTTTCTCACGGCACCGACCGGCGCCTATGAGATGGGCGATGTGAGCTTTGGCAGCGGGGCCTGGACGTTCACGCCGCAGGTGGCGTTGATTCAGGGGCTGGGCAACGGCCTCTATCTCGATGCGATTGCCGATGTGGCGTTCAGCTTTGATCATACCGAATCCGGTGTCGAGGTCTCCCGCGATCCGGCCTCTCAGGTTCAAGTCGCCTTTCGCAAGCAATTCGGGCCGACCGCCTCGATGTCCATCGGCTATTCCGGCCAGTTCGGCGGCGAAGTGGATTACGATGGGACCTACGGCGGGTTGAAAACGCGCCGCGATCAGGTGCGGCTCTATGCTAACACCTTCCTGTCTCAATCCGTTCAGGTGCAGGGCATGTTGGCGACCGATCTCTACGTCGAGGACGGGTTCAAAAACGACGTGGTCGCCGAACTCCGTCTGATGAAACTCTTCTGATCCGAATGGTCCGGCAGAGCCCCCAGGCTCTGCCGTCGACCGCCCGCGGGGGGCGCGTTCCCTCTTGGTGCCGCCGCGGGCTTTCCCCTTCCCATCACAGGACGAATGCCATGCTTGGACCAAGCGCACATGTCGATACGTTTTGTCGCGACAACCTACCGCCCGAAGAGGCGCAGCCCATCTATCTTCTGGAAAAATTCCCTTACCCTGACCATCTGAACGCCGCCGTCGAGTTGACCGACCGCATGGTGGAACGCGGCTTTGGCGACCGGATCGCCGTTTCGGGTACCGGACGAAGCCGCACCTATCGCGAACTGTCCGACTGGACCAACCAGATCGCCCGCGCTCTGGTCAAGGAATACGGCATCGTTCCGGGCAATCGCATCCTGATCCGATCCTCCAACACGCCCGCTCTCGTGGCCTGTTGGCTCGGCGCGACCAAGGCCGGGGCCGTGGTGATCAACACCATGCCGATGATGCGCAAAAAGGAACTGAAACAATATATCGAGAAGGCCGAAGTCAAAGTCGTGCTCTGCGACATGCGGATGCTCGACGAGATCGAGCCCTGTCTGGGCGAATGTCCGTCTCTCGAACATGTCGTGTCTTTCGATGGCACGGCAGGTCAGGACGGGGCGCTCGATACGGCGGCACTCAAGAAACCCACCGATCCTTACTGGGTCGAAACTGGGCGTGACGATGTCGCGCTGTTGGGGTTCACCTCCGGCTCCACCGGCGTGCCCAAAGCCACGATGCACTTTCACCGCGATCTTTTGATCATCGCCGATGCTTATGCCAAGGAGGTGCTCGATGTACGGCCCGACGATGTGTTTGTCGGCTCACCGCCTCTGGCCTTTACCTTTGGTCTCGGAGGCCTGGCAATCTTTCCGCTGCGCTATGGCGCTTCGGCCGTTCTTTTGGAAAAGGCCGGACCGAATGAGTTGATCGAGATCATCGAAACGCACCGCGCCACGATCTGTTTCACTGCCCCCACAGCCTATCGCGCGATGTTGATGGCGATGGAGGAAGGCGCGGATTTGTCGAGCCTGCGCTGCGCGGTCTCCGCCGGGGAAACCCTGCCCGCACCGGTGTTCGAGGCCTGGCGGGAGAAGACCGGCAAGCCGATGCTCGACGGGATCGGCGGCACGGAATTGCTGCATATATATATGTCCAACCGCTTCGAAGACGCCCGTGCGGGTTGCACCGGACGCCCGCTCAGCGGCTATATCGCGAAGATTGTCGATGACGACATGAACGACGTGCCACGCGGCACGCCCGGCCACCTGGCGGTGCGCGGCCCGGTGGGCTGCCGTTACCTCGCCGATGATCGTCAGACAAAATTCGTGCGTGATGGCTGGAATCTGCCCGGTGACATATTCTTCGAGGACGAAGACGGCTATTTCCATTTCGCGTCACGGTCCGACGATATGATCGTCTCGGCGGGATATAATATCGCAGGTCCGGAGGTCGAGGCAGCTCTGTTGGCGCATCCGGATATTCTGGAATGCGGTGTGATCGGAGTGCCCGATGAGGCGCGCGGTCAGATCGTTCAGGCGCATGTGGTTCTCAAGGAAGGCGTCCCCGCCACAGACAGCAAGATCAAGGAATTTCAGGATTTCGTGAAGGCAACGGTTGCGCCCTACAAATACCCGCGTTCCGTGATTTTCGTGGAGCATCTGCCCAAAACGGAAAGCGGAAAAATCCAAAGGTTTCGCCTGAAAGAGCGCCCCTGAGGGGGAAGTTTGATCAATTCGAGCCTGTCTCAACTTGTACAGTGAGACTGCCGCTTATTCGCCACAAAGACCGCGCCACACTGCGAAAGCAGCGGCGCGGTACAGTTTGAAACGGTCCCATTGGCGCTGGTGTCACAAAGAGGAATCATTAAATCAGAAATATCAGGGGGGTACTTTTGGACGCCGATTACCCCAATATAGGGGTCAATCTTGCATGCCATTTCACAGCCGGACACTGTGCTGCTCTGCGGGGATCTGATGGAGCATCTCTGGGACGATCTGAAAACAGACGTAAAATCCGATTCGACTGGCGCATATTATCGGAATGCGACGTCTCTGCTTGAAGACATCGCCCGCGATCTGCAACCATGAGACACCATCTTGCTGAAAGCGTCCAACTCGATCGGCTTTGGTAAAATCCTGGATCATTTGTCCAGAACGACTGCGGTGTGAACGTCAGAGAACCCTCTTTTGCCTCATACGAATACGAGAGAGCCGATCTGTTTCCCCTCAAGCCGCATCCGCCGCAAAGCCCGATACGTCGCTAGGTTTTCTTCGATTTCTTGCGGATTCAGATCAAGCTTCAGCGTCGCCCGCGCATCGTTTTCGCGCCCATCGAGCCCGTAGACCAAGGCAAGGTTGCCCCGCACATAAGGTGCCGCAGCCGGGTCTTTGACCAACTCTTGCAGGATCGCAGTCCCCCGCACAATATCGCCGGAAATCGCCAGCGACAGCGCGTAATTGCTGCGCAAAATGAAGTTCGCGGGATAGAGCTGCAAACCATCTTCATATGCGCCCTGTGCCTGTTTGTGCCGTGACAGCGTGTCGAGCGCGACGCCTTTTCCGGTTAGTGCCGCTACATTGGTGCGATCCACCCGCAGCGCCTTGTCATAGGTGTCAACCGCCCGCTCGGACTGTTGCATCGCCAGATAGACACGCGCCAAAGTGGTCAGCACCTCTGCATTCCCGGGGGCAAGCTCGTGCCCACGCAAAAGCACGGCCTCTGCGCGGCTGTTCTGCCCCATACGCGCATAGCTGTTTCCCGCCCCCAAAAGAGCAGGCACCGACATCGGATCAACCACCAAAACCTTCTCAAACAGCCGCGCAGCCGTTTCATTGTCGCCAGCTTCAGAGGTCGCCTGCGCCAAACGCAGAGTTTCCGAACCACCTCCACTTGCGCCCTGTGTCGCGGTATCAGTGCCAAGCGTACAAGCCGACAGGCTCAGAGCCACAAAAATAGGTGCAAGCAAGTATTTCATATGTGTAATAAGGCGCAAGAGGCTACTCCGGTCAATGTGAGGACATGAGGAAAAGGTGAGGCAAAAGCAGCCCCACGGCAGCGGTTTTGTATGAGGGACGCAAGAACACTCATCGGACCAGCATGACCTTGCCACAGGACACGCCTTCAAGCGTCAGGTCCCCCTCGCCGACACCAATCCCAAGCAGGTTGAGAAGCACATCCAGCACCGCGTCAACGGGGATAAACAGCGCCCCCAGCAACATATTCGGCAATGTGGTCAGGATGAGGTTCACCAGCGCAATCACCGGCGCCAAAAGCAGCTCAAGAATCCCTCCCAAAAGAGACTGACTGTCATTGCTGACGCTGATCTCGAGATTATCCGGGTCCAGCAAACTGGCCACGGTTGAACTGAGCAGGCCCTCCACCCCGTAGGTCTGTGTCTCGCCAATCTGGGACACGCGGAATTCCGTTTCTGGCTGTTCCGAGATCCCCGTCGCAACATGGGATTTGATATTCAGGGAAAACAAATCAATGGTGATCAGCAGCAGGCTCAGCTCCAGATCGAGAAACTTCGCAGGTTTCAGAAGCTCCGCGTCCAGCGGCGTTGTCGTATCTTCAAAGGTCGGCGCGTCGAATTCGCCCAAAAACAATTCGAGCACATGGTTGCCCATCGTTCCGGTCATCGGCGCAAAGCCCGTGTCGAACCGCGCCACAACGTCGTCCGCATCCCCGGCATCGCAATTGAGATCCGCCAGCGTGGCCGTGGCACTCGCAATTTCGGCATAGAGAGGCAAGCGCAAAGAAAGCACTGAGACCCCCTCCCCGATGCCCTCGAGCAGGCTCGGAGAGAGATCGAGCAACAGCTTGAGCCGCACCTGAGCCGTATGCACTGTGGCGCCGCGATCCCCCAGCGTGATCCAGCCAGTCCCCGCCTTCCTCGCCCCGACGATCAACTCTAAATTTGTGTCCAGGACACCTGGAATATCGAGATCCGGACTGGCTTCGATATAGTGATCCTGATTGAGTATCTCGACACTCGTCATCAGGATATCGAGAGCGGAAACAGAAACTTCCCCGAGCACATCTTCAAGCTGCAGGGCAAGATTGTCACCATCGATCGCGATCAACTGCGCCGCATTCAGAGTGCTGGACACCGCCCCATTGAGAATGGCGGTCAGCACATCGGTCGAGCCCGACACCAGCCCGGTATCGAGCAGCGCCCCCGCCACATCGAGCAGGTCAATATCGGACGTTAAAATGTCTTCGTAACTTGCAGCGGTCAAACCGATCCGATTGGCCAAAGCATCGGTGAAGGTCAAAAGGTCGATATTCGTATTGGCCAGAGCCTCGTAATCCAGAGCGGTGAGCGACAAGGAGGTACCCAGAATCTCCTCAAGAAGCGCATTCAGCAGCCCCTCGTCCAGAGACAACAGACGCGAGCCAAGACTGAAAGAGGCGAAATCGAACCGGGCTGCGGTTGCGGATGCGCTCAACGACGTGCTGTTCGAGCCCAGAAAAAGAGAGGAGAAATAAAGCGGGGCCTTATCCGTCAGGACAACCTCCGCCGCGTTGACCTCATCCTCCGCCAAATCTCGCAGGGTGAAACGCGCCTCAGGCGAGACAGCGCTGTCGTAAAGGTATTGTCCATAGGACAGCGTTTCCAGATCGGCGATGGCCAACGCATTGCCCTGCACCGTTTCCCGTGCGTTCTGATCCGGGTTGTCGTCGAGATTCAACACGGCGCTCACCGCAGCCATATCAGCACGCGTTTGCAAGGTCTTTTGCTCAAAATAGAGCGACCCCAAGTCGACACCCAAGGCCAAAAAACCAATCGCAACAGTGATGAAGAGCGCGACCACAATAGCAACTGCCCCACGCTCATCGCGGTGGAATATCTCGAAACGACGCTTAATAGGCAAGGTAACTGCTCCGGGTGATGTCGGCGATACCGATGCCAAGGAAATTATCCGCAACATCGACTGCCGTTCCGCTCAGATCGTAGGTCAACGTGATCTTTAGCGCCGTAACGGTCAGTCCGCTTTCGGTCACCGTCTCGCTGGGCGTCACGGTGCGGGAAATCTTTGCAGCGTCGAGAAAGGCAAAGCGCTCTCCGGGACTGTTCAGAAAGCTGTTCGCGCGCAACACGCGGTCGGCCATAAAGGGCTCGCTCACCGAATAGCGCACGGCTTCTGCCGCGAATTGTTGCAGGCTGTTGGCAATGGCAAAATACTGGCCGAACGCAATGATGCCGAAGAGGACGCTCAAAAGCACCGGCAAAACGAGCGCGAACTCTACCGCCGTCGCCCCCTCGTCCTTCTGCAAGTGACGCCGAAACAGGTTCATCCCCCCGCTCCTCCCTGCATAATGTTGTCAAGAATACTCAGCACGGCCGGGCCGATCAGCACCACGAAAAGCGCGGGCATGATGAAAACAATCAGCGGGATCGTCATAAGGGCGGGCAGACGTCCGGCCTTTTCCTCGATCTGCAACAGACGCGCCGACCGCGTGTCCTGCATCAGATTGCGCAGCGCGCCGCGAAACGGCGTGCCATAGCGCTCTGCCTGCACAAGTGCATTGGCAAACACCGAGATTTCCGGCAATGGCAGACGCTCTTCGAAATTGCGCCACGCCTCTGCACGCTGCGGCAAAACCGTGAGCTCGAGCACGAGCTGTTGCAGCTCCAGAGACAGATCGGGACAGCTCACCTGCAGTTCCCGCGCAACCCGCCGCAGCGCCGGCAGCGGACCGAGGCCCGCTTCGCTGACGATCACCAAAAGCTCCAGCATATCGGGAAACGCCCGGCGCACGCGTTCAAGCCGCTTGCGACGGCGCATCGCCAAAAAAGCATCCGGCGCACGGGAAAAGAAAAGAGCACAGCCACTCACACCAATAATGACGGAGAGCGGGTTGAGCCCGCCGTCCGCATTGAACATCAACCAGAACAACGCCAAAAACGCCCCGGCAATCGGCAGAACCAGTTTCAGAAAGGCATAGACCAGATGCGCATCCCGGCTGCGAATGCCCGCCGCTTTCAAAAGCGCATCCGACGCCTCCACCTCACTGCCCTTCACGACAGAGACCCGCTCGAACGTCGCCACCGCCATGCGTGTCAAATGGTCCTGAAGACGCTTGTGCATCGGGTTGGCCACAGGAGGCGCAAAGGCAATTGACGATGCCCCTTGCGCGTTTCGGGCGATCATGCGCTGCAATCGCGCGCGCCGGGCCCTTGCGTCCCATAGCTCCCAAAACAGGACCTGCAGCAGGCCCAGAGCTGCGAATACAAGCAGGAGGAGAAAAAAACGTTCCATCTCAGACATCTATCCGCGACAGTTTGTACATACTGGCAATGCCGAGGCTCAGGCTGAGCAGTCCCAGAATGCCGAGAATGCGGCCTCTCGGGTCCTCGATGAGCGGCGACAGATAGGTCGGATTCATAAAGAAAATGACGCCACCGACAGCAAACGGCAGCCCGGACAGGATCACGGCGCTCACGCGCGTCTCGGCCGAAAGCGCCGCCGCCTTTTTGCGCAACTTGCGCCGGTCCCGCAGGAGCATGGCAAGGTTTTCAAGCGTCTCAATCAGGTTGCCGCCGGTTTCGGCCTGCAATCCTGTGGCCACGGCGATAAAACGCGCTTCCGGGGAAGTGATCCGATCCGCCATCCCCGACAAAGCCTCATCCAGCGCCATCCCCATACGATATTCCTCACGACATCTGAGAAACTCTTCCTGCGCGATCCCCTTGGAGTGATTGGCTACCAGACCGAGCGCCTCCCCCAGAGGTTGCCCAGCCCGCAGACCGCGCGCGAAGACATCGAGACAATCGGGCAAGGCTTCGGTGAACTGCCGCACACGCCGCAAGCGCAGAATGTCGAGCACAACATTGAGGAGCATCCAGCCGGTCCCCATCGCAATCAAAGCCGACCACATTGCAGGCACCGCCACGAAGACAACCAAGCCGAGGAAGCTGAGGGCCGACAAAAGAAAAACCAAAAGAAGGCCAGACGGTGCGGAGAGCGCCAACCCAGCAACACGCAACCGCTGCTCCAGCACGCCGATCACACCGCTCTTTTCACGCTTGAGCACCGCAGAAGCCGCCTCGGAGGCGCTTTCCGCCAGCCGTTGCCGCACCTGTGCTGAGGTGGCTCCGGGATGCGCCGCTGCAGCCCGCATCAAACGGCCCCTTCGGCCCCTGTTGGTCCGGTCATACATCATCAGAGCAAAGGTACTCACGGCGACGCAGGCGACGAAGACGAGCAGAAACAGAAGCGCAGACATCAGCATCAGCTTGGCTCCATGGTCTGCCGCAACGTTTTGTCCAGCCCGTGCTCCACCGCCAGATCGAGGAAAGCGGGCAAAAGACCTGAAGAGACAAAATCGCCCTGCACGGCCTCGCCCTCATAGGGGCGCGGGACGAAACGGAACAGTTCCTGAAGGCTGACGACATTGCCTTCGACACCTACGATCTCTGAGATGGAGGAAATCCGCCGACCACCATCACGCATGCGCGAAATCTGCACGATAACGTGGATCGCGTCGCCCAACTGTTGACGCACGAATTCCGTCGGAAGGACAACGCCGGACATGGCTATCATGTTCTCCATCCGGGTCAGCGCTTCGCGCGGCGTATTCGCGTGCAGCGTGCTCATCGAACCGTCATGTCCGGTGTTCATCGCTTGCAAAAGGTCGAATGCCTCATCGCCACGCACCTCACCGATGATGATCCGGTCCGGTCGCATCCTCAGTGCATTGCGAAACAGGGCCCGCATGGGAACCGCCCCCTGCCCCTCGATGTTCGCGGGCCGGGTTTCAAGTCGGACGACATGCGGCTGTTGCAGACGCAATTCGGCGGCATCCTCAAGCGTCACGATCCGCTCCCTGGCCGGGATTTCGCGCGAAATGGCGTTCAAAAGCGTGGTCTTCCCGGACCCTGTGCCACCGGAGATCAGAAGATTGAGCCGCAACTGCGCGCATAGACGCAGAAATTGCGCCATCTGTCGGCTTAGACTGCCGCGTTCCACCAGATCCTGAAGCGTCAGATCGTCTTTCGGAAACTTCCGAATGGTCATGGTCGGCCCGTCCACCGCCAGAGGGGGAATGGTCACATTGATCCGACTGCCATCCGGCAGGCGCGCATCGACCAGCGGCGTCGTCTCATCCACCCGACGCCCAACGGCGCCCACAATCCGCGAGGCGATGTTCACCACATGGTCGTCATCGCGAAAACAAATATCCGCCAGCTCCAACTGTCCGCGGCGCTCGACATAAATCTGCCGGGGCCCGTTCACCATGATCTCGGAGACGCTGTCATCCGCAAGCAGACGCTCAAGCGGCCCCAGCGCCAACATGTCGTCCACGACGTAATCGACCAGCTCCGCCGTCTCGACACCGTTCAGATCGAGTTTCTGTCCACGGCTGACGCTCAGAACCCCATCCCGGATGGCGCTGCGCTGCGCTTCCGCAGACAAATGGCTCAGGGCACGCAGATCCAAAAGCCCGATGACCTCCGGCGCAATCTGTCCGCCAAGCTGCATCACCCGCTTGGTAAACTCTGGCTGATACTGCGCTCTACCCGGCGATACGGGCACGACCGACGGCGGGGCGGGAACGGGGCTATCCACACCTGGGACCAGATCCTGCATCAGCGACCGCTGCACATCGCGCGGCACGGTTTCACCACTTAGCGCTTGATACCAATCAATCGCAGAACTGACCAAATAGGGGCCGCCCTGCGCGCCTTCCGCCATCAGAATGCGAACTCGCTCTGCGATCTGAGCATGGGCGGTCGACAATGCTGTAGGGTGTCGAGGGTCTGACAGTGTCATCGCGACCTCTTTTTCCACCAAGATCGGCGATCGCTTGCGCCGGCTGTCTCCTGTTCCGGTACCGTCCATATCGTCTGGGCCAGATCGGCGACTTTTCGGGCGTAGGCGCTCCTTGGAAACTCGGATTGTAGCGGCATGCCCTTGACCGACGCCCGCGCAATCTCGGCGGAGCTCAAAGGCAACTCACAAGTCACCGGCTGCCCCAGCGCCGCAGCGATCTCTTTTCGGCTCAACCCGGCATCTCGGCGGCTTTGGGACACAACGTTCCAGATTCGCGTGGCCCCGCTTTGGCTGCTCACGCGCTCGATCAACCGGCCCGCAGTGCGCAACCCGCCGAATCCGGGCGCCAAAACCAGCACCACATCGTCCAACTCCCGCAACAAACCGGTATCCTGCAACAAAAGTCGGCGCGGCAGATCGATTACGGTCAGAGGGAATTCCACCTTCAGCGTCTGCACAAGCCCCGCAAGTCCCTGTTCGTACCCACCGAGCTGTGACACGTCATGAAGCTCTCCGGCATAGACCGACAAGCCGGGCAAAACCTCTGCCATACTGGATTGTAAATAGGTGCTGTCGACGCGTTCCGGTCTTTCCAAGGTTTCGAAAACACCCTGCGTCGCTTCGATGTCGAAATCGACAGCCAGAGACCCAAAGGCGAAATCCGCGTCAAGCAGGCCGACCCTTGCCCCCTGAACCGCGCTGGACGTCCCTGCCCTAGGAGTTGCACTCTGCGTCAAAAACGCAACGGACAAATTAGCGGCCAAGAGGCTCGCGCCGACCCCGCCGGAGGCCCCACAAACCGCAACGACACGGCCCTTTGGCGGGGTGCTATGAGCTGGGAGAGCGCCTTTCGGCGACACCAACACCTCCGGCAGAATGCACTCAACCTCCAAAGGCAGCGTCAGATAATCCCGCGCCCCGGCCGCCAGAAAATGGCGATACGCCGCAACACTGTTTTCGCGTCCGAGCAGCACGAGCTCTCCACCCTCGGCGACAATTTCGCGGACAGATTCAAGATGGGAAGTCATGTCTCCCAGTCCCAGTTCCACGATCATGAGCTTGCGAAACGGCGCATGCCCGGCCAGCCGGGCGACGGTTTCAAGCGTGCCGGTTTGAATAGTGGCGGCCTCTCTTGCGCCTAGGCGCTGCATCAGCAAGGTGACCGCATCGCGCCCCTCTTCTGAGGCCACAAATGCATCGATTTCATGGCGGGTCACAGTTTGAGACGGCAAGGCTTGGTTCATTGCGTCGTCTCCGCCGGACTGTCACGATAGGCCCGCGTCGCCGTCGCCTCGGCGGCCAGAACATCGCCCGGCTCATGGATCATCACCGCGAGATTGGTCGCACTGGCACAGCCCAGATCCGCGATGAGCTCTCCCGGCGCACATGAGACCGAAAGCCCTTGAGCGCGCACTGCGCGCAGAATTCCGACCTGTCGCCTCGACGTCGGTCGGCCCCCAAAGGTCTCGTCCATCAGAATTTCAACTTTGGCGGGACTGCGCGACAAGAGCGACCGCATCAACTGCTCTCGCGCCGCATCCACCGCGGGCAGGCCGCTTCCTGGAAGGGTTGCGATCACCAAGTCGCTGTCCGTCAAAGAAAGACTGTTCAAAAAGCGCTGGACACTTTGTTTTTCAGAGGCGGAAAGATCGCTGCCAGCGCTGGTGAACCGAAACTGGTGCTGAACCTCGACATAGGGCGCCGAAAGACGTTGAACTGCACCGCGATCCATAACCGGCGTTGCACAGGCGCTCAACAGACAGACCCCGACAGAAGCACAAAAGGAGGACATTCGGATCAGTCTCATTGCAAAAGGAACCCTGCGTTGCCGTTGATGTTCTTGACAGACACAGGACCGTCTTTGCTGATCGGCTCACCGGATGAGAGCACGCCGAGGAAATTGCGGTCGAGACTGTTTGCCGGGCTGAACTTGTCGAGCGGCGTCTTGAACTGACCGGGAGCGGTCGGTTCGACAATGTAGGGCGTGACGATGATCACCAGCTCGCTTTCGCCCTTCTGAAAACTGGTCGACCGGAAGAGTGCGCCAAAAAGCGGAATATCCCCTAGGCCCGGTACCTGCTCGATATCCTGCTGCGTCGACGCGCTGAACAGCCCAGCGATCGCAAAACTTTGACCGCTGCCAACCTCGATCGTCGTACTGGCACTGCGCTCGCGGATCAGCGGCACATTCTGCGTGTTGGTCTGGCTCCCGTTGGAGAAATCAAGCTCGCGGATTTGCGTGCGTACGTTCAGCTTGATCTGATCCGCGCGCAAGACTTCGGGCAGGAATTCCAACTCCACGCCGAAGGGCTCAAACAGAACCGTGGCCGTGCCATCGTCCTTCGTGGTCTGATAGGGAAACCGTCCCCCCGCGAGAAAACTCGCTTGGTCGCCGGACCGAGCCGTCAAGTTGGGTTCCGACAGGATTGTGACCAACCCTTCGCCTTTCAACGCCTCAAGCATCACCCCGATATTTGTGCCGCCATTGCGAATATTGCCAGCCAGCGCATAGCCACCGTCGACGCCGGATCCACCAGAAAAGCCCTGCCCGGACAGCACCGTCCAACTCACCCCCAAATCCTCCGTCACCGTACGGGACACTTCCGCGATCTTGACCTGAAGATTGATCTGCGCCGGGGTGTTCAACGACAGGGAATTGACCACCGTCGTATCGCCCCCCGCCAGTTGCCGCACAACCGCTTCAACCCTTTCCGCCTCTCCGATTGTATCGACGCTACCGCTCAGAACGATCGCCCCACCGATCTCGGCCACGGAAAAGCTGCCCCCCGGCTGCGCGGCACGGGCGGCACGGGTCATGGCATCCATGTTGAAAGACACGTTGACCGCACTGCTGAGCGTCACCTCCTCCGCATCATCAATCACGAAAAGCGTCGTTTCTCCGATGGACTTCCCATAGATGTAAAGCAGTTTCGGAGATTTGATCTCGATATCGGCCACGTCAGGATTGGCCAAAAAAACCGTCTCCGCAGGGCTGTCGAGCTTGATCAGCTTGCCTTGCCCCGCAAACAGGTCAATCGCCCGATTGCGCGTTTCCACCAGGGTTTGCGCTTGCACCGGGGCAAATGTCAGCGACAGCAAAAGCGCGCTCAGGACGAGCCGCAGGTTCAGAGGCTTGCGGAGGATAAGATTGAGACGTTTTTGAAACATCATGATCACTCTGCTGAACTGGAAGGAACGGAGACGACCGCCGCGGGTACGCCCCCCGGGAGCTGCTCTTCTGAGAGCAACACATCCACCCGGTTTTGCGCGCCGCGCACGATGGACACGCTGCGACTGGTCACCGTCGGCAGAGGCATGGTCGTTTGGCCGGAAATCTGGCTGGAGAAAATCGGGGCATCCTCGGCGATCACCGGCCCCTCGCCTGCATCGTCTTCGCTCAGAACCAACATGATGTCGCCCATCTGATCCGCCAGAGCCAGAACCTTGGCCCCCTCCGGCGTCAATTCGAAGGTCACGATCTTTGGCGGCGTTTTCGGCTCCGCCTGCGCGTCTTCCGCCGGAGGCTGCGTGGTCTGATCCGTCGCGATGATCCGCACATTGCGTAACACCGTGCGGATCGCCATGACACCCTCCGCCATCTCGTAGGACAACAGGATATCGACACGATCGCCAAGGTCGAGCAACCCCGCCACGGCGGTCTCTGCCTTGACCGGCAAAGCGATGGCCCGCATGCCCGCTGCAAGGTGAAGCCGGGTCGGTGTCGAAGGGGCGACTTCCATATCCGAAGCGACGGTCTGCGCCGTCAGGTCAGCCTCGACAAAAGGCGTGCCCGCCGGAATCCTACGAGAGGCGGCCATCCCCGTGAGCGTTGCACGATGCTGTTCAGTGTCGGCCAGAAAACCGTCATGCACACTATCAACCGGCATGTCGACATATTGAAAATCATCGGGCGAGACGGGGTTTCCCGGCAGAACGGTGCGTGATGCGACCAGAATGCGCGTCTGTTGCACCGCTACGTTTGTGGCCTGTGGCGCGGGCTGTGCAGCAGGCAGGTCATTCGGACGAAATCCCCCCCACACCACAGCACCGGCCACCAGAGCCGAAATAGCCAGAACCAACGTCGCGCGCCCGGAAAAACCGAGGCGTGAAAACATATTCAATATACAGCTTAATTACAATCGGTGGAAGAAGGGTTTTTAAGACATGTGTTCACTGTCTCAAAACCGGAGTTCACATTGGTTCCCAAGTTGCTGACCGCCACAACAATCACAGCCGCAATCAAAGCCGCGAAAAGGCCGTACTCAATCGCCGTCGCGCCGTCTTCTTCACGTGCGAACCGCTGCATGAGGCTCTTGGAGTTCTGAATGAATTTCATCGTGCGTTCCCCCTTACGGTTATATTTTCTCTCAAACCCAGACATTTTTCTGGTCCAATCACAAAACGTATTGTCGGAATAGAAATACAGCTATGCGACATACCTTTTAGAAAACCAAAACGCGCTAACAGACAACATCAAAAAGTATTGAAATTGAATTTTATGTATATTTAACAATGCTATAATATATACTTAAGTGGTATAAATTATATGCTTTCGTATATTTAGTTAAACTTTTTATTTATTAATTACATACATATGATTGTATGTTTCGCTGTCATTTCTAGGGTCCATGCAATCGGACACAGGTATGCTTTTCTTTAGTAGAGATGATTCCCGCCTCATTGGGCGCACGCCTTCGAGGTCGGCGAACTTGAGACCATAGACCACCGCGGCTCAATAGCTTGCGTAGCGGGACCCCGAGGCCGCTGAGATCATCAAACGACGATTGGCCCTCGGCAAAGAGCGGGTTGGCTATAAACTGATACTCATCAACTGGATGAAACAGAAAATTCATACCCTGTGAATCCCCTCTCGATTTAACAAAAGCCGGAAACGCTTTAACGTAAGCGGTGTAGACCTACGAGCACAAGCTGACCGGACCGGCAGGCGTGCCTACACGTCGGACTTCCGGCCAACCGAGAGCGGCGTCTATCTTGAGCACTTCGGCGTCCGCAAGACGACACGGCCGGACGGTACGGAAGAGCTGACGACCGCCCCCTTCATCGACCGCGATGCATACCTTGAGAGCATGGCATGGAAGCGCCGGGTCCATGCCGAACACGAGACAACCCTGATCGAAATCTATAGCTGAGAGAACGAGGAAGGCCGCCTGCCAGAGGCGCTGGCTGAGAAGGTCGCACCGCACGTCACGCTCCGCCTGCGCCCTGCCCTCGAGATCTACGACAGCGTGACGTCCCATTTTATATGACGACGGACACTTCGATATCTCGTGGTCATTTCTGAAAAGGTGAAATGGCGTCTGCTCCCACCGGCAATCCCATGAGCTCACATAGGCGATATTTCTTCTTTCTCGGATCGAACGGACGCAAGAAGAAATAATATAAAAATTACTTTTGTAATTTTTCTGACATTTTTATCTGTCATGCCTCACCCGCGCCCGGTGCATCCGGAGATCGCGACGAAATTTGTAAACCTCCACGGAAATCAGAAACATGCCAAACCACCATCATCGTCCGGTACGCTTCGGCGGCGATCGGACCACAATGCGGCAAACGCTTTTGTGCGGCGTTGCCGCAGTCGCCTTGCTCGGCTCTCCCATTTTTGCAGGAACCGCCAGCGATTCTGGCACCCTGCGAATCGCCAGCCTGAATGTTTGGGTCGAGAAATTCCGCGATCAACCGGAAAAAATCGCCGAACAGTTCCTGAAGGGGAATTATGACACCATCGTCTTTCAGGAGTTGGTCAGCGAACAGACCCTGAGCAAGCTGCAAAGCCTTCTGGCCGAGGCCGGCGCAGGGGATTACCAGTATATCCGGCAGCTCGACAATGGGGTGCTCAGCAGGATCGATGGTACATTGGGACAAAGCACCCAGGGCGATTCGGTTGCCTGGCAGCTGATGGAACCTGGAAAGGGCGTTCCCGACACCCTGCTCGGAGTGGTGCATCTCGATTATCATGATCCGGCCGATCTCCGCCTTCAAGAGGTGGACGGCATCACTGAGTGGGCAACCGGCTTCAACCGCCCAACCATCCTTGTCGGTGACTGGAACGCCGGAGATGTGTCCGAACGAGGCCTGAACCGGGCCTCTCAGCAAAAGCTGATCCTCCAGGACTATCTGCGCACGGGCAACAGCTATTACCGGGAATTGCTGACGGAATATACCGTCGACGCCGAAGCGATGGAGGCTTTCATCGCGGCCCACACCGGTGAAAGCCTTAGTCTGGATCAAATCCCGGACGGGTTCTTCTTCGATGAAACTTATCCGATTGAGTCGAATACGCCCTACACGATGAACCGGATGAAGCGGGACTATATGCTCCTGCAACTGGACAGCGAACGCGAAGGCTTTGCCCCGCACGAATTGGGCGACGGCTCCACCACCTGGCCCTCGGTGGGCGAGGACGCGACCAATGTCTGGGCCAGCTGGGACCGGACCCGGATCGATCATTATCTTGCGTCGAGGCCATTCGGCAAGTGGTGGCAAATTGTCGATGATCCGACCGATCCGAACCTCGGCACTCTGGATGATCTGCGCACAGAAGACGGTGTGCCCTATGCCGACCACGCCGCTGTGGCGCATGAATTCCGCTGGATCGGCCCCAAGCTGGAATATTACACTGGCGCCGAGGCGGCCGAGGAAACCCGTCTGGTCTGGGGCGAAGGCGCAACGACTTTCAGCGAAGAGAACCCGGAATTCTTCCTGACCCGCAACAACATGCGCACTGACGTCTATTTGGGTCAGATCGCGGATGAGAACGGTGTGCCGATCCTCACAGGGCTGACACTGGACGAGAAAAAGACGCTGCTGGACTGCACCACCGATGACCCGCGCTTCCAGCAGGCGGTTCAAGACTATTGCATCGACGATCACAGCTTTATCGGCGAAACTCTGGTCGCGGACGGCGGCACGGTAATCGTGACCGAGGACGCAGCCCTTGGCGAGGCGGACGCGCGGCTGCGGCTGTCCGGTGGCGGACTTGCCGCAATCGGCACCGAGATGACCGCGCTTGACCGCGAAATCTCTCTGGAAGGCGAAGGCGGCTGGCTGGATGTCCGCAGCGCCGGCGGTGCGGTCGAGGTGGCGCAGGCCGTCAGTGGTTCGGGCGATCTGACCAAGCGCGGCGTCGGCAGCCTGACGCTTGCTGCCGAGAACAGCTATACCGGCGCCACCCGGATCGAGGCGGGCGCCTTGATTGTGAACGGTTCGATCGCCACCGCCGGCCTGACCACGGTGGGCGACGGGGCCCGGCTGGGCGGCACGGGCACCACGGGCAGCGTGCGCGTTGCCGAGGGCGGTACGCTCGGGGCCGGAAACAGCATCGGCACGCTGAACGTCGCCGGCGACCTGAGCTTTGCCAGCGGTTCGATCCTCGAGATCGAGGCCAATGCCGATGGCGAGGCCGATAAGGTCGCTGTCTCTGGTGACATCGCCATCGAGGGCGGCAGCGCCATCGCTCTGGCCGAAGGCGGGGACTACCGACCGCAGACCAGCTATGAAGTGCTAAGTGCCGGCGGCACCGTTTCGGGGCAGTTCGACAGCATCACCTCTTCCCTGGCCTTCCTTGACGCGGAGTTGAGCTACGGGGCCTCTTCGGTCGATCTGACGCTGGATCGCAACGATACCTCTTTCGATACCGTAGCCGCAGCAGGCAACGCCCGCGCCGCAGCCACTGCGATTGAAGCGCTTGGCATGGGCAACGAGGTTTATGACGCCGTGGTTCTGCTGGGTGCCAACACCGCCAGCGATGCCTTTTCCCAGATGTCCGGTGAAATCCATGCCGCCACCATGGGAGCCCTGGCGAACCAAAGCGCCCGTGTCACAAATGTCTGGAGCGAAAAAAGCCGTGGCACCGCGCCGATGGATCGCGAAGGATTGTCATTCTGGGCCAGTGGCTACGGAGAAAGCGCTACGACCAAGGCGGGCGGAGATCTCTCTGACGTCCGGAACAAGACGGTCGGCACGATCTTCGGGGCTGATGCGCTGACCGAAAACGGTCTGCAGATCGGTGTCATGACCGGCTTCGGGCAGGGCGAGGTTGCGCTGTCCGGTCGGTCTGGAACGGTGGATACCGACGACCTTCACCTTGGCCTGTCCATTGGTAAGCAATTCGGCGCAACAACCCTGCGCGGCGGTTTGGCCTATACCCGCAGCACCCTGTCAGGCAGCCGTGATGTCAGCTTCACCGGCTTTACAAACACGCTATCTTCGGCTGGGCATGCAAATACGACCCATGTCTTTGCCGAATTGGGGCATCAGATGAAAGTCGGCAACACCTTGCTGGAGCCCTTCGGATCGCTGTCACATATTCGAGTGGAAACCGACGAGGTGCGCGAAACCGGCGGTGCTGCCGCGCTTCGCAAGATCGATGGCAGTTATGATGTGACCTATGCCGATCTTGGGCTGCGCCTGAACACCGGCATCGGCGTCTCAGACAAAGCCAATCTACGCAGCGAAATCGGCTGGCGCCACGCCTTCAGCGGCGATCTTGCCAATAGCAGTATGGCTTTTGTTGGCGGTGATGCCTTCGGCGTGTCGGGGAGTGGCCTTGCTCAGGACCAACTGAGTGTCGGAATCGCTTTCGATTATTCGATCAGCGAACGCGGTGTCTTCTCGATTGGCTACAATGGCGCATTTGGCGATGATGGTGATGCTTCGGCCGTCAGCGCGGGCTTCGGCTTTAGCTTCTGATCGAGACCCTTTAACATCAAGCTGCGGCTATCTCAGCCGCAGCGTTTACGTTCAGTATTTTTCTTTCGGAAAGCTACGGCTTTGATGATATCCCCCCATTAGACCAACTAAGGAACACAACCCAATGGAATACGGCAGCAAGAAAGCGGCACGTCAGACCCGTTTGCTTGAGGCTTTAACGCTGAACGGCTACTTGTCGCTTGACGATATCTCGACCCGTTTCGATGTTACCACGCAGACAGCCCGTCGCGATGTGATGGATCTGGAGCGTGAGGGAAAATTACGCCGAATGCCCGGTGGGGCGATGATTATGGACACTGTCCCCAAAAACGAGCTGCATCGCCGACGGGTCAGAAATGTCCATGTCAAGCAACGTATCGCCGAACGCGTGGCAGATCTGGTTCCTGATGGGGCCGCAGTTTTCATCGATACAGGCACCACCTGCGAGACGATCGCCCATGCGCTTGCGCGGCGGCGCGACCTACGCGTCCTGACCTATAGTCTGCGCACCGCAGCTTGGTTGCGCGAGGCCACCGATTTTATCATTGCCATTCCCGGTGGCTTCGTGCGTCAGGTAGACGGCGGTGTGTTTCACGAACAGGCGGAAACCTTTCTCGAGAATTTTCACTTCGACATCTCGATCGTCTCGGTATCGGGTATTGATTCTGCGGGCAACCTCAGCGACGACGATCTGGCCGAGGTACGGATCGTGCAGCGCGCGATGCAACATTCTGAACGCGTGATCCTCGCGGTTGACAGTAGCAAATTCGACCATCGCGGACTTGTCCGCCTGGGATCGTTCGACAATGTGGACGTCCTTGTTACCGACAGAAAACTGACGGAGAAGTCGCACGAGATATGGCAGCGATCAGGCATCGTACTGGAGATCGTCTGATAGTGAAGTGTCCCGAGAGTCCGTACATATCTACAAGGTAAAGCGGACCACGATCTGGCCGTGCTTCCAGCAGCTGGATGCGGTTCGCATGCTCATCCAGGATGCCAAGGCGAACGGCGCCGGTCAGAACTACCTGTTCCAGCACTCCGTCGGCTCCGGCAAGTCCAACACCATCGCCTGGGCTGCCCACCACCTGGCCACACTCCATGACGACGCTGACCAAGCGATCTTCGACACCGTGATCGTGGTCACCGACCGTGTGGTCCTGGATCGCCAGCTGCAGCAGACCATCAAATCCTTTGCGCAGACGGAAGGCTACGTGAAACCGATCGACGGCACCTCGCGCCAGTTGAAAAAGGCCATCGAGGATGGCGCCAAGATCATCATCTCGACGATCCACAAGTTCTCTACCGACCAGCTCTCGGTCCTGAAGAACGAGAACCACAAGCGTTTCGCGATCATCATCGACGAGGCGCACAGCTCCCAGTCCGGCAAACACGCCGACAGCATGGCGCGGGTTCTGGCTGACGGCGAGCTTTCCGAGGAAGAGAAAGAATTCGACGCCACGGAGCAGGCTCTCCTGGAGCTGCAGCTTCTCGAACGCAAGTCTTCCCGCAAGGTTGCCCGGTTCATCGACTTCCATGAGACATCCATGGCTCAGAAGGCCGAGGTGATCGTCGAACACTTCCGCCGCCACGCGCTGCCGGAGCTTTCCGGTCAGGCCAAGGCCATGACGGTGACCTCGAGCCGTGAGCACGCGATCAAGACGCACCAGGCGATCACGAAATACATCACCGACAACGGCTACACGGATGTGACCTCCCTGGTGGCCTTCTCGGGAGAGATCACGATCGATGGTCAGCCCTATACCGAGCCGGGGATCAACGGCTTTGCCGAGACGGAGCTGCCGCGGCAGTTCGACGGTCAGACCTACAACGTTCTCGTGGTCGCGGAGAAATACCAGACCGGTTTCGACCAGCCCAAGCTCGTGGACATGTACATCGACCGCCGACTGAGCGGGCTACAGGCCGTTCAGACCCTGGCGCGGCTCAACCGCATCTCCCCCAGCAAGGAGCGCACCTACATTCTCGACTTCCGCAACACGGTCGAAGAGATCCGGGACGCCTTCAAGCCCTATTACAATGTCACCCAGCTCGAGGATATCTCGGATTCGAACCAGGTCTACAACCTGGAAGCCCGGCTGAAGGCCTTCGGCGTGCTGGATGCAGCTGAGATCGATCATTTCGTCACCTGCTTCCTCCAGGCCAGCAAGCGCACAGATGAGCGTCCCGTCCTTGAAGGCATCGTCCGTCAGGCTGTGACCCGTTTCAACGAGAACCTGATCGAGAATGACCAGGAAGAGTTCCGCCAGGTCCTCGCATCCTCCTGCGGTTCTATTCCTTCATCGCCCAGGTGGTGGACCTTGGGGACACGGATCTCGAGAAGCTGCATATCTACGGGACCTGGTTGAAGCGGATCCTCCCGTCCCGCCAGGCGCCTCAGGGTTAGGATATCACCGATGACATGCTCGAGATGGCGGCCTTTCGCCTCCAGAAGGAAGGCGACGAACAGGACGCTTCTCTCAGCAAGGACGACAATCAGGCCCTGCGCTCGATCGACCGGTTCGGCGCCAATCCCTACACCGAGGAGGAGTCGAAGACCCTCACGGAGATCATCACCTCCTTCAATGCGCGCCACGGCACCGAGTTCTCCGAGGAGGACAACATCCGCTTCGAGGCAGTCAACAACGACATCCTCGATGATGACGTCTGAGCGGAGATGCTGCGGAATAACGACCCGCGCGACATCCGTCCGCGGTTCGATGCGGAGTTCATGCGCCGTGCGTTCCAGCGCGACAACGCGATGCGCAGTGCCTTCATGCAGGACCAGGAGGCGCGGGACATGCTCATGGGACTGATGTTCCAGCGGGCGGTTCGCGGGGCGGGTCGGGTCGCTTAGGTTTGGTGAAGTCCATTGGGAATTAATGTCCATCAGAACAAGGCTGTTACCCTCGATCACTCCCACCAGAGACTCGTGGACACATCCATAGAAGGGAAGCCGACCTTCGCTGCAATCTGTTTGAATGTCCAAGATGCTAAGTTCGCGGTCGCTCAAATCCGACTAAGGCCATCTCACGCATGACGACTCTGTGCCATATTTTAGGGGATGCTGGGATCTGGCGAGAAACTAAACACACCTTTCCTGGGCGCAAGCTTTTCGTTCCTTGGGAGCTTTTCCAGCTCATGAATTAAGGTCGTATGGCTTACCAAACCGGTGGCGTTGTTACCCACATGATACGACATATCTTGTCGCCCATGTTGCGGAATCGGTGCGGACGCCTGCTTTCGAAATGAAAGGAGTCGCCTTCGTGAAGCTGATAGCTTTTATCGTCGACGAAAAGTTCGGCTTCACCGTTCAGGATAACGCCGCATTCTTCGCCTTCGTGGCTGTAGGATTCTTCTCCGGATCCACCGCCGGGTTCGATGATGATTTCCATCACCTGAAGGGAGCCCTCGTCATGCGCGGTCAGGAAAGATTTTACCATACCACGATCACCGAAATCGACGATGCGGCGATGACCGGCGCGGACGACCAGCCCTTCCTCCTGATCTGCCTCGCCATCCGTATCGAAGAGCGAGAGGAATGGGATACCGATGACATCGCAAATGGCGCGCAGGTTGCGGATGGAGGGAGAGGAAATCCCGCGTTCGATCTGGCTCAGTAGCCCAGTCGAGATGCCGACGCCATCGGCGACGGTCTGCAAAGACAGGCGTTGATCACGGCGTGCCCGGCGCACGGCGTCGCCCAGCGAGACATCATCGTGACCGTTCAGCGGGTCAATTTTCAATTTGGCTTCCGAATCTGCGATGGACATGGGGCTTTCAGGGGGGGGTATGATGAGTAAAAATGTGGGGTGAGCGGCGGGGTCGGCGGTCGGCGTTCTTCATTATTCTAAATGCATCGTGATCAAATAAGAAGATAAATCTGATTTTCAGGATATTTTTTCAAAAATATGAAAATTATGAAGGTTTTTCATTGAGAATGAAATTTTCTTCAATATGCTGAAGATAGTTCAAATGCGTCTGAAGGCGCGCTTACAACAGGGATAAATCTGATGAAACTTCGCTCGCTTGCTCTCGCCAGCACTCTGGCCCTTTCCGCGCTGTCCGCTCAGGCGGATGAGCTGACCGTTGGGGTGACCACCACCGGCGTGCCTTTCACCTTCGTCGATACCGCGACCCAGAAGCCAACCGGTGCCATGGTTGATCTGGCCGCCGCGATCGCAGAGGATCTCGGAGATACGCCCGAATTCGCGATCAACCAGTTTTCGGCCCTGATCCCGGCGCTCGAAACCGGAAAGATCGACGTGATTTCGGCGGGCATGCTCGCCACCGACAAGCGCAAGGAAGTCGTGGATTTCTCGGATACGGTTTACAGCTATGGCGACGGCATGTTCGTGGCTGCCGATGACGATAACGCCTATCAACTCGACGATCTGGCCGGCGAAGTCGTCGGCGCCCAGATCGGTACGACCTTTGCCGACAAGCTTCAGGCCAAAGGCATTTTCAAAGAGGTCAAGCTCTATGACAGCCTCGTCGACATCATGCGGGACGTGAAGCTGGGCCGGATTAAAGCGGGCTTTGGCGATCTGCCGATCATCGCCTATCAGGTGGGCCAAAATCCGGCGCTCGGTGTGAAGCTGGTCGAGGGCTATGAGCCGATGGGAATCGGCGATGTCGCACTGGCTGTGTCCAAGGAAAACCCGGAGCTTCTGGCCGAGGTCAACGCCTCGATTGCCGCGATGAAGGAAAGCGGTGAGCTTGCTGAGATTTTTGCCAAATACGGCCTCTGATCCAAAATGGCCCGACGGTCGAACCGCCGGGCGCCCCCCATCGACAGGAGGCAATCATGTCGCCCCTTTCCGAGCGGATTCAGGAGTACCTGCCGCTTTTGCTGACCGGT
This sequence comes from uncultured Celeribacter sp., assembly GCF_963675965.1. Classification (NCBI taxonomy): domain Bacteria; kingdom Pseudomonadati; phylum Pseudomonadota; class Alphaproteobacteria; order Rhodobacterales; family Roseobacteraceae; genus Celeribacter; species uncultured Celeribacter sp. The sequence continues at coordinate 2,614,575 of NZ_OY780935.1, read as the reverse complement.
CTCTGGCGCACGGTCGCGGTCTCTCTGCTTGCGCTTTTCCTCGCCACGGCCCTCGGGCTTCTCTGGGCCATGATGCGCACGTCGCGCAATGTCTGGCTTGAACGTCCTGCGCGCTATATCGTTGAATTCCTGCGTGGCATTCCGATCCTTGTGGTGCTCTTCTATATCTATTTCGTGATGCCGGACATGGGCATCGACTTGACCGCTTTTCAGGCCGGGATCATCGGCCTCGGGTTGATCTATTCGTGCTACATCGGCGAAACCTTTCGCGGCGGGATCGAGGCGGTGGACCGCGGGCAGGTCGAAGCCGCGAAGTCCATCGGCATGCGCCATGGCAAAATGATGCGGCGGATCATCCTGCCGCAGGCAGTGCGGATTTCGCTGCCACCCTATGGCAACAACATGGTGATGCTGCTGAAAGACAGCTCGCAGGTCTCGGTGATTTCGGTCGCTGAGCTGACGATGCAGGGCAAAATGCTCGCGTCTTCGACCTTTGACAACATGACCGTTTTTACCATGGTTGCAGCGCTTTATCTGTGCCTGACCATTCCGCTCAACATCGTGATGCGCCGCGTCGAGTTGAAAATGGGGAGATCGCGATGATCCGTTTCGAGAACATCCATAAATCCTACGGTCATCACGAGGTGCTCAAGGGCATTGATGCCGAGGTCGAAAAGGGCCAGGTCGTCTGCCTGATTGGGGCTTCCGGGTCGGGCAAATCGACGCTTCTGCGCTGCGTGAACGGTTTGGAAGATTATCAGTCCGGCGGGATTTTCGTCGACGATCAAAAGGTCGACGCCCATGCCAGCTCCATTCACGACATACGCACGCGCGTCGCGATGGTGTTTCAGCGCTTCAATCTATTTCCTCATATGACGGCGCTCCAGAATGTCATGGAAGGCCCGGTGCAGGTTCTGCGCGAGAACAAAGAAGAAGTGCGTGCCCGCGCCGAAGAGCATCTGCGCCGTGTGGGACTGGCCGACAAGATGGATTTCTACCCTGCGGCGCTGTCCGGCGGTCAGCAACAGCGCGTGGCCATCGCCCGTGCGCTCGCCATGCGCCCCGAAGCCATCCTTCTGGATGAGCCAACCTCTGCGCTCGATCCGGAGATGGTGGGCGAAGTTCTGACGGTTCTGCGCGATCTCGCGCAGGAGCATATGACCATGCTGATCGTCACCCACGAAATCCAATTCGCGCGCGAAGTGGCCAACAATGTCTTCTTCCTCGACAGTGGCCGGATCGCAGAGCAGGGCACGGCGGAAGAGGTCCTGACCCGACCGCAAAACGAACGAACGCAGGAATTTCTGCGTCGTGTCAGCCATCTCATGTGATCGGAGAAGATCATGAGCTTTCAATCCATTTGGGCCGCCACCGCGCCGGATGTTCCGGTGTTTCCGTCGCTGTCCGAAAGCCTGGCAACCGATGCTCTTGTGATCGGTGGCGGGTTTCAGGGCCTGTCCACCGCGCTACACCTCGCTGAGGCGGGTATGGATGTTACCCTTCTGGAGGCGCAGGAGCCCGGTTTCGGCGCTTCGGGGCGCAACGGCGGGCAGGTCATTCCGGGGCTCAAGGACGACCCGGACGCAATGGACCGGCTCTGGGGTGAAGGCGCGACCGAATTCGCGGGAAGCACCGCAGATGTGCTGTTCGATCTGGTCGATCGGCTGGGACTTGATTGCGAGGCCTCGCGCTCGGGCTGGATTCAGGCTGGGGCGAAACAGGTCCATCTCGCCGGATTGCAGGCCCGGATGCGTCAATGGGAGGCGCGCGGCGCCCCCGTAGAATGGCTCGATGCTGTGGCGGTGGCGCAGGAGACCGGCTCCGGTGTGTTCGCAGGCGGCTGGCTTGACCGGCGCGCGGGCAAGGTTCACCCGCTGAAATACGCGCGTGCTCTGGCTCGGGCGGCAGAAGCGGCGGGGGCGAAGATTTTTGCGCAAACCCCGGTGGTGGCGCTCAAGCGCAGCGATGGAAAGTGGTGGGCGACTTTGCCGTCAGGTGCTGTTGTCCGTGCCGAACGCGTGGTGCTTGCCACCAATGTTTACACGCCGCGTGGCCTGAACCGCGATGTCAAACGCGCAACGGTGCCCGCCAACAGTTTTCAGGTCGCGACCAAGCCTCTGAGTTCCGAACAACTTGAGCGCATTCTGCCGAATGGTGTCGTCGTATCAGAGGCACGTCGGGTTGGGACCTATTTCCGTATCGGTCCCGGAAATCGTCTCATGCTTGGTGGGCGGGGGCAGTTTTCCGATCCGACCCGGGCGGAAGACTTTCGCCGGATTGAGGCGGAGGTGCGCGCGATGTTTGGCGCCGGTTTCGAGATTGACTACCATTGGTTCGGGCGCGTTGGCATGACGGCGGATCACCGCATCCGGGTGTGTGAGCCGGAACCGGGACTGCTTTTAGCGACCGGGTTCAATGGACGCGGTGTTGCGCTTTCGACAGCGCTTGGCAAAGCTTTTTCAGCCTATCTGGCCAAAGGAGTCCAACTGCCAATCCCGGTGGCAAAGACAATTGAAACGCTTCCGTTTCATGCTCTGCATCCAATCTATGGAACGCTTGGGATTCATTACTACCGTTTGCGTGACCGTCTTGACCAATGAGGTTTGGGATCGGTCGCACGGCTTTTGTGGTCCATGATTGAATAGACCAGCTCGTAAGCGTCACTTGATCTACAGACTAGAGGAAAACTCTCATCGTTCATTTTTTGACCTCTGAGAGGGAGTGAACTTTGAGCGCCGTTCAGAATGTCTGCTATGAAGGACCGGTAGGGTTAATGGATTGATGACGAAGGTCCGTTTGGGGCCGGGACCGACGGCGCACCGAGGGAGACGTGGCCGTGCCTCCGCTGCTCTGCCGCATGACCGGTTTGAGCCCTCTTTGATCGATGCTGCGCTTCGCTTTGATGACCCACTTCTGCGGCAGCAGCCAAGTTCAAGAGAGCACCAACGTCGATCTTTCGTTCTGTTATTTCGATTGTTTCAACAAGACTAATCTGTTTTTATATTCATTCACCACTGCCTAATGATCCCTCAGACGGATTTGCGAGGAACTTCAGATGGCACATTTCGAGACCCTGCGTGGCATGACCCAAGTCGCCTCCCGGCAATGGGTGAATTCGAGACCTGGCAGCGTCTTGCCCGGCCTTCTGCTGGCGGCCTTGATAGCGGCGCTGGCGTTCGGGCTGCGCCACATTCCCGGTATTGGCGTGCTCAGCCCACTCATCCTAGCCATCCTGATCGGCATGGCGTTTCACAACCTGATCGGCACGCCCGCCATTGCCAGACCCGGCACGTCCTTCAGCGTCAAGCGGGTCCTGCGCGCAGGGATCATCCTGCTGGGACTGCAACTGACCGCGCAGCAGATCATCGCTGTGGGCGGCGTCGGCGTCGCGCTCATCGTTGCCACGCTGCTGGCCACCTTTGCCTTCACCACTTGGCTTGGACGTATGCTTCGGGTGGAGGCGGGCCTGACGCAGCTGATCGCGGCGGGCAGTTCGATCTGCGGTGCTTCGGCCGTGATCGCCACCAATACCGTGACCCGTGCCCGGGACGAGGACGTCGCCTATGCGGTGGCCTGTGTCACGATCTTCGGTTCGCTGTCGATGGTTCTGATGCCGCTGGTCGGCGGCCTGCTGGACATGGGACCGCATGCCTTCGGCCTGTGGACCGGGGCCTCGATCCATGAGATCGCGCAGGTCGTCGCCGCCGCCTATGCCCGCGGGCAGGAGGCCGGAGAGTTCGGCACGATCGCCAAGCTGACTCGCGTGATGATGCTGGCGCCGATGGTGCTGGGCCTCGGCGTTCTCGCATCCCGCAGGCTGCGCCGCGACGGTGGTGAAGCCGATCGTGCCGTTCCCCCTGTGCCGTGGTTCGTATTGGGCTTCGTTGCCATGGTCGGTCTGGCCAGCACCGGATGGTTGCCCGAGGCGACGGTCCACGTCACCACCGACATCACGCAATTCCTGCTGGCCACAGCCTTGGCCGCGATGGGGCTGGAGACCGATATGCGAAAGCTGGCGGCGGAAGGATTGCGTCCCGCGCTGCTGGGAGCCGGCGCATGGGTCTTCATCTCGCTTTTCAGTCTCGCCTTGATCCTGTTCCTCGCATGACGCTCGACCAACTCCGCATTTTCATCGCCGTCGCCGAGCGTGAGCATGTCACGCAGGCGGCGGCATTTCTCAATCTGACCCAAAGCGCGACCAGCGCCGCGATCGCCGCACTTGAGGAGCGCCACGCCGTGCAGCTGTTCGATCGGGTCGGACGGCGCATCGTGCTGACCGACGCCGGAAGGCTGTTTCTGGACGAGGCCCGCGCCGTGCTGGCCCGCGCCGAGCAGGCGACGCGGCTGCTCGGCGATCTCGCCGGGATGAAACGCGGCACGCTTCGCCTCGCCGCCAGCCAAACGATCGCGAATTACTGGCTGCCGCCACGCATGCAGAGGTTCCGCCGCGAGCACCCGGGCATCGTGCTGGAACTCGCCGTAGGCAACACCAGCGACGTGGCGCAGATGGTCCATGCCGCCACCGTCGATCTGGGCATTGTCGAGGGCGAGATTGACGATACCGCGCTGGCCATCCAAAGCCTGTGCGGGGACCGGCTGGCTCTGGTGGTAGCACCCGGGCATGACTGGGCGGACCGGCCTCCCTCGGGCCCCGATGATCTGAAAGCCGGCCCATGGGTGATGCGCGAAGCGGGATCGGGCACCCGTACGGTCTGCGAAACCGCGCTCGCGCGCCGCGGTCTGCACATCAAGGATGTCGAGGTGGCCTTCGAGTTGCCGTCGAACGAGGCCGTGCGCGCCGCGGTCGAATCCGGCGCGGGCGCCGCGATCCTGTCGACCCTGGTGGTCGCGCCGGCAATCGACGCAGGCCGGCTCGTCTCGGTCGAGTTCGACCTTCCCCCACGCCGGTTCCACATGCTGCACCACAAGGAACGGCACCTGTCATTGGCCGAACAGAGGTTTCTGGAGCTGTCCTGAGACGGCGCGGGACGACTTACGATCTTAGCCACGCAATCAGAAAGAAGACCTTAGCATCAATCTTACCAGCCGCAGCTACGTCCCGCGTTGCAGACCTAACGATGGGGCCTGACGCGCTCGACCATCGACGTGATGTTTGTCTGACCAAGGCCTTGCCGAAACAGGATTAAGTCACCTTTCCAGTGCCCGAACTGCCGGCGATGCGCGACATCATCAGCGCGGAATAGGATCTAACATCACGGTCGAATTTCGGGGGCAGGCGCTTTCTGGCCCGCTGCGGCTTGCGGGACTTCCGGTGCTCCGGCAGATACCACCAAAGCTCCTGCGCCATGCCTTCCTTGGAATAGATGTAGCGGTAAATCGTCTCTTGGCAGGCTCCTGTCGACAAAATAGTTCCGCTTCAATTCGCGATAGAGCGTCGCTTTCCAGCGCTTCAACATACGCGCCATCTGTCGAACAGGGACTTTAGCATTCAGCCAGCGCTCGATTTTACGCCGTTCTTCGATGTTCAATTGCTTGTAGGAGCCACTCATGGCACAATCTTATTATTATATAACTCATTGGTTTCTAACAGGTAACGCAGTTCAAGGTAGCGCGTGCCCGGTTCAAATCTCCGCGTCAAGCGCAGCGGTTCCTAGCCGCCCACGACCAGATCCGACGCTTTCGATCTGTGGCACTGATACGCCCTTGAGATGTCCGCCTGACGACAACCCTGCGGCTAACTGCGTCCAATATCAGACAACTTGGCGATGCCCGAAATACGCCTAAATTTGCCCCATCAATATCCTTTGCTGCGGTCCACCTGCCACAACAATGGCTGACCCTCCTGAAGTCGCTGTAGATTGGTCGCGACATTCATTCCCGCTGTTCGCGCATCTGTGCGCCCGGCGACATGCGGCGTGATCAGGCAATTTTTTAGCTTCCACGCTGGATCGTCTTCCGGCAAAGGTTCCGTCTCAAACACATCGAGAATAGCATTGCCCACCTGACAGCTCTCAAGCGCAGCAGCCAGATCAGGAATGACGCAATGCGCACCTCGCCCCACATGCACAAGATTGGCCCCCTGCTTCATCTGCTCGAAAAACGGACGCGATAAAATTCCCCGTGTTTCATCTGTCAAAGGTAAAAGGCAGACGACGATATCCGCTGTTTCCAGAAGCTCATGCACGCCATCATGCCCCGCAACACAGCGGACACCGTCGATATTGCGCGGGCTACGCGACCAGCCAGAAACCTGAAACCCGACAGACTTCAACAGAAGCGCGGCTTGCTCCCCGATCGCACCAAGGCCAAGGATGGAGACTTCTGTCTCCGAGATTGCCGGAACGGTGCGTGGCTCCCATGTCTTGCGGCGTTGGTTGTCTGAAAAATTGGGAAACAGCCGCAGAGACGCTAGGCACGCCGTCAGCACATAGTCGAGCACACGTTGGATGTTATTTGGATCGACCATTTTCACAAGTGAAATGTGCTGAGGCAGTGTCTTGAATTGATCGACGCCCGCGCTGATCGAGAACACGACTTCCAGATTTGGAAATGCAGCCCAGTCTTCGGGCGGAAGCCAGGTGAAGACATAGCCGATATCCTCCGGCGCGTAGTCCATGTCCGGAGTGACCAAAGCCACCCCCGGCACTTCGCGCGCGAAAATTTCCCTGAAAATAGCCAATCGTTCCGGATCGGGGAAGTTCAGCAGCATCGTCATAATCTATGTCCTCGATCAGTATTTTAGCGGGCATCTCAGCGTTGGATGATGCCTTCCATCGGGGTGATTTTGCTGCCATCCGTGAAACGATGAAGACGGAACGGTTTCGGATCGACACAGGGCGTGTGGCCGGTGATGAGATCGGCAGCGAGGAGCCCTGCCCCGGTCCCGAGTCCAAACCCATGCCCGGAAAACCCGGTTGCCACATAGAGACCCGCCACACCGTTTTTGACGCCCTCGGTCGCGGAAATCACCGGGATCACATCTGGCAAAACGTCGATATAACCGGCCCAGAGTTGTGCAACTTTGGCCCCTTTGAAGGGCTTGTAATCCCGCTTTACGAGATCAAGTACCTTGTCGATCAAAGGAGCATCCGGTTCAGGGTCAAGAATGCGCGTTTTCTCAAACGGCGTCACATCTTTTGATGTCCAGCGTCGCTGCGTGCGCAGGGCTTCGAAAAACGCAGCGCCAATGCCGAGAGACACGTTGCGCCATTCATTTTTCAACGTCGGAATAAAGGCTTTGAGCAAGCGGAAGCTGTCCGGGGTCAGCTGATAGCGGCTCGGTGCGGCCGAGGCGATGTTGTATCCGCCGTCCAGCCGCTTACGCATGGCAAAACCGGGGGTTTTGAGCGTTTGTTCCGGTCCTTCCGGAAGCGGTTCCGTGCGCATCACCGTGTTTTTCGTGCGCAGCTGCGGTAGGTAAATCCCCATATTCCCCAAGAGCAAACGCGACCAAACTCCACCTGCGACAAGCACGGCGGAGCATTTGATCGTGCCATGCTCGGTCACCACACCGGTCACCTTGCCGCCTTCGGTTTCGACCGTGCGAACGGCGCAGTTCTGGTGAACGCTACCGCCCCGCTCCTGCACCGCGCGCGCAATGGCAGGCGCGGCTTTCTGAGGTTCTGCACGTCCATCATGCGGGTTATAAAGTGCGCCTTTGATTTCCAAGGAAAAGCCGGGAAACGCCTCGACGGCCTCTTCCCGGCTGAGGATTTTCGCCGGGATCTGATATTTGTTCAGATCATCACAGGCCTCACGCTCCGCAGCAAGAGCCGAGTCCGTCGCAACCGTATAGGTCACGCCGCATTGGCGATACCCGGTCTCATCATCAATCCGCTCATTCATGTTTTTCCAGAGGCGAACGGATTCCACCATCAGGGGCATTTCGCGCGGGTCGCGGTGCGTCAGGCGCACCCAGCCCCAGTTGCGGCTGGACTGTTCCGCACCGATCTCGCCTTTTTCACAGATCGCAACCGTTTTGCCACGATCCACGAGTTCAAGTGCGGTGCAAACCCCAGCGATCCCGCCGCCGATGATCAGGACATCGACTTCTGCGGGCAGGTTTGCGTTGCTCTCGACCGGATCAAGTTTCGGTCCCGGCATGGTTCTTCTCCTAAATACGGCGCCTTTTGCGCCTGTTGAATGCTTATGCGTGCGGCGGCAAGGGCGCACCTTGCCGCGTGGCGCGCAGCCGGTCGCGTAGGCGATAGCCCCGCAACGCTGCGTGCGGCGCGAAATTCATGTAAAGGGGCTGGCTGCTCAGCGGCTCCAGGCACAGATCGAGATCGGTCTCCGGGACGCCCATGGCCCAGTCGGACAGGATTCCCCCCACCATAGAACCGGTCGGCACGCCGCGCCCCGAAAGGCCCGTCATTGCCACAACACCCGGGGCGAGCCCGTAGAGACGCGGCACAGTTTTGCGCTGCATGTCCAACTCGCCATACCAGAAGAAATCCCAACGCAGTTCTTCGCGCAGCTCCGGATGCAACCATTTGAGGCGATCCGACAGAACTTTGCGGGTATAGGCCAGGTCTTTCCCGCGTGCGCCCATGGGGAACATGGAGGCGACAATGCGGTTTTCGCGGTTGTATTTGTAGACGTAAATATCGCCGCGCCCGTCTTGGATGGTCGTCCGTTTCGGCAAAACCACTGCCTGAGAGGCCGCAGACAAGGGCTGTGTCGCCGCCACAAAGACGCGCATGATGCGGAAGGTCTGATCAAGTTTCGGCCAGCCCGCGACGGTATAAGCGCCCGTCGTGTAGATCACCTTTTCCGCCCTGACCGAGCCACGCTGCGTCTTCACCACCCAGGACTGGTTTTCTCGGTCACAGCCCGTCACGCTTGACCCGGTGTAAATCCGGCCACCCTCGGAGATCACCGCACGGCCAAGGCCGCGCGAGTAGGCCAAGGCGTTCAGGCCGCCCGCCTCTTCATGGAACCAGCCGCCATAAAAGCGCGAGGATCCGGTGATCTCGTGTACTTCGTCGCGGTCGAGCATACGGGTGCGTGCTCCAACGGCGTTGTAGGTTTTTACATGGTTTTCAAGCGTCTTGAGATGAGACGGGAATAACGCCCCCTGAACATAGCCATTCTGCTCCCATTCGCAATCGATGTCATAGCGAGCGATCATAGCCTCCACCTTGTCGTTCGCGCGGGTCTGACGATGGATCAGACGTTCGGCCCAAGGCTCCACCAAGACCTTGCGCAGTTCCGGCAGACTGTAATGCGTGAACGTCGGTGTGCAGTGTCCGGCATTGCGCCCCGATCCGCCAAAGCCGATCTCTTCGCGCTCAAGGACGACAACGGAGACACCCTGACGGCTGAGTTCCAATGCCGTGGTCAGGCCCGAGTACCCTGCCCCAACGATGCAGACATCGGCTTTGACCTCACCGTGTAGGGCGACTGTGTCGGGGGCTTTCGGCGCGGTTGCGTACCAGAGCGTGTCTTTGAACGGTGAGAATTTCGCTTGCATGTTATTCCCCTTGCGCACGGCTGTCGAATGCATCGCGCAGCCCGTCCCCGATGAAGTTGAACCCGGTCACAGCGATGGTGATCGCAACGCCCGGCACAATGGCCAGCCAAGGCGCGGATTGCAGATATTGCTGCGCGCCGTTTAGCATATTCCCCCAGCTCGGAAGCGGCGGTTGGATGCCGTAGCCGAGGAAAGAGATATAGGCTTCAAGCAGGATCGCGCGGGCCACGGTCAAGGTAGCCGCAACGATGATCGGGCCGAGGGCATTGGGCAGTAGCTCGCGGAACATGATCCAGCGGTTCGATAGGCCGAGCATATGGGCCGCTTGCACGAAATCCTGGTTTCGAAGCGATTTAACCTCGGCCTCAACGATCCGGGCAACTTCCATCCAGCTTGTGGCCGAGATAATGAGTGCGATCATCACCGGCCCCGGTTGAATGAACGCGGCCAGAGCGAGCAAGAGGAAGACCGAGGGAAACGACAGGAAAGCGTCCACAATCCGCATCAGAACGGCAGAGACCTTGCCGCCGTAATAACCAGAGACGACGCCAACGACGGAACCGATGGTGGTCGCGATCAGCATGACGGCAAAGCCCACCGCCATGGAGATTTGACCGGCATGAAAAAGGCGCGCGGCGATGTCTCGGCCTAGGGGATCGGTGCCAAAGATATGCGCTCCGGTACCCGGCGACGCAAAACGTGCGCGCAGGTCGATATAAAGCTCGTCATACTGCAGAAAGTACGGCCCGAAGAAACAGGCGATCGTGAGCGTCAACACCATGATCAGGCCGATCAGGGCGAGTTTGTGACTCAGAAACCGACGCAGAGCGCGGGATTTGATGAGTTGACGGCGAGCGGGCGTATTCGTTGTGAGAGAGGTCATGAGCTACGGTCCTTCAGTCGAGACGAATGCGCGGATCAATCAGCGCGACGATGAGATCGGCGGCAAGGTTGCCGATCAGAACCAGCATGGCGGAGGCCATCAGAAGCCCCATCACGACCGGGTAATCTGAGTAGCCGAGGCTATCGAGGAACAGCCGCCCCATACCGGGCCAGGTGAACACCGTTTCCGTCACGAGCGCACCGCCCAGAACCATCGGAAGCTGAAGTCCAGCAAGCGTGATCATCGGGACCAGAGAGTTGCCAACGATGTGTTTGAGGATGACACGGCGGCGCGTCAGACCCTTGGCTTGCGCGGTACGCACGAAATCCTGATTGATCACGTTCAGCGTCGAGGTCCGCATGTACCGGCTCCAGATCGCCACATCGACAAGTGCGAGCACGGCGGCAGGCATGATCAGGTGGCGCATGTAATCGAGGACGGAGCCGTCGCCCACCGTGTACATGTTGCCAGCCGGCAACCAGCCAAGGTTCAGAGAAAAGATGTAAATCGCGATCAGACCGAACCAGAAGGTCGGGATCGAGAGGGCCACCATCGCCAGCACCGTCATGGTGTAGTCAAAGCTGCCGCCACGTTTGAGCGCGCTGAAAATGCCGATGGTGCTGCCCAAGGACACGGAAATCACCGTCGCCGTCCCCATCAGGAGCAGGGTTGCGAACAGGTGGCTGCCGATCACATGAAGAACGGATTGTCCGTCCCGATAGGAGGTGCCCCAGTCGCCGACCACCAGATGCGTGATCCAGTCGAAATATTGCACCACGACCGGGCGATCGAGGCCCATTTGCGCAGCGATCTTGTCGATCTGCTCCTGCGTCATGCCGGGGCTGAGCGCGAATTGCGACAGCGGACCACCGGGCGCAAGGGTCAGGACCGCGAACCCGATGAAGGACACGATCAAAAGCAAAATGAGACTCTGTCCGAGCCGGGACGAAATATAGCGCAGCATCAAGCCGCCCTCCTTGTGCGTTTTTTAAGGGCGGTCAGCCGCGGGGGTGAGGAGTTCGGCTGGCCGGGGCATGCGGCGGGAAGGGACGCCGCATGTCTTTATGCAAGAGGTGTTGGCCTCAGGTGCGCTTCCAATCGCGCACGTTCCAGGTGTCGATGCGGTTGTTCACATTCGGCGCCGGGCCGGTCACATCGGCTTTCCAGCCTTTGATCACGGAGTATTGGAACAGCGGCAGGAACGGCAGATCTTCGCGGATCACAGCCTGCATCTCCTGATAGATCGCCTTGCGCTCTTCGGGAACGAAGTTGGCAGCGCCCTTGATCATCAGCTCGTCGACCTTCTCGCTTTGATAGGCGAAGGTGTTCTGACCAGAGCCCCCGCGCGCAGGGGACATGGTGGACATGAAATAGTCCGAAGTGTCCGGGTCCGCGCCTGCAAGGGTGTTGAGACCAACCATCACGGAGTCAAACTCGGAGTTCATCCAATAGTCGCCCCACATGACGGCCGGCGGGAAGTTCTTGATCTCCATCTGCACACCGATCTCGGAGAAGGTCTGCTGAATGAATTGCTGCGCCTGTTCACGCAGGTGGTTGCCTGCGGTGGTCGAGTTGGAGAAAGCCAGTTTCACACCGTCTTTTTCGCGAATGCCATCAGAGCCTTCGACCCAGCCCGCCTCATCGAGAAGCGCGTTGGCTTTTTCGATATTGAACTCATGCTTCGGCAGGTCCGGGTTATAGTAGTAGGACTGCTGCGGCATGTAGGTCTCGGTCGGGGTCGGTACGCCGTAGTAAAGTGCGTCGATGATCGAGGTCTTGTCGATTGCGGCGTAAAGCGCTTTGCGCACGGCCGGATCTTGGAACTGATCGCGCATCATGTTGAGACCGATGGACTCAAACGTTGCCTGTCCAGACACCTTGACGACTTTGCCGTCGAGTTTTTCGGCTTCAGCAAGGTGATCCGGGGTGATGTATTGAAGACCCACAACGTCGATGTCGCCGGATTTGAACTGCGTGTACATCACGTTGAGATCAGGCACGTATTTGATGATCAAAGTCTCAAGGAATGGACCATCCATGTGGTAGTCGGTATTCGCTTCAAACTCGATGTGATCGCCCGCCATGCGGTTCTTGAATTTGAACGGGCCGGTGCCGATCGGCGTCGTGTTGAGCGACGTGTCGTTTTTGTCGGCCACACCGTCAAAGATATGTTTCGGTACCATATAGGTAGAGGCGAGGATCGCGGCCATCGGCGCGAAGGACTCGCTCATTTCCCAAGTGATTTCAGTGTCGGACACCACAGTGATGTTCTGCATCAGCTTGTAGCCGGTGGAGCGGAAGGAGCGGAAATCCGGGTCCATCGTCAGTTCGAGGGAGAACTTCACGTCTTCTGCGGTGAACGGCGTGCCGTCATGCCAGGTCACGCCATCTTTCAGTTTGACGCGCCAATTCAGGCCGTCCTCGGAGATGCCACCATTGGCCACCGACGGAACTTCAGTCACGAGAATGGGGAAGAATTCACCAGCCGGGTCAAAGTCGAACAGCGGATCGTAGATGGCGTAATAGAGACCTTCGTCTACTTCGATATGCGGCATCAGCGGGTTGAACACGGTCGGTTCTTGCGAAAAGGCCAGCACCAGCTGTCCCGACGGATCGGCATTGGCGGCAAAGGCGCGATCACGCCCGATGGCAACCGGCCCCAAAAGACCGGTGACCCCTGCGGCCCCCATCATCATCAAAGCCTGACGGCGGTTGAGATGTGCGGAATTTTTCTTCTCGTCAGTCATCTTGCATTCCCTGTTTTTGCGCAGGTTGGAGGAGGAGGATTAATCCGTGCCTGTGCTTCACGGACCAGTCACGCGGGCGCGTAAAAACGCCCGGCAGGTCAGTAGCCGCTGATGATTTCGATCTTCGACCCATCGCTGAAGCGGCTAAAACGGAAAGGTGTGGGATCAACGACTGGGGTGCGCCCCAGAACGAGATCCGCGGCAAGGCGCCCTGCCCCCGGTCCGATCCCGAACCCGTGGCCAGAGAAGCCCGTCGCAATGTAGAAACCGGGGATTTGGTCAATCGGTGAGATGACCGGAATGGCATCCGGCGTCACATCAATCGCCCCGGCCCAACGCTGCGCAATCTCGGCTTTCTCGAAAACTGGGAAGGCCTTGCGCAGATTGTCCAGTGCCTTGTCTTGAAGGTTGAAAGCCGGTTTGGGATCGAGCACGCGGTTGTACTCAAACGGGCTGGCCTCGTCCAAAGACCATTTGTTCGGCAGGCGCGCCTCATCATAGAACCGGCCACCAAAGCGCAGCATGAGGGCTTTCCACTCCGCACCGAGCGCCGGAAGGAAATCACGCATGTAGCGGAAGCTATCCGGCACGATATCGACGATGTTGCGGAACCCGTCTGCGATTGTGTAGCCGCCGTCCTGACGTTTGCGGATGGAGAAACCTTCCGACCAGATCGCATGTTCCGGCCCGCCTTCGAGCGGCTTGGTCCGAATGACCGAGTTCTTCACTTTGAGCTGCGGCAGGCGCAATCCGGTGTTGCGCGCAAACAGGCTCGACCACGCACCGCCAGCCAGAACCACCTGTTCACAGGCGATCTCACCGCGTTCTGTCACCACGCCACAGACCTGACCCGCTTTGGTCTCGATTCCGCGCACAGCGCATTCGGTCAGGATATGCGCGCCGCGATCCCTTGCCGCCTCGGCAATCGCCGGTGCCGCCTTTTGCGGTTCCGCGCGGCCATCCGCGGCAGTATATAACGCGCCTGTGACATCCATTTCGGAGCCGGGCGTCATTTCGTGGAATTCAGTTGCCGACAACATGCGGCTATCAAATTGATATTCTTTGAGATATTCGAGCCAACGCGCGTGCTCGTCGTATTCCTTGTCATTGGCGCAGGCAAACGCGATTCCCGCCCGCTTGTAGCCAAGATCGCGTCCCGTCCGCTCGGCAAGCGTTGGCCAAATGCGCAAGGCTTCCGCCATGAGCGGGATTTCTCGCGGATCGCGCCGCGAGATCCGGACCCAGCCCCAGTTCCGGCTGGATTGTTCGTGACCGATGCCGCCTTTTTCGCAAAGCGCCACTTTCAGCCCCTTGTCTGCAAGCTCCAGTGCCGTCGAGGCACCGATGATGCCGCCGCCGATGACGACCACATCGACTTTCTTCGGCAATTCGAGATCGCCATGAACAGGAACGACGAAAGGACCGGGCATGTCAGAACGACTCCTCGAGTTGGCAATTCACACAAAATTCCGAAACGCTCGCTTCGCCCGGAAGATTGATCAGCATTTCAATGACCCGCGCGAGATCCTTGGGATCGGTCATCGCTTCGGCCGCGCGCTCTGTCAGGCTCATCGCCATATCTGTCGCCACAAACCCGGGACAAACCGCCGTCGCGCGAATGCCGTCATCAAAGCCCGCGTGGCGCAGGCCATGCGCTAGGCCAACAGCCGCAAATTTCGAGATGGAGTAAGAGCCGGAGCGCGCCGACTTCACGCGTTTGCCGGAGAGCGAACCAAGGATGATGACGCGGCCTGTCCCGGAGGCTTTGAGCCCGTCCCAGCTTGCGGCCGCCAGACGGCGCGGCCCTTGAACATTGATGTCGAGAAGTTTGGTCATTTCCGCGTCGGTGATTTCGACGGGTGTTTTCGGGATCATGATCCCCGCGTTGGCGACAACAGCGTCAATCTTGCCGTGCTGTGCCATGACCTCTGAGGCCCAGTCTTTTGCGCTTTTCTCATCCGAAGCGTCATAGGCGAAAACATGGACGTGTTCGGGCGCCTCTTTCGCCCAATCTGGCATCACCGGAGTGCGCATTCCCAAAGAAACAGTCCAGCCAGAGTTGAAAAGGGTTTGCGCAACAGCGGCCCCAATGCCGCGGCTGGCGCCGGAAATTAGGGCGATACGGGCTTGGCTCATTCGAGTTTCTTCCTCATGTTCAGATAAGCGCGTTTCAACATGCGCATGAAAACTTCGCGGTCTTCCGGCTTAATAAAGTCGAAAAATTCTTCTTCCTGTTGCCGAACTATGCTGCGGACCTGATCGGCCAGTGCGTGCCCCTTCTCCGTGATGAAGAGAGCTTGAGCGCGTTGATCTATGACGTCGGTCTCGCGGCGGATGTCTCCGGCCTTCACCAAAGTATCGATAATCCGACCTGTCGCCGGGCGATCCCGCATGAGCACTTCGGCAATCTGCGAGGGGCGCACACCCGGATACCGGTCTACGAGCAAAAGCGCGGTGATTTTGCCTTTGCCCTTTGCGACATCAAGATGGCCCATGCGTTGATCCAGATCGCGAGACACGACGGAATCGAGCGAGCGGATGTACCAGCTGAATGCCCCGGCAAGCACATCAATATGCAAGCCCGCCAAGGTAAGTGGCTCCTGATCCTGTGATGTCTCGGGCTCTGTCATGGGGCTCGTGCGGTGAGTCGTCATTGTCATCTTTCCTTCATGTTTCGAGGCCGCGCGGCTTGTCGCAACGATTAAGTTGCAAACCACAACCAACTAGTTGTGAAAAACAATCAACGCCTGTTTTTCGCTCACTTGACCTAAACAAATTGCCGCAAATGGCCAGACTCTGAGCAAAAAAGAAGGGCCGCCGGGGCAGCCCTTCCATAAATTCATGTGGTCTAGCTTGGGATTACGCCGCGCTCGCCCCTGGAATCGCAGCGATCAGAGACCGGGTATATTCATGCTGCGGGTTCTGGAAAATCTGCGAGGGCGGGCCGTATTCAACCATTTTGCCGCGATGCATAACGATAATCTCATCGCTGATCTGGCTGGCCACCCGCAGATCGTGCGTGATGAACACCATCGCAAGCTTACGCTCACGCCGGATTTTGTCGAGCAATTCGAGCACCTGCGCCTGGATCGACACATCCAGTGCAGACACAGCCTCATCGGCCACGATCACTTCAGGATTGAACATCAGTGCTCGGGCAATCCCCACACGCTGACGCTGACCGCCGGAAAACTCATGCGGATAGCGATCAAACGCGGAGGCATCCAAACCGACGAGGTCCAAAAGCTCCTCTGCGCGTTTGCGGGCGTCATCTTTGGTCAAAAGATTATGAGCAATCGGACCCACCGTCAAAGCCTGACCAATCGTGAAACGCGGGTTCAATGATGCGTAGGGGTCTTGAAAGATCATCTGGATGCGCGGGCGCAGATGGCGAAAGTTGTTCTCATCAAGCTCCAGAGTGTTCTCACCTTGAAACCGAATTTCGCCGCTATCGGCAGGGATCAGTTTCATCAGCACCTTCCCCATCGAAGATTTTCCAGAGCCGGACTCGCCCACGATACCAATGGTCTCGCCTTTGTGGAGCGTAAAGCTGATGTCATCGACCGCTTTCACCTCGCGCATCCGGCCCAGAAACCCGCTGCGTGTCCGATAGGTTTTGTACAGATTTTTGACTTTCAAAGCGACGGGTCGGAGCTCGGCGCGCTCACGGTCAATCTCACGCATCTTCGGAACGGCAGCGATGAGCTTTTGCGTGTAGGGGTGAGACGGCGCGTCGAGCACCTGTCGCGCGGGCCCCTGCTCTACCAGATGCCCCTTCTCCATCACGATCACTCGGTCCGCAATTTCCGCGACCACACCAAAGTCATGGGTGATGAACATGACGCTCATCCCTTTGCGCTGTTGAATGCGGCTGATCAGGTCCAAAATCTGCGCCTGAGTCGTCACATCAAGTGCCGTGGTCGGCTCGTCCGCGATCAGGATATCGGGGTCAAGCGCCAGAGCCATGGCGATCATGACACGCTGGCGCTGACCGCCCGAGAGGCGGAACGGGTACTGATGCTGGATGAGAAGAGGATCAGGCAGACCGACCTCCGTCAACATCTCCACCACTTTGTCCGCGCGACTTGCCGGCGTGCCCATATTATGGGTGTCCAAAACTTCGCGAATTTGATCCCCGATCATCATCAGCGGGTTCAACGCGGACAAAGGGTCTTGGAAGATGATCGAGACGGCACGCCCGCGCAATTTGCGCAGTTCGCCTTCGGACAGATCAAGCAATGAGCGCCCTTTGAAGTTGATGCTGCCTTTCTCGATGGTCATAACCTCCGGCAGAAGCCCCATGACGGTGTTCGCCGTGACGGATTTACCGGAGCCGGATTCACCGATGATGCAAAGGATTTCTCCGGGCATCAGATCAAAGCTGATGTTCTGAACGGCGTACGCACGATCATGTTTTCCCGGAAGCGCAACAGAAAGATCGCGCACGGAAAGGACGGGCGTCGCGCCCGCAGTTTGGTCAGTCATAAGTTTTCTCATCGTTTGTCATTATTATTGCCCGTCCAGAAACCGCCCCCGGATCGCTCGGGACAAGCCACGTGGACGCGGAAATAAGGAAACTCGGCGCGCGATGACGAGAAACTGTGCAGAATTTGGCAGCGGTGGCGCTTTCTTGGGCGCGAACGTGGGCCAAGCTTTAGAAACGTCGCAGAGCTGCGCACCCATCAAGGCCATCCTGTGATGGACTACAACGGTCCGTTCACCCCGCATGTGTTAGTTCGGCCGGAAGGTATGGAACTGGACCGTAAAGCACTTGTGAGAACGGCGGTGCAAAATTAGACCACAGTAGCGCCGTCGTATTGGCGGTGCGGGCGGCGTAAAAGTCGTCCACTTTTTCCCTTCTTGCGGCAGCAGGGAGGGAGAGGAGATTTACACCGTGGAACTTTATCTGAAGGTCAGGCTGGCGCGCAGCGAAGGGATGAGCCAGCGTGAGCTGGCGCGGCATTTCAACATATCGCGTGACAGCGTTCGCAAGATGTTGGCGTTCTCGTCGCCGCCGGGATACCGGCGCACCAAGGAGATCAAGCGGCCCAAGCTTGATGGGTTTACGGGAATCATCGACGATTGGCTTGAAGACGACAAGAAGTTGCCTCGCAAGCAGCGCCATACGGCGAAGCGGCTCCACGAGCGGCTCAAGGCGGAGCACGGGTTCACCGGCGGTTATACGATCATCAAGGATTACGTTCGGCAGCGAGAGCGGCGCAGCCGGGAGATGTTCGTGCCGCTGGCGCATCCGCCGGGCCATGCACAGGCCGATTTTGGCGAAGCGCTGGTTGTGATCGGGGGAGTTGAGCAAAAGGCCCACTTCTTCGTCCTGGATTTGCCGCACAGCGATGCCTACGTCGTGCGGGCCTACCCGGCGGCCACGGCAGAGGCCTGGATGGACGGGCATGTGCATGCCTTTGCCTTCTTTGGCGGGGTGCCGCAGTCGGTGCTGTATGACAACGACCGCTGCCTGGTCGCGAAGATCCAACCCGATGGTAAACGGGTGCGCGCCACGCTGTTCAGCGGGTTGCTGTCGCACTACCTGTTCCGAGACCGCTACGGGCGGCCCGGCAAAGGGAACGACAAGGGCAATGTTGAGGGGGTGGTGGGCTATGTGCGTCGCAACCACATGGTACCGATCCCCTGCTTCCCGGACTGGGAGAGCTTCAACGCTTATCTTGAGGAGCGGTGCCGTGCCCGTCAGGGCGATACTTTGCGGGGGCAAACGGAGACGATCGGTGCGCGGCTGCAGCGGGATCTGGCCGAGATGCGCCCCTTGCCAGCCGCCCCCTTTGAGGCCTGCGCACAAGCTAACGGCCGGGTGAGCTCCCAGTCTTTGGTCCGCTACGACACCAATGATTACTCGGTGCCCGTAGCCTATGGCCATCAGGACGTCTGGGTGCGGGCCTATGTCGATCAGGTGGTGATCGGCTGTCGCGGGGACGTAATCGCGCGCCATCCGCGGTGCTACGGGCGCGAGGACATGGTGTTCGACCCGATCCATTACCTTCCGCTAATCGAACGCAAGATCAATGCTTTGGATCAGGCCGCGCCCCTTGCGGAGTGGGACTTGCCCGAAGAGTTCGACACGCTGCGCCGCTTGATGGAAGCGCGCATGCTGAAGATCGGCCGTCGCGAGTATGTCCAGGTGCTGCGGCTTCTGGAAAGCTTTCGCATGGAAGAGCTGCACGCCGCTGTAAAACAAGCCCTGAAGATGGGCGCGGTCGGCTTTGATGCCGTGAAGCATCTGGTCCTGTGCCAGGTCGAGAAGCGGCCACCACGGCTCGACCTCGATGTGTACCCCTACCTGCCACGGACACGGGTCGAGACGACCTCCGCGGCCAGCTACATGTCCCTGATGCCGGAGGCTGCGGAATGACCCATGCCCCCGAGATCCTGCTGGAGCATCACCTCAAGAGACTGAAGCTTCCGACGTTCCTGCGCGAGTATCAGAAGATAGCACGCCAATGCGCCGCCGAGGGCCTGGACCATGTCCAGTTCCTGACGCGCCTGGTGGAATTGGAGCTGATCGATCGCGAGCGAAGAATGGTCGAGCGCCGCATCAAGACGGCCAAGTTCCCGGCCACCAAAAGCCTCGACTTCAAGGCGATCCCCAAACTCAACAAGATGCAGGTCCTGGAGTTGGCGCGCTGCGACTGGATCGAGCGACGCGAAAACGTGATCGCCCTCGGTCCAAGTGGCACGGGCAAAACCCACGTCGCCCTCGGCCTGGGGCTCGCCGCCTGCCAGAAAGGGATGACGGTCAGCTTCACCACCGCCGCGGCCCTGGTCAACGAACTGATGGAGGCCCGTGACGAGCGTCGCCTGCTGCGGGTCCAAAAACAGATGGCCAATGCCAAGCTGCTGATCATCGACGAATTGGGCTTCGTCCCGCTCTCAAAAACCGGAGCAGAGCTGCTCTTCGAATTGATCTCGCAGCGCTATGAGCGCGGCGCAACGCTGATCACGAGCAACTTGCCCTTCGATGAATGGACGGAAACATTCGGCACTGAGCGCCTGACCGGGGCGCTCCTTGACCGGCTGACCCACCACGTCAACATCCTCGAGATGAATGGCGAGAGCTATCGCCTAGCCCAGAGCCAAGCGCGAAAAGCCACCAAAACCATCTGATCGAAAAGCCATGACTTGGCCCTCACGGGCCAAGGCGGCCAGTCAACCGCCAGCTATTTGGAGAGCGCGGCTGACTGGCCGCCTGCGTTCTGCGCAACCGTCACGCCCAACCCTAAAGTGGTCTACTTTTGCGCCGCCCTTTGGTCGGGTTTTACTCCGCCGTTGACACTGAGAAGCTTGTCGAAATCCTTGAGGCGAACTGCGCGGGCCCGAACATGCCCGTTGTGGATGGTCGACCGCACTACAGGGTTGATGATGTCGTCGAGGCGCTGGACATTCGCTGATGCGGAACGACGGGTAAATAGTTCGCTTGGGAGAGAGATAGGCTGGTACTTCTGCGGTCATCGACTGGGGATGCCCGACACGAGGGGCGGGAAAGTGTGAATTCGCTGCACCTGCGAAGACAAACTGTCAAATACATGAAAACGGCCATTCGTTCTGAGTCCGACGATTTCAGGCTAAGAGCTCAATCTGAAGGATACTGCGCCTTGCATCGATGGTCGCATTCAGTGCAGATAAGTCATAGCAGAAAAAATTTAGATCATGATGGCATTTCGAGCTGCCAGGTGACCGGTTACGCGACCAATAATCGTCCTTTAAGGTACGGTAGGTAGCCTTGGACCCACAAGGCTCCAGTCGCGATGTGGATCGAAAACTATCATTGAGAAATTGGGCAGGAAAATCTGATGAGTTTCGTACGATGAAGGGAAGAGACCGAAACGCTCCCTGCTGGTGTGGCTCACGCATAAAATATAAGAAATGCCACATGAACCGAGATGATCAGCCAAAGGATAATCCTTGGTCCGCTGTGGACGCAAATCGGAAGTCTTTTAGCAAGAAGAAATGCTGCGCGAGCGATGTAGGTTTGGGCCCTTGCGATAGCGGTGTGATAAAAGCCCACACAGTTTCGCGCGGACCTAATTTGTCTAAGATCGCCGAGAATGGTCACGTGCTTCACTATACTGCGACCGTTCAGGATCTGAACAAGAAAGGCGGTAAACTGTCGGTCAAGAAGGTCGGTATCAAAGACGCGTCGGTTTTCTTTGGTTTTTGCGGTAAGCATGACCGAGAGCTCTTCTCTTGTATCGAAAATGAGCCGTTTACTGGCCGCCCAGACCAATGCCTTACAGTGGCCTACCGCACGATTAGCCGGGAACTCTACGGGAAGGACGCGGCTGCCCATCTACGTGAGACGTTGCGCGGGGCCGATAAAGGAATGAGACCTTTTGAACAATTTATGTTTCAGAAGATGCTGGATGACATAAACACAGGAAATGAGGCTGCTCGGCGAGACGCAAAGGTTACACATGATGAGCTGACCTCCGCATTGGTCAACAATCGACCAGAAACCATTGCTTCATATGTCTTTGAGTTTGAAGCGCCGTTGCCGTTCATGTTTGCCGGCGCTTGGTCGCCCTTTACTGATTTCTACGGCGATAAGCTGCAGGACGGGTATTCGGAAGAGATTCTTCAGCAGATATTTGTCTCTTCATTTGCAGGAGACAAACGTGCGATGGTCTGCATTTCGTGGCTGGATATTGATGGCGCGCCCGGTAAAGTCATCGCAGAGCAGATCAAGGCACTTCCCGCTGATCAGCAAGCTTCGGCTTTATTTCAAATCGTGTCGAAGCACGTAGAAAACATCTTTTTCAATCCAAGTTGGTACCAAGGCTTAGGCGACAAACAGAAAGAGCACTTGAATCGCTTGGTGACCGATGGCGTGGATATAATGGGTAGCGTTCCATCCTCGCATATCCGCCTGGAAATCGATTTTCAGCTACCTATCGCATCGAGATCATTTCAGCCGTGATCTGGACATAGGGGGTACCCCCCAGTTCCTCGTACATGACGGCATCGATCCTCTGACTGCTATGAAGATCCCAAGAGTTTCTTTTAATTAAGTGTGGGTGGGCGAAGCGGACGTTGATGACAGGGCGTGTCTACTTCAGCTCAGGGCCGGCCAAGAACGGTGATTCAAAAGCTATTGTGACAGAGGTCAAAAAGTTGGCTTCGAAAAACGCCCTGTAAGCCATTGTTTTTTAACAACCCATCACACGACTTGAAAAACGACGGGCTGCAAGGTAGTTATATTAATAAATTAAGCAGTGTGACATACCCTATGACGACCGTTGCGCAGTACCTTTCCGAACATGGTCCCTCACGTTCCTCACGGATCGTTGAGGCACTTGTCGCATCTGGTTTATCCGCAGAGTCAGCGCGTATCGCGAGCCAAGCCGCCGATCCGCAGCTTTCCTGTTCCGCTCCTGCCTAAGCGCGAGGCGTTCCTTTATCTGGAGAAGGATCGTAACGGCGAACGGTTCTGGCAACATTTCCTGCGCGATCTCCGCGAAACCAATTCGATTACGGCGGCGGCTATCGACGGCGTGATCGCTCGGGGGGGCATAATTCCTGCCGAGCAATTCGCGGTTGTTAGCGGTGCGACGGTCAGGCCCAAGACCGGGCAAGTCCCGGCTGATACGGTCGCCAGCCGTCTCATAAAGTCCGACTTCCTCAAGGAATTCCACGACCCGGAATATGGCCGCTGTTTCCACACGGCCCCGAGCTTGGCCATGGGCACACCCGCTGCCATGCGGGCGCGGGACATTACGGAACGTGTCTTGCTGGATGGCCTGCGCGAATCGTGTCGAAAAATTGGCCTCGCGAGCTACAACGCTATCCGCATCCGGGGCGACGAAGATTTGAAGCCGATCGGGCCTTTCGCATTCGATCTTGCCGGGCCGAGCTATCTTCTACCGTTGCAGGGATCGGCAAGCAAACCGGGTTTCGTTGTGGCGGACGTTTTCGCCGAAGGCATTTTGACCGTCCATGAGATTCAGTTCTTCATCCGCAAAGCTCGCGTTCTCAAAGCCAGCTTCAAGGATATCGGCATTCTGTCGATCATCGTCGCGGAAGGCTTCACGGGCGAAGCAATGACTGCAGGACATGCGGCAGGCGTTATGCTGGCAACCCCCAAAGACCTGTTCGGGAGGCGTGTCGGGGAGGCAATCGCCTCGCTCTGCGAAGTGCTCAAGAATGCCGCGAAATTTGCATCATCGAGCCCCGAACGCCTCACCATGCTGTTGAACAACCTGTTCGATATCGAAGGGCGCAACAAGAACCTTCGGGGTATCCTGTTCGAGATGGTGGCGGGCTATCTTGCCAGGCGCACAGCCATGACGATGGATATGGGCGTCACCGCCAAAGACCCGCACACCGGGAGAACAGCGGATATCGACGTTCAGACGATCACCAACCAGAACGCAGTTGTCACGGCCCTTGAATGCAAAGGTAAGGAGCCGGGCGGTGTGTTGAGCCTGGCAGAGGTGGAGGAATGGCTCGCGAAGATTCCCACATTCCGCGCTCATTACGCTCACCACGGGTATTTACGCGAGGCAGAGCAGCGCTTCGAAATCTGGACGAGTGGCAGTATCGCACCTGATGCGCTCGCGAAGCTGAAAGAGGAGCAGGCCCGCCGCGTGAAGGCGAGGATCGACTGGAAGGGCGGCGATGCCGTTCTGGCACTGGCGAGGGCGGGAAAAGAGAAGGCGCTTGCCGACGCTCTCAACCAGCACTTCTTCCGTCATCCGCTGGCCGAAGTCGCCAAGCACTTGGACGCCGACGAGGCTGCAGGTAAAGTGTCGTCATGAATGGTTCCAGCGAAATCTAACCTGCCGGAGTTCCGAGACCCGGCGACTGGAGTCGTCCCGTTGAATGGCGAATTGGGCACCGCGGAGTGACCTAGCGCACAATTCAGGATCGCGGGCCTGCCCTTGGCTCGAGTGCTTTCGCCCTAGAACCCACGCGAACTGAAAATAGTCTCTTTATGCTGGCCGCGCTCATCAGGGCGACGGCAGCTTCCGAGACCGGCGGCAATGCGCCGTTATTCCCTTAGCCCCACGCCGCGGCACACGAGCCCTCAGTTCAGCCGCAACCTCTCTCATCACGAAAGCGAGGTCCCGTCACACACCTAATTGCGGCCGATTCCTGTTGTGCAACGTCAATCCTCACTGCCGTCTTCGGCCCCCCTTTTCCGCTCAAAAGAAGTCCATACAAACTCGCCGGTCTTCTTGTTTCTATAGATCGCCACACGGTCGCGCCTGAGTTTTCGGAACGGCATGTTCTCCTCCTGCAGTTCCCGCGGTGAGATCTCCCCACGTTCCAGCCGCTCCTCGTCGTGTTGCCGAGCGCGCGCTTTCTGCCGTTGCCGTTCCGCGAAGTTGAAGTGCTTGGGGCCTTCTTCATCGGACATGTCATCCCTCCCCATTGTCGTTGAACACCATACGTTCTCGCCAGGCCCCCAACAGTTCATCAAGCAGCGACAAGTCATCCAGCGGCCGATACCCAGGCACGTCGATCTGCACGAATCCGGAAGGTGCCTCGTCCACCCCGAGGCCATTGGCTATGGACCTCTCATAGTCGGAGAACGGGCGCCCCAGCGCATACCACCGGGATGCCGTGCGTGCCCACCCCCGGTTGGCGTCAATCGCGACGAGCTGTGAGGTCGTGATCCAACCGCCCGCAAGTCTCGGGTGACCCGACACCATGCCCCAAAGGATTGGTGCGCCGTGGCGAGACACATGGGGACGCCAGTAGTTCAGCACAGGTGCCTCGGCGAGGTCAGTTTCGGAAGGGCCACCATCGGCGGCTTTGATGGCGGAACGTATCTTTTTGGCCCAGTGGGGCTGCGCAGGTTTCTTGTTCACGGGGAACTCCCAAATTGAAAAAGGCATGATTGATGGACGACGGCGGTCGGGGAGGTCATTGCCATCCCCTCGCGACAATTCTCAGTGCAACACAGGGCGGTTCACTGCATGCTCGACAGCATCCAGCATCCGAACGACCGATCTCAGGCTGACGTGGTGCGGTGTCCGGATGGCTTCGATGACCTCCTTGACCGCATCAACGGCGTCCTGGGGAAGATCGCGACGCGCCCCTTCCCGGTCCGCAAAGCCGACCAGATGTTCCTGTGTGAGGGCCGTCAATTCGGTGGGAGGGCAACGGCTCAGAAACGGCTCTGACAGACCGCGGAGAGTGTTGACGGTGAGCACCCACGTGACCCATGACATGTCGAATGCAATGCGGAAGTACGGACATGACCAGTGGCGCGCGGTAGACCTTTCGAGGAGCGGCAGCAGACCCTCATCCAAAGAATAGCGCTGACCGCCAGTCGACAGGACATCCCCGGCCTTCTCGATCTCGTCGATAACGATCACAGGATTGGCTATTTGAGACGCCATGATCCCGTCCAGAACCTTTCCAGGGCTTGCCGATCCCCAGCCCCGCTGAGACCCCGTCACAGCAAATGACGCAGGCTCCCCTGTGGCTTCGATGATTGTCGTTGGCACGGACAGCAGATCGCCAAGCAGGCGGGCCCAGTGGCTCTTCCCGATCCCTGGCGGACCAACAAAGAGCATCGGCCTCAGACGGGGCGCAGGATCGCCATTGCGGACTGAAGCGCGCATGTCCCGCCAAAGACGATCGGTGGCAGGTGCCATCCACGGCATGGCGGTATGAATGGCGCTGGCGATCTCGTCGGCGCGATGCTCGGTCTCGACCGGCATCAGCATTGCACCATTCCGGAAGACCTCAAGCCGCGCACGGTCTTTTCTATCGAGATGCGCCAACCCGGATTGGTTCGCGACCGTGCGGAGATATTTTTGCGTCCGGCGCTCTATCTTCGCGCGGTCCTCTTCCGACAAGCCCAACTCATCTGGAGGATTCTCCATGTTCTCCCTGTACCGCCACAGGAAACGTTTCAGGCGCGTATTGATCTCGAATTCAGACTGCAGGTTTTCGGGAAGGAACCTGACATCGGCAAACGGTATTCGGGGCATTGGGTGTCCTCTCTGAGCCGGTGCGCCATTCGATTGGCGACCAACATTTGGCAGCGCGGGGCTGCCAGGGGTTTCAGTCAGAGGATCCGGATCCTTGAGAACGTTATGCGAACATGGCGCTTCCCAGGTCAACGGCACCCGGGCACTCCGCGAGCCCACGCCAAAGTCAGTCGGCGCAAACCGACACAACGAGCTTAAGTATTTGAAATAAAAAGAAACCACCGACAACCCAGGTTGTCGGTGGTCATTTGATCTGTGTCGGAATGGTCAAAAAACCCCGAGAATGGTCATTTTATGCCGGGTCTCACAACTACTCTCTTCCCCCGCCTCAGCCGCATTTTGAATGGCCGCAGGAGGCGCATGTCATGCAACCTTCGACCATGCGCATGTCGTATTGACCGCAGGACGGGCAGGCTTTGCCGCGGGGTTTGTCGCCGATGGCCACCACCTCGGCCTGCGGGTCGGTTTTCAAGCCCATGCCCTCGCCGTCGATAAAGCCGATCTCGACCAGATGGGTTTCGATGACGCCACCGATGGCGGCGAGGATCGACGGGATGTATTTGCCTTTCATCCAGGCCCCGCCGCGCGGATCGAAGACGGCTTTCAGCTCCTCGACGACAAAGGAAACATCCCCGCCCCGCCGAAACACGGCAGAGATCATCCGGGTCAGGGCCACGGTCCAGGCGAAATGCTCCATGTTCTTGGAGTTGATAAAGATTTCAAACGGACGACGATGGCCGCCGTGGACGATGTCGTTGATCGTCACATAGATCGCATGTTCGCTGTCCGGCCATTTAAGCTTGTAGGTATTGCCCTCGAGCTGCTGCGGACGGTCGAGCGGTTCGGAGAGATAGACGACTTCGGCGCCGATCTCTTGTTCAGGTGCTTTCTCCGAGGTTTCAGAAACGGACAGCACCGAGCCTGTCACATCGTTCGGCCGGTAAGTCGTGCAGCCTTTGCAGCCGCTGTCCCAGGCCTCCATATAGACGTCCTTGAAATCCTCGAAAGAGATGTCTTCGGGGCAGTTGATCGTCTTGGAAATCGAGCTGTCGACCCATTTCTGTGCCGCTGCCTGCATGCGGACGTGATCGAGCGGCGCAAGGGTCTGCGCGTTGACGAAATAGTCGGGCAACTCGGCATCCGCACCGAATTTGTCGCGGTACATCTTCACCGCATAATCCACGACTTCCTCTTCGGTGCGCGATCCATCTTTCTGCAGCACCTTGCGCGTATAGGCATAGGCGAAAACCGGTTCGATGCCCGAGGACACATTGCCCGCATAAAGGCTAATCGTACCGGTCGGGGCGATTGAGGTCAGAAGCGCATTTCGAATGCCATTTTGACGAATGGCGTCTTTGACGTCCTGATCCATGTCCTGCAGTGATCCGCTCGCGAGATACTTGTCAGCGTCGAACAGCGGGAAGGCGCCTTTTTCCTTGGCCAGATCGGCCGAGGCCAGATAGGAGGCACGGGCAATCATCTTCAGCCATTTTTCTGTCGTCACGGCAGCTTCTTCGGAGCCATAGCGCTGACCGATCATCAACAGCGCATCTGCCAGCCCCGTGACCCCAAGGCCGATCCGGCGTTTGGCCTGCGCTTCCTGTGCCTGCTGCTCCAGCGGGAACCGCGAGGCATCAACCACATTGTCCATCATGCGCACAGCGGTGGCGACCAAGTCAGAGAGTTTCGCCTCATCCATTTCGGCGCCAGCCCCGAACGGGTCCTTGACCAGCGTGGCCAGATTGATCGACCCCAGCAAACAGGCCCCGTAGGGCGGCAAGGGCTGTTCCCCACAGGGGTTCGTCGCGGCAATGGTTTCGACGTAGTTAAGATTGTTCATCTTGTTGATGCGGTCGATGAAGATCACGCCCGGCTCGGCATAGTCGTAGGTACCCTTCATGATCTTGTTCCACAGATCGCGCGCCTGAACCGTGTGATAGACCTTGTTACCAAAGGTCAGTTCCCAGGGGCTGTCGGCCTTCACCGCCTCCATGAAATCATCCGTCACCAGAACCGACAGGTTGAACATGCGCAGACGAGCCGCGTCCTGTTTCGCCTCAATGAAGCGTTCGATATCGGGGTGATCACAGCGCATGGTCGCCATCATGGCACCACGGCGGGATCCAGCTGACATGATCGTGCGGCACATTGCGTCCCAGACATCCATGAACGACAGCGGGCCCGAAGCATCTGCGGCCACGCCCATCACGTCCGCGCCCTTAGGCCGGATGGTGGAAAAGTCATAGCCGATGCCGCCACCCTGCTGCATCGTCAGCGCGGCTTCCTTGAGCATGTCGAAAATGCCCGCCATGCTGTCGGGGATCGTGCCCATGACAAAACAGTTGAACAGCGTCACCGCACGGCCGGTTCCGGCGCCGGCCAGAATACGGCCCGCAGGCAGGAATTTGAAATCTTCCAGTGCGGAATAGAATTTTTCCTCCCAGCCCGCGCTGTCTTTTTCGACCGCGGCCAGCGAGCGTGCGACCCGGCGCCAGCTGTCTTCGACCGACTGATCCTTGGCTTTGCCGTCCGCATCCTTGAGGCGGTATTTCATGTCCCAGATTTGTTCTGCGATAGGGGCGGCAAAGCGAGTCATGGCGGTCTTCCCGGTTTAAAAATGGCTGTCAGGGGCTGCGGTTTAATCGCGTCAGGGGCGGAGTTCAACGGCAATAGTCAGCTTGAAGAATCACCGTGTCGAACTATGCTTTTATACCACAGTTAGGGCAATCTGATGACCGATTACATAAACCTTGTAAAACTCTGCGTGGGCGTCGAGTCTGTCCAAGACTTACAGGCCCATATCGACGCGGCCCCCGGTGGCGTGCGCGGGCACACGACACGCATGTGGCCCAAACAGGGGGACAAGCTGCTGAATGGCGGCTCATTGTATTGGGTGATCAAGGGCGCCATTCAGGCACGGCAGGAAATCATCGGTCTCGAAGAGGTGATCGGCGCCGATGGGGTGCGACGCTGCCGCATCCTGCTGTCCGCCCCCCTGATCCGCACCGCCAACGCCACGCGTCGCCCGTTTCAAGGCTGGCGCTATCTCAAGCCCGAGGATGCCCCCGCCGATCTGCCAGAGGGGCGCGACAGCGAGCCAGACCTGCCGTCGGATCTGGCACAGACGCTGGCCGAAATCGGCGTGATCTGAGTATTTGGGCAGCAAAGGAAACATCCTGTTGCTGCCTGGTTTCTCAGGATCACGCGCCCGGGCTCAGTCCCCCAGCCCCATCATGTCACAAAGCTTGTGCAATGTGGCCCGCGTGTCGTCCGTCCAGGGCGCGGTGCGCGATTTGAACAATGTGGCCTGAGACCGGTGCACCGGTTCGCACTGCAGCACCTTGAGGTGATTGGCGCGCAGCGTTTCACCTGTGGAGGTGATGTCAGCAACGGCCTCAGCCGTCAGGTTTTTCACAGTACCTTCGGTTGCACCCTGGCTGTCGACGAGCTGATAGTCGGCGACACCATTGGCTTTCAGAAATTCCCGCACAAGGTGGTGATATTTCGTGGCAATGCGCATGCGAAAGCCATGACGTGCCCGGAAGTCCGACGCCGCCGCATCGAGATCGTCGAGCGTATCGACATCCACCCAGACCTTGGGCACCGCGATGATCAGATCTGCATGGCCAAAACCCATCGGGGCCAGTTCGACCACCTTGCTGTCCCATGCGCTGAGCTTGTCGCGCACCAGATCCGAACCGGTCACGCCCAGATGAATGCGCCCTGCCGCCAGTTCACGCGGGATCTCAGAGGCCGACAACAGCACCAGTTCCAGCCCGTCGATGCCCTCGACCGCGCCGGAATATTCGCGCTCGGCTCCGGTGCGCGACAGGGTCACGCCCCGCTCTGCAAACCATTCAAAGGTCTTATCCATCAGCCGCCCCTTGGACGGCACGCCAAGTTTGACGATCATCACGCACCTCCTTTCAGGGCCAGCATCAGATGGGGACGCAACACGCCGCCCACAGCCGGGATCGACCGCCCCTGCCCCAGCACGGCGGTCAGCGCGTCATAGCGCCCGCCCTGTGCCACCGGTGGCAAATCCGGGCGTCCTTCGGCGTAGAAGCCAAAGACGAAACCGTCGTAATACTCCATCGAGGTGCGACCATAGGAGGCTTCGAAATCAAGACTGTCGACATCGACGCCGCGCGCCGACAGCGCCTCGGCCCGGGCATCCAGCTGGCTGACCGCGCCAGAAATCGCAGGCAGGTCGACAGCGATATCACGCAGGGCCGACAACACATTGGGCAGTGTCTCTTTCAGCGACAGAATATCTTCCAAGAGCTCGATTTCCCCGGCCGCCAACGGCGGCTCCGCGGCATCCTCTTCCAGAAGCCGGATGCGGGTGTCGATTTCGCTTTGTGTCCGAAGCCCCACAAAGGGCGCATCCAGATCCTGCAGATTGGCGCGCACGCGCTCGAGGTTGGCCCGGCGGTGTGCAGTGCCATCCGCCGAAAACCGCGTCATCAGCGCGCGGAAACGACGCGGACGCCAGATGTGACGCAACAAAGCGGCCCGGCGACGTTCGGTGGTGTTCAGCCCACGCACCGCGGCCATCAGGATGCCAATATCGCCAGTGGCCGCCCGCAGGTCATAGTCCTGCAACAGCCCGGCAAAAATCGCAAAGACCTCAGCATCGGCGTCGGCGGAATTGCGTCCGTCGAACACCTCATAGCCCACCTGAGTGTATTCACTGGCGCGGTCCGGCATGTCTTCCTGCTTGCGGAACACATCCCCTGCGTAGGTGTAGCGCGCAGGTTCCGCGCCGTCTTTCATGTGCTGCTGAACCACCGGCACGGTAAAATCGGGCCGCAGCATCATTTCGCCACGCTCGGGATCCGAGGTCACATAGGCCCGCGCCCGGATATCTTCGCCGTAGAGATCCAGCAGGACTTCGGCGGGCAGGAGAATATTCATCTCCACGCCCAGAGCCCCGGCCTCTTCGAACACGGCCTTCAGGCGCGCAGCCTCGGTGCGCACGGCGGCTTTGGGAATATCAACACGTGCCATCAGGAATAGGCCTCAAGAATTTCCCGCACCTTCGCAACCATCTGATCGCGCGGCACTTCATATTGGTTCGGGCGGTCTTTCCATTCTTCCAGCGACGCATTTTCCGCGATCTTCGCACCAAGAATGAGATCCTTGATCTGCACCACGCTGCGGTCATTTTCCTCGCCGCCTTGAATGATCGCCACCGGGCTTTCACGTTTGTCGGCATATTTGAGCTGGTTGCCGAAGTTTTTCGGATTACCCAGATAGACCTCCGCACGGATGCCTGCATTGCGCAATTCCGTGACCATCTGCATGTAATCGCCCATCCGGTCGCGATCCATGACCGTCACCACGACGGGCCCCTGCGCGGTCGTGCCCATGCGCCCCTTGGCGCGCAGCGCGGCCAACAGACGGTCGACCCCGATCGACACACCGGTCGCAGGCACGGACTGGCCGGTAAAGCGCTTGACCAGATCGTCATAGCGCCCGCCCCCGGCGACCGACCCGAATTGACGCGGGCGGCCTTTCTCATCTTTGATCTCAAAGGTCAGCTCGGCCTCAAAAACCGGCCCGGTGTAATAGCCAAGACCCCGCACGACGGATGGGTCGATGACGATCCGGTCAGGGCCGTAGCCGCCCTGTGCCATCAGATCGGCAATGGTTTCCAGTTCCTGAACGCCTTCCAGCCCCACGGCAGAACCCTGCACCAGTTCCATCAACCGCGCCACGGTCGCAGCACCTGTGTCGCGTTTGGCGGCCATGAAGCCCATGACGATATCCGCCTGTTCATCCGACAGCCCCGCCCCTTTGGTGAAGTCGCCGCTATCATCCATCCGGCCTGCACCGATCAGAAGGCGGACGCCTTCTTCGCCGAATTTGTCGAGCTTATCGATGGCCCGCAGCACGGTCCCGCGTTCCGCTTCGAACTTCGACGGATCGGAAGGGTCCAGAACCCCTGCGGCTTCCATCACACCGTTCAGAACCTTGCGGTTGTTCACCCGCACGATGTAATCGCCACGCGGAATGCCCACCGCTTCCAGCGTGTCCGAAAGCATCGAGCAGATTTCGGCATCAGCGGCCACCGACGGCGCGCCCACTGTGTCCGCGTCGCATTGGTAGAACTGGCGGAAGCGTCCCGGTCCGGGCTTTTCATTGCGCCAGACCGGCCCCATGGCATAGCGCCGATAGGGAGACGGCAGATCGTTGCGATACTGCGCCGCCACACGCGCCAAAGGCGCGGTCATATCATAGCGCAGGGCGATCCAGTCGCTGTCATCTTCCTGCCAGGCAAAGACGCCCTCGTTCGGGCGGTCCACATCGGGCAGGAATTTGCCCAGCGCCTCGACCGTTTCCACGGCGGAGGTTTCCAAGGCTTCAAACCCGTAAAGATGATAGACTTCGGCGATTTGATCGAGCATATGCTTGCGCTCGGTCACTTCGGATCCGAAGTAATCACGAAAGCCTTTGGGCGTCACTGCCTTGGGGCGCGGGGTTTTCTTGACCTTGGCCATGAGGGTCGTCCTCTTCATTCATACGCGGGCGGGCATAGCCCAAGGGACCGCGCGGAGCAAGGCAGGGACCGCAAGGTGGGGGTGAAAACCGCCACAAAAGCACTATATCCCGGGGGAAACTTCGGATCGTCTGAAAGGAAGTGAGCTATGAGTTCGGAAAACCGCATCTTTGCCCTTGAAGAACAAATCGCCTATCTGTCCAAAATCGTGGATGATCTGTCGGAAATCGTCGCCCGACAGGAGCGTGAACTCGAGGTCATCGGCCGCCGTCTGGGCCTGTTGCTGGAAGCCGAAGCCGCACGTCAGTCGGAAAGCGAAGGGGCTGTCGCGCTGGCCGATCAACGCCCGCCGCATTGGTAAAGACATTATTTGCACCGCGCATTGTGACAGCAAGGCCGGGTTGAAGCAGCATTCGCACAGCGGGCGCGTCACCCCTCTTCGCGGACTTATTCCCGATCTTCCTCAAAGCGCATCATGGCAGAAAATGTCGGAAGCCAAGCCTCCCGGCGGCGCGCCCATAGTTCATAGGTCGGTTCAAACTGGTTGGGGTCATCCAATGCGCCAAGATGAACCTCGACCTCATCGCCGGTTTTCGAAAAGACCGATGAGCCACAGGTACGGCAGAAAAAACGCCCTTCATAGGACGTAGGCTCTCCTGAGAGGGTCAATTCCGTTTCGGGAAACACCGCTGCGGCGTAAAAGACCGCGCCGTGATGCTTGCGGCACGCGAGACAGTGGCAAATGCCGACGCGCTTCGGTGCTCCGCGCACCGAAAAACGAATAGCGCCGCACAGGCATCCCCCCGAAATTTCGGCCATATCTCGCCCTCCTTGGCAATCTGTCTGGAAAACCTTACCGCATTTCCTCGCTCATGACCTGACCGTCATGGAGCAACAGCTCCAGCCAGCCCTCTTCGGCGCCGAAATAGGGGTAGACCGACACAAAGCTCACCTGCCGCTCAAGGCTGTCCAGACTGCCGGCGGGACAGAACTTGCCGCGGCCAACGCCACAGGTTCGGCGCTTGATCTTTTCATAGGTCTTATCCGCCTGTGACCAGCTTCGGTCGCTGTCGTCGGAGTAGCGCAGCACCTCATGCAGCCCAGCGGCCCCGAACATGACCAGCGCCGCTGTCACCTGTCGGGCGCAACCATCTGCGAAACCGGTGATGAACTGTGTGCGCGGCGCCGTGCTGCTGGGATCGGTGTCATAGAGGCGCCACACCGGACGGCCTTCGCGCGGGAATTGATCGACCTGTTGCCCCATGCTGCGCTTGGTCGTTTCACATGCCACACCGATCTCACCGAAGCGCAGTTGTTCGCCCGGCCGCACCGTCGATTTGGTCGCTGCCGCCTCCCCCGCCCCCAACGAAGGCCTCAAAAATCCGAACAAACCGGGTTTGGCAGGCCGCGCGGGTGTCTCTGGGGGCACTTCGGACGGAACCCCGTGGGTTTCCGGACGGATGGTCTCCTCCTGATCCTTCGCGATCAGGGCGGTTGCGGGTTGCGCACCTCCGCCGTCGACCACCTCGATCCCCGAAGCCGACAATTCCGCCAGAGTCTCTGGTTGCGCCATCTGGGCCGAAAGGTCTCCGGAGGACGCCTCCCCGGACGCAGAAGCATCGTGCACAGCGCCACCGGGAAGCGCCAGCTGACAGCCCCCCAGCCAGAGCAGCACCAAGACAGCCAAGGACAGGCGCATCACATGTCCTCCACAGTGATCACGCCCTCGACCGCCTTCACGGCGCCTTTGACCTCAGGGGTGATGACAAAGGGCTGCGGCACATCAATGTCGATCTCATTGGGGTAATCGGGCGCCATGATGCAAAACGACAACGCACCCCGGGCAGGCTGTTTCGCTTCGCGCGTCACCCGGCTCAGAAGTTCGCCCACCTGACCGATTGCCGAGGCGTTTTCGCAATAGACCTTGAGCCCTGCACCGCCCGCATCTGCGACGATCGTGTCCATCGGACCGACCGAGCGGATCATCGGGTCAAACTGCCCGTCTACAAACCGCCCCTCCATCGAGATGACAACCTTGTCATGCTGTTCAAAGACCGCATAGGCCTGTTCGTATTCGCCTTTCTTGGGGAACATGGCGACGCCTGACAACTGCCCGGTTGCGTCGGAAAGGTTCATCCGGAAATACCGCGTACCCTTGCCCGATTTCATCGGCCGGAACCCGGACACCATCACCCCCACCTTGACGATGGCGGCCCCTTCCGCCTCGGTCTTGGCTTGAGCCTCGGCAATGGTCGCAATCTTCTTGCGCTTGAGTGCCCCGGCATAATCATCAAGCGGATGCCCGGAGAGGAAGAAGCCGATGGCCTTCTGTTCCTCCATCAGCCGCTCTGAGGCAACCCAATCCCCCACCGGCGACAGACGCGGTTCGGGCAGATCCTCGCCCGCATCGCCGAACAGCGACACCTGCGAAGAGGCCTTTTGTTCGTGGATCGCCGCCGAGTATTGCACCAGCCCGTCAAGGCTTTCAAAGACGCGCCGCCGGTTGCCATCAAGCAAATCGAACGCCCCGGCCCGCGCCAGCATTTCCAAAGGCCGCTTGCCGACCTTTTTCAATTCGACCCGGCGCGCAAAGTCGTAAAGCGTCACAAAGGGCTTGCCACCCTCTTCGCGCGCTTTCACGATCAGCTCCATCGCCTCATGGCCGACGTTTTTCAACGCGCCCAGCGCATAGACCAGTTTTTGATCCACCACATCAAAGGTCGACAGCGACCGGTTCACGCAGGGCGGGATAATCTCGATCCCCAGCCCACGTTTGACCTCTTCGGCATAGATCGACAGCTTGTCAGTCAGGTGGATATCGCAGTTCATGACGCCCGCCATGAACTCGACCGGATGGTTCGCCTTGAGCCAGCCAGTCTGGTAGGACACCACCGCATAGGCCGCCGCGTGGGATTTGTTGAATCCGTAGTTGGCGAATTTTTCGAGCAGATCGAAAACTTCGGAGGCTTTCTTTTTATCGACCCCGTTCTTGGCCGCGCCCTCTTCAAATTTGGGGCGTTCGGCGTCCATCGCCTCTTTGATCTTCTTACCCATCGCGCGCCGCAAAAGATCCGCGCCGCCAAGTGAATAGCCCGCCATGACCTGTGCGATCTGCATCACCTGTTCCTGATAAACGATGATGCCCTGCGTTTCGGCCAGAATGTGGTCAATCGTCGGGTGGACCGATTCCAATTCCTTGCGCCCGTGTTTCACGTCGCAATAGGTCGGGATGTTTTCCATCGGCCCCGGACGATAGAGCGCCACAAGCGCCACGATGTCCTCGATACAGGTGGGCTTCATCTGCCGCAGCGCCGTCATCATGCCCGAGCTTTCCACCTGGAACACCGCAACCGTCTTGGCGTCTGAATAGAGCTTGTAAGTCTTCTTGTCGTCAAGTGGGATCAGGTTGATCTGGTTTTCCGCCCCTTCAGGCGGCTCGTAGAGCTCGGTGCCATCGGCAGCGACATGCAGCGGGCGGCCGGATTTGAAAATCAGATCCATTGCAGACTGAATGACGGTCAGCGTTTTAAGGCCCAGAAAGTCGAATTTCACCAGCCCGGCCTGTTCCACCCATTTCATATTGAACTGGGTCGCAGGCATGTCGGAGCGCGGATCCTGATACAGCGGCACAAGTTCGTCGGTCGGCCGGTCCGCGATCACCACACCTGCGGCATGTGTGGAGGCATTGCGCAACAGCCCCTCAACCTGCTGGCCATAGGTCAGAAGACGGTTCACGACCTCTTCGTTGCGGGCCTCTTCGCGCAGCTTCGGTTCGTCCTCAAGCGCCTGTTTGATCGAAACGGGTTTGACGCCTTCGACCGGGATCAGCTTGGACAGCCGGTCCACCTGACCATAGGGCATCTGCAACACCCGCCCGATGTCCCGCACCGCCGCTTTCGACAAAAGCGCACCGAAGGTGATGATCTGCCCCACCTTGTCGCGCCCGTATTTTTCCTGAACGTAGCGAATGGTTTCTTCGCGCCGGTCCATGCAAAAGTCGATGTCGAAGTCAGGCATCGACACACGTTCGGGGTTCAGGAAGCGTTCGAACAGCAGGCTGTAGCGCAACGGGTCCAAATCAGTGATGGTCAGCACATAGGCGACCAGAGACCCTGCCCCCGACCCCCGACCCGGTCCGACCGGTATGTTGTTATCCTTCGACCATTTGATAAAGTCGGCCACGATCAGGAAGTAGCCGGGGAAGCCCATCTGTTCGATGATGCCCAGCTCGAACTTCAGCCGCGCTTCATACTCTTCGCGCGGCGCGGCGGCCTCGATCACGGCAAGGCGTTTGTCCAACCCCTCCCAGGCCTGTTTGCGCAGTTCTTCGACCTCGTCATCGGCGAACTTCGGTAGAATCGGCGCGCGTTTATAGGCTTTGAACGCACAGCGTCGGGCAATCTCGACCGTATTCTCGATGGCTTCCGGCAGGTCGGCAAACAGCGCCGCCATCTCTGCCGGGCTTTTGAAATAATGCTCCGGGGTCAGACGACGGCGCGGCTCCGCCTGATCGACATAGGCCCCTTCCGCGATACAGATCAGCGCATCATGCGCCTCATACATATCGGGCTTGGGAAAATAGACGTCATTGGTGGCCACCAGCGGCAGCCCCAGATCATAGGCCCATTCCACGAAGGGGCGTTCGCACATTCGCTCTGCCGGAGTGTGGGTGCCGTCTTCGCCCGGATGGCGTTGCAATTCGACATAAAGTCGGTTGGGGTAGATCGTCTTGAAGCGCTCCAGAAGTGCGCGCGCCTGCGGCTGATGCTGATCGCAAATCATCTGCCCAATCGGGCCAAGCGCGCCCCCTGTCAGACAAATCAACCCCTCGGAATATTGCGCCAGTTCATCGATCGTGACCTGTGGCAGCTCTCCGTGTTTGTCGAGATAGAGGCAGGAATTGAGCTTCATCAGGTTTTCATAGCCACGTTCGCTTTGCGCCAGCAAAACGATGGGCGCAGGTGGCTTGACTCGCTCGCCCGGCTGCGGCGTGACATAGGCGACATCAACCTGACAGCCGATGATCGGCTGCACCCCGGCCCCTTTGGCGTATTCGGAAAACTCCAGCGCGCAAAACAGGTTGTTCGTATCCGTCACGGCCACGGCGGGCATGCCCATGTCCGTGACAATGCCATTGAGTTTCTTCAACCGCATCGCCCCTTCGAGAAGCGAATATTCGGTGTGAACGCGAAGGTGAATGAATGTCGGGCTGCTCATAACCGCAGAAGCTACTCCAAGGCGAAAACGCACGCAAAGCCGAAATTACGCTGAGCGACCTCCTGCGCAGACGCTCAGAAATGCATCAAACGCGCAAAGCCTGAGCAGACAGAGGGGGCAATTCCCTTGCATATCCCGGGTTAAATCGGTTTTCTTAGAGGCCGAGGGATCGCGCTTTCCGCCGCATCGGGCGCGTATCGTAGAAAAGAAAGCGGCTGGTCTGATTTTATGGAGATCACTTTTCGGTTGAATGGTGAGGTTGTGACAGCACAAGATGCTCCGACCCGCACTCTGCTTGAATACCTGCGCGAAACACGTGGCCTGACCGGAACCAAGGAGGGCTGCAACGAAGGCGATTGCGGCGCCTGTACCGTCATGGTCGAAGATGGCGACGGCAAAAAGCCACTGAACGCCTGCATCCTGTTCCTGCCACAGCTTCACGGCAAATCGGTGACCACCGTCGAAGGCCTGTCGGATGGCAAGGACCTGCACCCGGTGCAAACCGCCATGATCGAAGAACATGGCAGCCAATGCGGGTTCTGCACGCCCGGGATCGTGATGTCTCTGGCCACCGCCCATGCGCGCGGCGAGACCAACCACGAAGACGTGCTGGCGGGCAACCTGTGCCGCTGCACCGGCTATGCGCCGATTCTGCGCGCCGCCCGCAAGGCCGAAAACGCCCCGGTGCCCGAGGGTCTGGAGCACCAAAGCTTTGACGCCCCGGCGATGCCCGAACGCCCGGAAAACACCGACGAGCTTGCTGCGATCTATGCGCTCAAACCCGACGCGACATTGGTTGCGGGCGCCACAGATGTGGGCCTGTGGGTGACCAAGCAGATGCGGGATCTGAAGGATGTGATTTTCCTCAACGGTGTCTCGGATCTCAAAGGCATCACCGAAACCGACGACGCCTTTGAAATCGGAGCCATGACCCCGATTGCAGACCTCATCGCCACGTTTGCCCCTTATTGCGCCTCCCTGTCGGAAATGTACCGCCGGTTTGCCTCGACACAGGTGCGGGCTGCGGCCACCCTGGGTGGCAATATCGCCAACGGTTCTCCGATCGGGGACAGTCCGCCGCCGCTGATTGCGACCGATGCCACTCTAACCCTGCGCAAGGGTGAAACCCATCGCACACTGCCGCTGGAAGATTTCTTCATCGCTTATGGCAAACAAGATCGCGAGCCCGCCGAGTTTGTCGAAAAAATCACCGTGCCCAAGGCCGGTCTGACAGATCTTTCCGTCTACAAGTTGTCGAAACGGTTCGATCAGGACATTTCCGCGGTCTGCGGTGCCTTCAACATATCCGTCACCGAAGGCATCATTTCCGCGGTGCGCATCGCCTTTGGCGGCATGGCGGGCACACCGGCGCGTGCGCTGAGCGTCGAAGCCGCCCTGCTTGGAAAACCCTGGGAGGCGGACACGATCGAAGCCGCCCTGCCCGCCTTTGCGCTGGATTACAAACCGATGAGCGACATGCGTGCCTCCGCCGACTATCGGCTAACGGCGGCACAGAACATGCTGCGCCGCGTCTTTGCCGAGAGGAATGGGCTGACTACCTCGGTGCTGACCGTGAAGGAGGGCCTCTGATGTCTGTTGGTTCTCCGCTCCCCCATGACGCCGCCAAGCTCCATGTGACGGGCCAGGCCCGCTACATCGACGATATTCCGCTGCCGGCTGGAGCCCTGCATCTGGCCTTTGGCCTGTCCTCTGTTGCCCATGGCGAGATCACAGAGATGGACCTTTCCGCCGTACGCGCCGCGCCCGGCGTGGTCAGGATCTTTACCGCCGAGGACTTTGGCGATCATGTCCCGGACTGTTCGCCCTCGCTCGGCGACGAGCCGCTTCTGACCTCGACAGAAGTTCACTACATCGGTCAACCTGTGTTTCTGGTCGTAGCGAGCTCGCATCACCTTGCCCGCAAAGCGGTGAAACTGGCCAGGATCAGTTACAAGGAACTGCCCGCGTTGCTCGACTACGATGCGGCCATGGCCGCCGAAAGCCGGTTCGAAGAAGCCCCGCGCATCTATGGCTGCGGCGACGCGGCAAAAGCCATTTCCGAGGCCCCTCATGTCATTGAGGGCACGATCGAGATGGGCGGACAGGAGCATTTCTATCTCGAAGGTCAGGCCGCTGCCGCGGCCCCGCAGGAAGGTGGTGATATGGTCATCTATTCCTCGACCCAACACCCCTCAGAAATCCAGCATAAGGTCGCCCATGCCCTGCATGTGCCGATGCATGCCGTGCGCGTGGAAACCCGCCGGATGGGCGGCGGCTTTGGCGGCAAGGAAAGTCAGGGCAACTGGCTGGCCATCGCCTGCGCCGTGGCCGCACAGGCCACCGGCAAACCCTGCAAAATGCGCTATGACCGGGACGATGACATGATCATCACCGGCAAACGGCATGATTTCCGGATCTCCTACACCTGTGGCTTTGACGATGACGGGCGCATTCTGGGCGTGGACTTCCTGCAACTGACCCGCGCCGGCTGGTCGATGGATCTGACACTGCCCGTGGCGGACCGGGCCATGCTGCATGCTGACAACGCCTATTTCCTGCCGAATGCACGCATTGAAAGCCACCGGCTGAAGATGAACACCCAGTCCAACACGGCCTATCGCGGCTTTGGCGGACCGCAGGGGGTGCTGGGCATCGAACGGGTCGTGGATCACATCGCGCACAGCCTCGGCAAAGACCCGGCAGAGGTGCGGCGGCTGAACTACTACGATGAAATGGTGGTGCCCAAGGCAGGTGACGGTCTGCCCGAGGACCATGTGCTGTCCGTGGACGGCGAACCGACGTCTGAAGGCAGCATCGAACATCTGGACCCGCATCCGGCGCACGCTGGCGGTCAGCTGACGCCGCGCGGCAAGTTGACCCCCTATGGTCAGGAGGTCGAGGACTTCATCCTGCATGGCATGACCGCCAAGCTGCTCAAGGACGCCGATTATGACGCCCGCCGCGCCGCTGTCGCCAAATGGAATGCGGAAAATCCGCTGATCAAAAAGGGCCTTGGCCTCTCACCGGTCAAATTCGGCATTTCCTTTACGCTGACCCACCTCAATCAGGCGGGCGCGCTGGTCCATGTCTACAACGACGGTTCGATCCACCTGAACCACGGCGGCACCGAAATGGGGCAAGGGCTGTTCCTGAAGGTGGCGCAGGTCGCCGCCAAAGTCTTTGGCGTGCCTGTCGAACAGGTCAAGATCACCGCCACCGACACTGGCAAGGTGCCCAACACCTCCGCCACCGCCGCCTCTTCGGGCACGGATCTGAACGGCATGGCCGTCAAGAACGCCTGTGACGCGATCCGCACAAGGATCGAAGTGTTCCTTCTCGAACGTTTCGGCGAAAGCGGGTTCATCTGGGAAAACGGGCGGGTGCGGTTCGGCGCGCAGGACATGAGTTTTGAAGAGGTCATTTCCCTCGCCTATATGAACCGCGTAAGCCTTTCGGCCACCGGGTTTTACAAGACACCCAAGATCGAATGGGACCGCATTCAGGGCAAGGGACGTCCGTTCTTCTATTTTGCCCATGGCATCGCCCTGACCGAGGTCGCTCTGGACACGCTGACCGGGGAAAACCGGATCCTACGGACCGACATCCTGCACGATGCCGGGGCCTCGCTGAACCCGGCCATCGACAAGGGCCAGATCGAAGGGGGCTTTGTGCAGGGCGCGGGCTGGCTCACCACCGAAGAACTGTGGTGGGACGACAAGGGCCTGCTGAAAACCCATGCGCCCTCGACCTATAAGATCCCGGCTTGTTCCGATGCGCCGGACGTGTTCAACGTCGCGCTTTGGGACGGCGCAAACCGCGAGGATACGATTTATCGCTCCAAAGCGGTCGGGGAACCGCCCTTCATGCTGGGGATCTCGGCCTTTCTGGCGCTCTCGGATGCCTGTGCGGCCTGTGGCCCACACTATCCCGCACTTGATGCTCCGGCCACGCCCGAAGAATGCCTGCGGGCCATCGCCCGCGCTCGTGGATCACAGGACGCACAAGGATGAGCTTCGACAAAGAGGCGCTCTGCCGCGCGCTGGCCCGTCACGGACGGGTCGCGCGCGTGGTTGTGGCGGCTGTTCAAGGATCTGCCCCGAGGGAAACCGGGGCCGCCATGCTGGTCTGGGATGGCGGGCAATCCGGCACCATTGGCGGTGGCACCCTGGAATATGAAGCGGCCCAGAACGCCTTTCATGCGCCACGTCTGCAACATCTGCCACTCGGCCCAACCATGGGACAATGCTGCGGCGGCGCGGTCACGCTGTTGACCGAGGTTTTCACCGAGATCGACACCATTCCCGATGACATCTATGCCCGGGGGCCCGGCGACATGCCCTTTGCTGTCAAAAAGGCGCTGGCGCAGGCCCGCGCTCAAGGCGTTGTGGAACCGCAATTGCTCGGCGAGTGGATGATCGAACCCCTAACCGTAGCGCGTCGGCAGCTCTGGGTCTGGGGCGCGGGCCATGTGGGGCGTGCCATCGTTCAGACTCTGGCGCCGCTCCCGAATTTCGCGATCACCTGGGTCGACACTGCGGACGATCGCTTTCCTGCGGACATCCCCGAAGGTGTCGATCCGCTGATCGCCGCCCAGCCGGATCAGGTCGTGCGCTATGCCCCCGGCGACGCCGAACACCTGATCCTCACCTATTCCCACACGCTCGATCTGGCGCTGTGTCATGGGCTGCTGACCCACGGGTTCGGCTCCGCCGGGTTGATCGGCTCCAAAACGAAATGGGCACGTTTCCGCAGCCGACTGCGGGCGCTGGGCCACACGGACGCCCAAATCGCACGCATTTGCTGTCCAATTGGGCAACCGAAATTCGGGAAACATCCGCAGGCCATTGCGATTGGGGTGGCAGCAAGCCTAATCTCGCAAACAAGGATCACAGAGTCTTACGGGGAACAGACAGGGTGACGGAACTGATCAAGATCGAAGGGCTGACGCGTCAGTACCCCGGCGTGCGGGCGAATGACGATGTGTCTTTCAGCATCGGAGAGGGCGCAGTTCATGCGCTTTTGGGCGAAAACGGCGCCGGGAAATCCACCCTCGTCAAAACGATCTACGGGCTTGAAAAGCCGGACGCCGGGCGTATGACCCTGCGAGGGGCGCCCTATGCGCCGCCCAACCCGCAGGCCGCACGCAGCGCGGGTGTGGCCATGGTGTTCCAGCACTTCTCCCTCTTCGAAGCGCTGAATGTCGCCGAAAACGTCGCGCTTGGTATGGAAAACCCGCCCAAGATGAGCGCTCTGGCGCAGTCGATCCGCGAAGTGTCAGAGAACTACGGGCTGCCACTGGACCCGAACCGAATCGTCGGAGATCTGTCGGCGGGCGAACGCCAGCGGGTCGAAATCATCCGCTGTCTGCTACAAGACCCCAAGCTACTGATCATGGACGAACCGACCTCGGTGCTGACCCCGCAGGAGGTGGACATTCTATTCACCACCCTGCGCAAGCTGCAATCTGAGGGCACCTCGATCCTCTACATTTCGCATAAGCTCGAGGAAATCCGCGCACTGTGCGACGGTGCCACGATCCTGCGACTGGGTAAGGTGGTGGGCGAATGCGATCCCAAAACCACTACGGCCCGCGAAATGGCAGAGCTGATGGTGGGCCAGACGCTTCATGTGCCCTCCCGCGAAGGTGGGGAAACCGGCGAGGTCCTTCTTGAGATTTCGGAGCTGACCCATATTCCGGCCAATCCCTTTGGCACCCGGTTGAAAAACGTCTCGCTCAGCCTGCGTGCCGGGGAGATCCTCGGCATCGGTGGCGTGGCGGGCAATGGTCAGGACGAATTGCTGGCCGCGCTGTCCGGCGAAACCCGCACCCAGCCCAGCAACGTCAGCTTTCTGGGCGAGGACATCGGCCAGCTCGGCCCCAATGCCCGGCGCAAGCGCGGGCTTCTGGCCGCACCGGAAGAGCGCCTTGGCCACGCTGCCGCACCGAATATGAGCCTGACCGAGAACACTGCCCTCACCGCAGTGTTGCGCAAGAAACTCGCGCGCAACAATTTTCTGAACTGGAAGAAAACCGAGGGGTTCGCCCGCGAAATCATCGAAACCTTTGACGTGCGCACCCCCGGGCCGGGCTCTGCCGCGCGTTCGCTGTCTGGCGGCAACCTGCAAAAATTCGTCATCGGGCGCGAAGTCCTGCAAGATCCAAAGGTTCTGGTGGTAAACCAGCCAACCTGGGGCGTGGATGCCTCGGCTGCCGCCGCGATCAGGCAAGCCCTCCTGGATCTGGCCGCCAAGGGCGCCGGAATTATTGTCATTTCGCAGGACCTCGACGAGCTGATGGAAATTTCCGACCATTTCGCCGCCCTCAACGAAGGCACGCTGACCGCGCCGCGTATTGCCAAAGGGCTGACCGTCGATGAGATCGGCCTGATGATGGGCGGGGCCCATGACATGGAGGTGGCGGAGCTATGATCACATTCGTCAAACGCCCGGAACCCTCGAAAGCCTGGACCCTCGCCACCCCGATCCTTGCGGTGATCGTGACCATGATCCTCGGCGGGCTGCTGTTTGCTGCCATGGGCAAAGATCCGGTCGCCGCCATCCGCACGATCTTCTGGGACCCGCTTTTCGATCCGCAATTCGCGGCCTATTCGCGCCCGCAACTGCTGGTCAAGGCCGCCCCGCTGATCCTGATCGCAATCGGGCTAAGCCTCGGGTTCAAGGCCGGCATCTGGAACATTGGGGCCGAAGGCCAGTATATCATTGGCGCCATTACAGGCGCGGCAACGGGCCTTGCGCTCTATCCCATGGACGCTTGGTTCATTTTCCCACTGATGGTCATTGCCGGGGCGCTGGGTGGCTTTCTCTGGGCGATGATCCCCGCGCTTTTGAAAACACGCTTCAACACCAATGAGATCCTCGTCTCGCTGATGTTGGTCTATGTCGCAGAGCAACTTCTGGCCTCGGCCTCGCTCAACTGGCTGCGCAACCCCGAGGGCAACGGCTTTCCCGGGTCCCGCAATCTCAGCCAGATTCCGGGCATGTCCAATCTCGAACTGATCCCCGGGACCGGGGCGCATTGGGGCGTTTTTGCCGCGCTG
This sequence comes from uncultured Celeribacter sp., assembly GCF_963675965.1. NCBI lineage: Bacteria > Pseudomonadati > Pseudomonadota > Alphaproteobacteria > Rhodobacterales > Roseobacteraceae > Celeribacter > uncultured Celeribacter sp. Next base: position 2,569,767 of record NZ_OY780935.1, on the reverse strand, counting down.
GCGGCCGTGGTGGCGGCCTATGTGCTGATCAACAAGCATATGCTGGGTTTTCAGATCCGCCTGACCGGGGAAAGCCCGCGCGCGGCGCGGTTCGCAGGGGTCAAAGACAAGCTTCTGGTCATCTTCTGCCTCGGCACCGCCGGGGCACTTTCCGGGCTGGCCGGGTTGTTCGAAGTGGCAGGACCGGCGGGTCAGATTTCGATCGATTTCGGCGCGGGCTATGGTTTCACCGCCATCATCGTGGCTTTCCTAGGCCGTTTGAACCCGATCGGCATCCTTTTGGCCGGACTGTTACTGGCACTCACCTTCATCGGTGGCGAGTTGGCGCAGTTCATGCTGGGCCTGCCGTCGGCAGCGATCCAGGTGTTCCAGGGCATGTTGTTGATGATACTTCTGGCCATGGACATACTTGTGAACTACCGCGTGATGATTGTGAAAAAGGAGCTGTCCTGATGCCCTCTTCCCGCGTCTGGTTTGCCTTGGCGTTGCTTGGCACCGTGATCCCATGGGCGTTTTTCGGTGGCTGGTTCGCTCAGAACGGGTTCTCGCCCCTGCCCTTCGTGACTGATCTGTTTGCCAATGGAGCCGCCGGAGGGTTCTCCGCCGATGTGTTGATCTCCATAGCAGTTTTCTGGCTCTGGTCGTTTTTCGATGCCCGGCGCGAAGGGGTGACGCGATGGTGGCTCGTTCTGCCGGCTGGTTTCACCGTGGGGCTGTCTTTGGCCCTGCCGCTTTATCTCGGCCTGCGTGAAAAGGAGAGCGCGTAATGGATTTTGGAGGCATTAATCCCGTCATCCTTTTGGCCTCGCTCATGGTCGCCTCGACCCCGATCCTTTTGGCCGCTCTGGGCGAAATGGTGACGGAGAAATCCGGTGTTTTGAACCTTGGCGTTGAGGGAATGATGATCACCGGCGCGGTCTGCGGATTTATCGCTGCCGTGGAAACGCAATCTCCCGCCATCGGGTTTGTCGCCGCAGCCCTTGGCGGCGCGTTGCTGTCCATGCTGTTTGGCCTACTGACCCAGATTTTTCTGACCACGCAGGTTCCTGCGGGTTTGGCGCTGACGCTGCTGGGCACAGGGCTGGCGTCGCTGTTGGGGCAAAACTACCAAGGCATGTCCCCGCCGCGCATGGGAGATATGAACATTCCTTTGCTGGAAGACATCCCGGTGATCGGACCAATCCTGTTCCAGCATGACGCCATCGTCTATCTATCCCTGATCTTGGTGATCGCGGTCTGGGCTTTTCTCAAATACACCCGTGCCGGGCTGATCCTGCGCGCAGTCGGGGAAAACCACGCAGCGGCCCATGCGCTGGGCTACAAGGTGAAGCTGGTGCGTTTTCTTGCCATCGGTTTCGGCGGCGCCATGGCCGGTCTCGGCGGTGCCTACATCAGCCTTGTGCGGGTTCCGCAATGGACCGACGGCATCACCGCAGGCATTGGTTGGATCGCGCTGGCGATCGTTGTCTTTGCCAGCTGGCGCGCGGGCCGTGTCCTGATCGGCGCCTATCTGTTTGGCGGCATCACCGTGTTGCAGCTGAACCTGCAGGCCGCAGGCGCCAAAGTGCCGGTCGAATTGTTGTCGATGTCGCCGTTTCTTGCGACAATTGTTGTGCTTGTCGTCATCTCCGCCCGCAGGCATGGTGCGTCCAACGCGCCTGCCATGCTGGGACGGATTTTCCACACCTCGTGATCATCTAAACTCACATCACGAGACACTTTGAACCAACTGGGGAGACTTTCATGAAACGTAGAACTCTGCTGACGGCTGCGGCCGCTTCCACTCTGGCGCTCGGCGCTGCATTCCCGTCCTTTGCGGCTGATCCGGTCAAGGTCGGTTTCATCTATGTCGGTCCGAAAAATGACGGCGGCTGGTCGCAGCACCACCACGAAGCAGCCATGGTGGTGGCAGAACATTTCGGCGATGCCATCGAACTGGTGGAACAGGAAAGCGTGCCCGAAGGCCCGGACGCAGAACGCGTGATGACGCAAATGGCCCTGTCCGGCGCTGACATCATTTTCACGACCTCTTTCGGCTATATGGATGGCACCATCAACGTCGCGGCCAAATTCCCGGACGTGAAATTCGAACATGCCACCGGCTACAAGACCGCCGAGAACGTTGGCGTTTACTCCGCCCGCTTCTATGAAGGCCGCGCCATCGAAGGCTATCTGGCCGGTCACATGACCGAAACCAACAAGATCGGCTACATCGGCTCTTTCCCGATCCCCGAAGTGATCCGCGGCATCAACTCCTCTTTCCTGCACGCCAAGAAAGAGAACCCGGATGTGGAAATGTCAGTTGTCTGGCTGAACACCTGGTTTGACCCCGCCAAAGAAGCCGACGCCACCCAGGCCATGATCGATCAGGGCATCGATGTTGTGCTGCAGCACACCGATTCGACCGCCCCGCAGATCACCGCGCAAAAAGCCGGAAACGTCTACACCTTCGGCCAGGCTGCAGACATGGCGGAATTCGCCCCGATGCCGCGCATTTCCTCGATCATCGATGAATGGGCCCCCTATTACATCGAACGCATTCAGGCTGTGATCGACGGCACATGGGAATCCGACAACACTTGGGACGGCATCGGTCCCGGCATGGTGGGGATCGGCGAGATTTCTTCGGCTGTACCCGAAGACGTGAAAGCTGGTGCTGAAGCCCTACGTGACAGCATCGCGGCCGGAGAATACCACCCGTTCACCGGGCCGATCAACAAACAGGACGGCACTCCGTGGCTGGCCGAAGGCGAAGTGGCCGACGATGGCACGCTGGCCGGTATGACCTTCTACGTTGAGGGGCTGACCGGCGAACTGCCGCAATAACGGCTTCGCTCACGAGTAATCTGAAAGGCCCGCGTCTCCACGTGGGCCTTTTTCGTTTGGCCCTCAAGAATCATTACATCTCATTGTGATAAAAGAATATGTTTGACTGGGATCAATGTCCGCCCGCCATGGCTGTGCCAAAAGCGGGGCGATTGAACACACGCGAACAAAGGAGTGACCCATGTCCTGGGCCGAAAAGAATGAATCCATGCGCAACGCGCTGCGCGCACTCAACAAAGCCAACCGCAACATTCCCGCAGGCTTCGGCGCGATGTCGAAAGCCGCGCTGGAAGGCGATGCCCTTGATCACAAGACCAAGGAACTGGTTGCCCTGTCTGTGGCCATTGGCGTACGCTGTGAACCCTGTGTGGGCTTTCACGTCGAAGCACTGATGAAACACGGTGGCACCCGCGAAGAGCTGACCGAAATGCTGGCCATGTGCGTCCAAATGGGCGGCGGTCCGGTTCTGATGTATGCGGCGAAAGCGCTGGAATGCTGGGACGAACTTGTCACAGACTCTTCTGACGCCTGAGCCCGGAAAGCTGAGAGCGCTTTTGGGAGCGCAACTCAAATCAGGTAAGGCCATCTGGCCTTGCCTGATGGAGTGCACATCTGACGACAGGCTACATCAAGGCTCGGCGCGCACAATGCTACAGACTTTCTTGGCGTTGACCATCCGACATTCGCTCACATAAGCAGGCTCACTGGGTTCCTCAGGCGTCGGTGTCGTATCGTCTGCATCGATCCCAATCATACTGGTGAAACGCTTTACAATCCCGATGTCAGCCTCCTCCGGGGCAACCGGCGCAAGCACACCGCCAGCCTCTGCGGCCTCAACCAGACGCGCAAATTGTACGCGGGACAAAAAGTCCACGATGACATCTTCGGAGGCATCACTGACAAGGCTAAACTCATATCGGTCCCCGATATATGCCTTGGCTTGCAAAGGATGGCCCGCCGCGAGGCTTTCCTGCAACGCCTTCACCCCGCCGTCACGAAGCCGCCGGTCTTCGTCGGCGTGGTCCATGGCCTCCACATCAAAACGAATTGCAACCCCGTCGACTTCTGCGAAGACAGGATTCATCTCACTCATCGCCGCCATAAACGCGCGTTCCCTTTGAAGCGGATCAACCCCGGCCTGCTTCACCGCAAGAGCCGCTCCAAAACCCATTTTCGCGGCATCTGGACGGCGCGTCAGCAGAACCGCAATTTTTTGATCGCCACAGACATAGACCTTGGTCGCAGCGTCGAGGCCCGCCTTTTGCAGCGTTGCCCCCGCGAGCAAGCGCGCGGCGGCGTCTCTTTGTTTCTGGTCTTGCTCCTGTGAAGGGGTTTGCGCCTCCGGCGCCTCCGTACAGCCCTCAAGGCTGGCGGGCAGCACAGTGTACAGCTCCGACTTTGGCGCTTCCTTCGGGGAGGGCAAAAAGCTTGCAAAAGTCTCTTTGAAAGACGCATTCCGTTCAGGAAGCACACCTTTGATACGGGCGGCAGAGACTGCGGAATACCCAATCAAGCCAACGCCGAGGCAGAGGCTCGCCACAGTCACGACCTTTCTGAAATTCGGCATCGCCAGCTCCTTTCAAGACTGCTGATACAGAGCTTCAAAACTTTGGCCAAATTACGAAACAGCAAAGGCATTCTATGGACGTCCCCGTCCGATCATCCGGGAGTTGGCGCCGGAGTTTCAGTTGCCGCGCCTTTTCCTGGCTTGTATGGTCCGCGCGAAAACCGCCACATCCGAGGAACAGACCGGTGCAGACTTACCGAACCAAAGCGGAGATCCGCCAAGCCGTTCGTGGCTTTCATGCAGCGGGTCAAACCGTGGCTCTGGTGCCAACCATGGGCTATCTGCACGAGGGTCACCTGACACTGGTGCGCGCGGCCAAGGCCCAAAGCGACCGGGTCGTGGTGTCGATTTTCGTCAACCCCACGCAGTTTGGAGAGGCAGCCGATCTGGACGCCTATCCCCGTGACGAGCACCGCGATTTTGCGATGCTCGAGTCTGAGGGGATCGATGCCGTGTTCTGCCCCACCGTCGAGGAGATGTACCACCCACAGAAACAGACCACCGTGGTCACAGAACAGCTTGATGGATTGCTGATGGGGGCGTTGCGTCCCGGCCATTTCAAAGGCGTCTGCACCGTCGTGAGCAAGTTGTTCAACATCACTGGAGCAGACAAGGCCTTCTTTGGTGAAAAGGACTATCAACAGCTTCTGGTGATCAAGACCATGGTGCGCGATCTCGATATTCCGATCGAAATCAATGGGGTGCCGACGGTGCGCGATGTCGATGGGCTGGCCCTGTCTTCGCGCAATGTGCGCCTGTCGCCCGAAGATCGCCAAGCCGCGCTGATCCTCAACAAGGCTCTGGCCTACGGCGACTATGAAGCCTCCGACGGACGCACCGACGACGAACTCGAAGCGGAACTCCGCGCCTTCATCAGCCGCGAACCGCGCGCGAAAATCGAAAGCATCGATGTTCGTGACGCAGCGACACTGGAGAAAATCAACGGACCGATCGACCGGCCGGTGGTGATCCTTCTGGCTGCCCGTTTCGGCGATGTGCTATTGATCGACCAACGCGTCGCCGACCCGTCTTAAGGAGGAAAAGACATGTCCAGCCAAACCGAAACCATCCGCCGGGTGACCGTGCCGCAAATCCGTGCCCGAAAAGGCGGCGCCCCAATCGTGTCGCTGACGGCCTATCACGCCCATACCGCGGCCATCGCAGAAAAATACTGCGACTTCCTGCTGGTCGGGGACAGTCTCGGCATGGTGATGCATGGCATGGAAAGCACGGTCGGCGTGCCGCTGGAACTGATGATCATGCACGGCAAGGCCGTGGTGCGTGGCACCAAACGCGCGCTAATCGTGGTCGATATGCCCTTTGGCTCCTACGAGGAAAGCCCGTCTCAGGCGTTTCGCAATGCGGCGCTGATCATGAAGGAAACCCAATGTCAGGCCGTCAAGCTGGAAGGCGGCGCGCGCATGGCTGAGACCATCAAATTCCTGACCGAACGCGGCATCCCGGTGATGGGACATATCGGCCTTACCCCGCAGTCCACCAACATCATGGGTGGCTTCAAAACGCAGGGCCGGGACGAAGACAGCTGGCAGTTCCACATCGACGACGCCAAAGCCGTGGCAGATGCCGGGGCCTTTGCTGTGGTAGTCGAAGGCGTGGTCGAGCCGCTGGCCGACAAGATCACCGCCGCCATCGACGTGCCGACCATCGGCATTGGCGCCTCCAAAACCTGCGACGGGCAGATTCTGGTCATGGAAGACATGCTGGGCCTGAATGACTGGGTGCCGAAATTCGTCAAAAAATTCGGCGCGGTCGGCGACGCCATCGAAGCGGCGATTGCCGACTATGCCGAAGACGTCAAATCACGTGCCTTCCCGACGCCGGACAACGTCTACGGCTCCAATAAGAAATGATCGGGCGCCCTGCGGGGCGCTTTTTCATTCAGTTCCGCCCCTGTCCCGCGCGTCGCGACCACCAAACGGTCGACCGCGGACAGTCTGCGCGCTCATGCACACTGACCGTTTGCCTGCGGATGTTTACGCACATAAGGCAAATCCTACATGATAGGCATCATCAGTTCAGGAGAGCATCATGACCTTCCGCCCCGTGAAATCCACCTCTCAAGGCCAGCCCACAATCGAAGGGGCGGGTGTCCACCTCTATCGTGCCTTCGGGTTCCACAAACCCCGGGAATTCGATCCCTTCCTGCTGTTCGACGATTTCCGCAACGACGATCCGGCACTTTATGCCAAAGGGTTTCCCTGGCACCCGCATCGTGGAATTGAGACAATCACCTATGTGCTCGACGGCGAGGTCGAACACGGTGACAGCCTCGGCAACAAGGGGGTTCTGGGGGCCGGCTCAGTGCAATGGATGACCGCAGGCTCGGGCATCATGCATCAGGAAATGCCGCGCGGGAACGCGCAGGGCCGTATGCATGGGTTTCAGCTCTGGGCCAATCTGCCCTCCAGCCTTAAAATGACCGCACCGCGGTATCAGGACATTCAGGGCTCCGACATTCCCGAGATCATCGACGATGACGGCACCCGTGTGAAGATCGTCACAGGCAGCTTCTGGGGCAAACGCGGTCCCGTGGATGGCATCGCCGCCGATCCGCTCTATCTGGACATTTCCGTACCACCGAACACACGCAAGGTGCTGCCGGTCGACACCTATGCCAATACCTTCGCCTATGTCTTCGCCGGGGCAGGACAGTTCCGAGATGCCTCCACCCCCTATGGGGTGCGGGTCGAAAAGGAACTGGGCGGCGAAGAGATCAACATTCGCGACATGTCCGGCAACCGCACATTGGTGAACTTCGACACCGGCAACGAAATCGTCGTCACCGCGGGTCCCGAAGGCGTCCGCTTCCTGCTGATTTCGGGTCAGCCGCTGCAGGAGCCTGTCGCCTGGCACGGCCCGATCGTGATGAACACCCGCGAAGAGCTGTTTCAGGCCATGCAGGAACTGAACAACGGCACCTTCATCAAGGACCAGCGCGACCATTGAGGCCTGACCGCCCGAAAGACCCAGACAAAAGGAAAACGCTCCCCGGACAGGGCGCGTTTTCTTGTCTGTCAGCCATCCATCATGCCATTAAGCCGTTTTGGGAAACGACACCGTCACATGTGCGCCAACGTCGGGAAGCTCGTCGCTCATTTTGGCGCGCGCGATCTCGAACCCAAACTTGAAAGGATTTCCCGTAGAGGCCCAAAGTGAAGCCTCATCCAGAGACATTTCGATCAAACGCACCTTCGGATCAGACCGACCTCCTTCGAACCAGGCGTCGGCAACCGTGGACCAAAGTTCGTCGATCTTAGCATCATCCTGCGAGAGGCTAACCGCCCCCGACAAGCATCCGTGGAGATCCTGACCTTTCGAGACGATGCAGAAATGCGCAATGGCGCCGTCCCCGATGTGCGACACGATATCGGTGTCGGACGAGGTGATAAAATAGAGCTTGCCCTTGGCACGATCGCAAAAATGGCTCATCGGCTGCATATGATCTTTCGCCCCCTGAATGCCGAACATGCCGGCATGCAGATCTTCAAGCGTTTCCCAGAGCACATGGGCCGGGTCTTTTTTGAATGCTGCGATATTGGTCATGATCACACCTTCGCAAGAAAGTCGTCGATTGCCTTCTTGGCCTCTTCCTTGGTCTTGCCGTAGCGTTGCTGGATCTTCCCCTCAAGCTGCTCACGGTCGCCTTCGGCCTCCTTCAGATCATCGTCGGTGAGGTCCCCAAACTCCTCTTTCAGCTTGCCGCTCATTTCCTTCCACTTGCCTTCAACTTGATCCCAATTCATCGCGATCTCCTTTCCGTGTCATGTGTCATTTCAGACTCGCAAAGCCAACGCGCAGCCTCCCGCAGGAGTTCCGCACAGCCACGACAGGACCAAACGAAAATGTTTTATGCATTGAATTTCTTGATTTTCAGAAACTCATATCGCTGCGCATGATGCGACATCCTGTGGGTTCCGTGTTCAAAGCATCGCTGGCAAAACCATGTCTGGCGGGCGATGCCCGTCGGCATAGGTGTGGATGTTGAGCAGCACCTTTTCCCCCATCTCGATGCGCCCCTCCACCGTAGCGGAGCCCATATGCGGCAAGAGCACCACATTGGGCAGCTCGCGCAGACGCGGGTTGATCTGATGGCCATGTTCGAACACGTCCAGCCCCGCCCCCCCGATCTCGCCCGCCCGCAGTCCGCGCGTCAGGGCGTTTTCGTCGATGACCTCACCGCGGGAGGTGTTCACGATGATCGCCGTCGGCTTCATCAGCTTCAGCCGCCGCGCATTGATCTGATGAAAGGTCGCGGGCGTATGCGGGCAGTTTACCGACAGAATGTCGATGCGGCTGAGCATCTGATCCAGACTGTCCCACCATGTCGCCTCCAACCCCTGTTCGACCTCAGCATGCAGCCGTCGACGGTTGTGATAATGCACGGACAGACCAAAGGCACGGGCGCGGCGCGCCACCGCCTGACCGACACGGCCCATCCCCAGAATGCCTAGCCGCTTGCCGCTCAGACGCTGCCCCATGAAGGCGGTCGGCGCCCAGCCATCCCACGCGCCGGACTGCATCACGCTTTGGCCTTCGGGAATGCGGCGTGACACCGCCAGAATCAGCGCCATGGCCATATCTGCCGTGTCATCGGTCATCACGCCGGGCGTGTTCGTCACCAGAATGCCGCGCGCCTGTGCCGTCATGACATCGATATGATCAACGCCGGCGCCATAGTTGGCGATCAGTTTTAGCCGATCACCGGCCTGTCCCAACAGCCCGGCATCGATTCGATCCGTTACACAGGGAACCAGAACATCGGCGCGCTGCATGGCCCGGGCAAGCTCTTCACGCGACAGCTTGCGATCTTCATGGTTGAGCTCCACATCGAAGAGCTCTTTCATACGGGTTTCGACCACTTCGGGCAGCGCCCGTGTGACAACAATTTTCAGCCGTGGCTGTGCCATGAATATCCCTCCCGCTTTCTTTTTCAGCCCCATACTGGCAAACTGGATTGCATCCGGGCAAGGCGTAAAGGATAAGACCGTAAAGGCACAAAGGCCAGCGCGACGCGCGCCCCTGACGAAGAGCCAAGTGAAGATGCAGCAGTCCTTGACCACAGCCGCCCCCAACCCCCTGACCGGGACAGATGCGCCACGGCACGGCGGGATTTTCACGCCTGTTTCCTGCCGGTTGTTTCTTGCTGCGCTGCTCTGCGCTATCTCCATGGGCACGGCGGCACCGATGATTGCGCAAGACGCCCCAGTGACCGCGATCCCTGAAACCACCCCCGCGCAGCCCGCCAAACGCGGGCCGGTGACCAACCTGCCCCTGCCCCGTTTCGTATCTCTCAAAGCCGATGAAGCCAATGTTCGGCGGGGTCCCTCGCTGTCGCACCGCATTGACTGGGTCTTCACCCATCGCGGCTATCCGCTTGAGGTCATTGCGGAATATGGACACTGGCGCCGGGTGCGCGATATCGAAGGGGCTGTCGGCTGGATTCACTATTCGCTGATTTCCGGCGTCCGCACGGCGCTGGTGAGTGACGACACGATCACGGTCTATTCCCGCTCTGACACCCAGTCCCGGATCAATGCCCGGGCCGAAAAGGGCGCGATTTTACGCCTGCTGGAATGCTCGATTTCCTGGTGCAGGATTTCAGCACAGGGCCAGAAAGGCTGGGTGGAAAAAACCGGCCTCTGGGGAGTCAAATCCGGGGAGATCCTGGAATGAGAACGCACAACGGCAAGCTGCTCGCCCCCGGGGTCTTTGGGGGCGCACATGGGTGAGAAGCGTTTGAACCTGTCTGCCGGCATTGCTTCGGTCAGCGTGGCCACCATTCTGGTGCTGGCGAAGCTCTGGGCACTCAGCCTCACCGGATCGATGTCGATTGCCGCCTCCATGGCCGACAGCGCCATGGACCTGCTGATTGCCGCAGGTGGGTTGCTGGCCATCTACTATGCCGCACGCCCGCCGGACGACGACCACGCCTTTGGTCATACCTCTGCCGAGGATCTGGCCGCTCTCGCCCAGTCGGTGTTCATTCTGATTTCCGGCAGCGTGATCGCGGTCACCGCCGTGCGCCGCCTGCTGTCCCCCACGCCCAAGGAAATGAGCGCCGAAGGTGTGGGCATCGGCGTCATGGTACTCTCCATCGTCCTGACCCTTGCGCTCGTGATGTGGCAACGCCGGGTGGCGCGCCAGACCGGATCAAAGGTGGTCTCGGCAGACAGCCTGCATTACGTCGGCGACCTGATCCCAAATATCGGTGCGATCTTTGCCCTGATCGCCTCCTCTGCTTTTGGCTTTCACCAACTCGACAGCGTCGTGGCGCTCGGGGCCGCCGGCATTCTGATCATAGGGGCGCTCAATATTTTCAAATCGGCCTGGGATGCGTTGATGGATCGCTCTGCCCCGCCCGAAATGGTCGAAGAGATCGAAACCCTGACACGAGAGATGCCCGGCGTCTTTGCCTATCACGACCTGAAAACCCGCATGGCGGGGTCCAAGGCCTTTATCAACATCCATATCGAAGTGGATGGGGACCAGACCCTGCGCGAGGCCCACGCGATTTCCGCAGACCTCAAACGCATGATCCTTGACCACTACCCGAGTGCTGATGTGATCATCCACAAAGACGTCGCGGGCGAAGCGGACTGAGCCGACAGCTCACTCCGCCAGCAAACCACGCCCCTTGAGCAGGGCCTCGACCCCGGGCATCCGTCCACGGAAGGCGGTATAGAGAGTTTCCGCATCCTCGGAACCGCCCTTAGACAAGATGTTTTCCTCCAACAACCGCGCTGTGGCGGGGTCGAAGGCCCCATGTTCTTCAAAGGCCTCAAACGCATCCGCATCCATAACCTCGGACCACATGTAGCTGTAATAGCCGGAGCTGTAGCCGTCGCCAGAGAACACATGCGCGAACTGCGGTGTGGCGTGGCGCATGGTGATGGCATGCGGCAGCCCGATGCGCGTCAGCGTCTCGGCCTGTGCCGCCATCGGATCTGCAGGCGCCGCCCCATCGTGGAAGTCCAGATCGACCAGCGCGGAGGCAATGTATTCCACCGTCGCAAAGCCCTGATCATAGGTTTGCGCCGCCAGCAGACGGTCCAGCATGTTGCGTGGCATCGGGGCACCGGTGTCGCAATGGGTGGCGAATTCTTCCAGCACTTCAGGTACTTCCAGCCAGTGTTCATAAAGCTGAGACGGCAATTCGACAAAATCACGCGCCACAGAGGTGCCGGAAATGGATTCATAGGTCACATCCGACAGCATCTGATGCAATGCATGGCCGAATTCGTGGAACAGAGTGCGCGCGTCGTCATACGACAGCAACGCTGGCTCCCCTTTTGACGGTTTGGCAAAGTTGCAGACATTGAGCACGATCGGACGGATGTCGCCCAGCAGCTTTTGCTGGCTGCGCATAGCCGTGCACCACGCCCCGGACCGTTTGGACCCACGGGCGAAATAATCGCCGATGAACACGGCAATATGTTTGCCATCGCGCGTCACATTCCAGGCCCGCGCATCCGGGTGGTACGTCGACATGTCGAGCGGCTCAAACTCCAGCCCGAACAGACGGTTGGCACAGGTAAAGGCCGCCTCAATCATGCGCTCGAGTTGCAGATAGGGCTTCAGCTCCGCCTCATCGAGATCATGTTCCGCCTTGTGACGTTTTTCGGAATAATAACGCCAGTCCCAAGGTTCCAGATCGGCGTTCACCCCGTCTTCGGCCATCATCGCCGCCAGAATTTCGGCGTCGCGTTCGGCAGCGGATTTGGCCGGGGCCCAAACCTGCATCAACAGATCGCGCACGGCCTCGGGCGTCTTGGCCATTTCCGTTTCCAGCTTGTAGGCGGCAAAGCTGTCATAGCCCAGCAACTTGGCCCGTTCCTCGCGCAGCTTCAAGATCTCGGCGGCGATTTCCCGGTTGTCGGTTTCACCGCCATTGGCCCCGCGTGCTGCCCAGGCCTTGAAGGCCTGCTCGCGCAGGTCGCGGCGGGGAGAAAACTGCAGGAAAGGCACGATCAGAGAACGCGACAGCGTCACCGCCGGACCCCTGGCGCCTTTTTCCTCTCCGGCGGCGCGTGCCGCATCCACAACAAACTGCGGCAGGCCTTGCAGATCGTCTTCGGACAGCTCCATGAACCATGACCGTTCATCGGCCAGAAGATTTTGGGTGAACTGGGTGCCCAAAGTCGCGAGCCGCGACTTGATTTCGGCCATACGTGTCTTGTCGATGCCTTCCAGCTTGGCCCCGGAGCGCACAAACGACCGACGCGTCAACATCAGCACGCGGGCCTGTTCGTCGGTCAGCTCCAGGCTGTCACGCTTGGTCCACAGCGCCTCGATCCGGTCAAACAGGGCCGCATTCGACGTCACCTCTGACGAATAGGCCGACAGAACCGGCGACAGGTCCCGCATCAAGGCGTCGCGTACCTCATTCGTATCCGCCCCAGCCATACCGTAAAAAGCCCCCAGCACCTTGGACAGGGTGGCATCCGCGCGTTCCAGCGCCTCAATGGTATTGGTGAAACTCGGGGCCTCGGGAGTGTCCGCAATCGCCTGTATCGCCCGGCGCGCCTCTGTCAGCGCGGCATCGACGGCAGGCATGACGTCTTCGTCTTTCAGCTCAGAAAAGGGTGGCAGTTGAAACGCAGTGGTCCACTCAGACAGATACGGGTTGTTCATTGAGATCTCCTTTGCACAGAAGCTAAGCCTCCGACCGCAGAAGGAAAAGACCCGCACAGGGCCTAGGCGGTGTTTTGTGTGCCGCAGACCGAGCAGGAAGCCCGCCTTTGCACCCGGATCGTGCGGCTGTCGGCATAAAGCCCGTCATAGAGCATCAATCGCCCGCTCAGCCCTTCGCCCGCCCCGGTGATCTCCTTAAGCGCTTCCATGGCAAGCATGGTGCCCAGAATGCCGGGCAAAGGGGCCACAACCCCCGCTTCTGCACAGCTCGGCACCATGCCCTCGGCAGGACGTTCGGGGAACACACATTGATAACAAGGCCCGCGCTCATGCGGTTTATATGTGCTAATTTGACCCTCCCATTGGGTGATCGCGGCCGCAATCAAGGTCTTGTGCTGGGCCACACAAACAGCATTCACCAGATAGCGCGTGTCTAAATTGTCCGAGCCGTCTATCACCAGGTCATATTCGGCCACCAGATCTGCAGAACTGTCGTCAAATCGCCGGTGATAAGGCTTAACGGTGATAAAGGGATTCTGCGCGCGCATGGCGGCAGCCGCCGAAAATACCTTGGGCTGGCCCAAAGCCTCATCGTCATGAATCACCTGCCGCTGCAGATTTGAGGCCTCGACCACATCGTCGTCGATTACCCCGATCGTTCCCACGCCGGAGGCCGCTAAATATTGCAGCACCGGCGCGCCCAGACCACCGGCCCCGATCACCAGCACCTTTGCCTCTTTCAGCTTGCGCTGCCCCGGCCCGCCGATTTCGCGCAGCAAAATGTGGCGCATGTAGCGATCCAGTTCAGCCGGACCAAAGGGGCTGTCAACCGACGCATGTGGAACGGGGAGCTGGTCGGACAGGACCTGTCTGCTCGCACGTTTGCGCAGCGCCCGCAGGCCGAATCGATAAGCCACCCCGAACAACGCAAGGCAGCCCAAAATCAGCCATTCGCCAGCACTTCCATCCATAGAGGCGCGCAAGGGATGAGCTGGCGGCAGTACGACAAGCGCACACAACACCGCCAAATAAAGAGCTCCAATCATCGCCCAGCGCGTCCATCGCGGAGCCCCCACCCACGCAGCAATGCCCCAGAGCACGGCGGCGATGACCAGAACCGCGATCATGTGCGACCAGTCGACCCAAAACCGCCTGTGCCGCGCCGGGTTTCGCTCAGGCTGTCGGTCGTAGCAAAGCGCCCTTGCACCACAGGCGCAACAACCATCTGCCCAATGCGTTCGCCATGGGTGACATGGAACGTTTCTTCACCGTGATTGATCAACAAGATCCCAATCGGCCCACGGTAGTCGGCATCAATCGTGCCGGGTGTGTTGACCATAGAGATCCCGTGCTTGAGTGCCAGACCAGAGCGCGGGCGCACCTGCACCTCATAGCCGGGTGGGATCTCCATGGCAAAACCCGTGGGGATCAATGCTCGCACGCCGGGGTCAAGCGCGACGCCCGCGTCGCGCAGCTCTGGCGGAAAATTGGCCCGCACATCGGCGCCTGCCGCATGTTCGGTTTCATAGGACGGCAGTTTGATCGACGGGTCAGCTCCATCGAGCCATTGGATTTGAATGGAAACGGTCATTTCTCTCATGTCTTTGTTGTGAGGCACCAAGCTCAAAGCTCAGTGCGTGCTCAGCGCGTCGGCAATGCGATGCGCCAGTTGCCGGGCGACGTCATCCTTGCCCATGCGCGGCCAGTCTTCAACGCCCCGGTCGTTGATCAGCGTGACAGTATTTTCCGCCCCGCCCATGATTCCCGTAGAAGGCGTGACATCATTGGCGACAATCCAGTCGCATCCCTTGCGTAACCGTTTTGCCGTGGCATGAGCGACTACGTCATCGGTTTCAGCGGCGAAGCCGACCACCAGCCGGGGCCGGCCTTCGGTCATCTGGCTCACCGTGGCCAAAATGTCGGGATTTTCGGAAAATTCCAGAACGGGCAGCTTGCCCTTTTTCTTTTTGATTTTCGATGCACTGGCGCTGCTGACGCGCCAATCTGCGACGGCGGCGGCAAAGACTGCGACATCCGCAGGCAGCGCTTGCGTCACCGCATCCAGCATCTCTCGCGCGGTTTCGACCCGGATCACATTGACCCCCGAAGGCGGCGGCACATCGGCCGGACCGGTCACAAAGCTCACCGCGGCGCCCATGTCCCTCAGCGCAGCCGCAATCGCCGCGCCCTGCGCCCCAGAGGAGCGGTTGGCGATGTAGCGCACCGGATCAATCGGCTCATGGGTCGGCCCGGACGTGACAAGAACATGTTTGCCGCGCAACGGTCCATCTGTCAGCGCCGCGCGGATCGCCCCGATGATATCCGGGGTTTCCGACAAACGTCCCGGCCCGAATTCACCACAGGCCATGGTGCCTTCTTCAGGCCCCACGAACAGAACGCCGTCGGCTTTCAGTGTCGCCACGTTGCGTTGCGTCGCTGGATGTTCCCACATGCGCACATTCATCGCCGGGGCCACCAGCACCTGCGTATCGGTTGCCATCAGCAGGGTGGATGCAAGATCATTGGCCAACCCATTGGCCATCTTGCCCAACAGGTCCGCTGTCGCAGGTGACACCACGACCAGATCCGCCGCGCGGCTCAATTCGATGTGCCCCATTTCGGCTTCATCGGTCAGATCGAACAATTCGCGGTAGACTTTTTCGGCAGACAGCGCGGACACCGACAGAGGGGTCACGAATTCCTCTGCGGCTTTGGTGAGCACCGGCACAACACGTGCGCCCTCATCGCGAAGCCGCCGGATCAGATCAAGAGACTTGAAGGCGGCAATACCGCCACCGATGATCAATAGAATTACCTTGTCGTTCAGCATCTGCCGTCCCTTTATCCGCTGGACAAAGGTGTAGGACGCGCCCCGCGCAAACTCAAGCACTCGCGCTCAGATGCGTTCAGTTGAGCAGAAGCGTCAGCGCCTCACCATGGCGTTCCAGCGTCTTGCGCATTTTGACAAGCGCCCCGGCCTCAAGCTGGCGCACCCGCTCTTTCGACAGGGACAATTCTTCGCCAAGGCTTTCCAGCGTGCGCGGCTCCTCTGACAACTTGCGTTCGCGCAGAATGAATCGCTCACGCGCATTGAGCACATCCATCGCATCCGTCAGCCAGAGGTTCATCTGTTTCTGGTCATGCGCTTCGCCCACCAGCTCAGCAGTGTTTTCGCCGTCATCAGCCAGTGTTTCGATCCATTCCCGGCCATCTTCGTCACCGGATTGCTGGGCATTCAGTGAGAAATCCGAGCCGGAGAGACGCCCGTCCATCATCTCCACATCGCGCAGCGGCACGCCAAGATCCATGGCAATCATCTGCAGCAATTGGTCATGGTCGAGCTGTTCCCCGCGGCCTGCCGCCTCACGTTCAAGGCGCGCCTGCACCCGGCGCATGTTGAAGAACAGCGATTTCTGCGAAGAGGTCGAGCCGGTGCGCACCAGCGACCAGTTGCGCATCACGTAGTCCTGCACCGACGCCTTGATCCACCAGACGGCATAGGTCGAGAACCGCACACCGCGATCCGGATCGAACCTGTCAGCCGCTTTCATCAGCCCAAGGCCCGCTTCCTGAATCAGATCGTTCATTGGCGCGCCGTAGCGTTTGAACTTTGCCGCCATGGAAATCGCCAGCCGCATATAGGCCGTCACAAGACGGTGCAGCGCAGCCTCATCGCGATGATCTCGCCAGGCGCGTGCCAGTTCTATTTCCGTCTCCGCATCCAGCATTTCTGCCTTCATTGCCCGGCGCGGCAAACTGTCTGGGTATACAGTCATATCGAGTGCCATATGGACCTCCTGCGAGTTGTCCGCCCCGTACCTGTGCATAAGCCGTTTGCGAGCGGTTGCTACTCCTGTTACGTGGAGGGTAACGCATCTGGATGACTTTTAGTTTCACGAACATGTGCAATTCTTTCACACTCCTGGTCGGAGGCGCCGCGTCCGGAAAATCCGATATCGCGGAAAAAATATGCTGTGACAGTGGGTTGGATAAGTTCTACTTGGCCACGGCTCGGGTGTTTGATAACGAAATGCGCACAAAGATTGCGCACCATCGCACAGCCAGAGGCGAAAGTTGGTGCACAATCGAGGAACCCTTCGCCGCCGCCCGCATCATTTCCGAGCGCCGCACCGGGGAAATCCTACTGATGGACTGCGCCACGCTCTGGCTCACGAACCATCTGCTGGCCGAACATGACATCGCCGCACAGACCCGCGATCTGCTCTCAGCCATCGCCGCGACACCCGCTCAGATCGTGATTGTGACCAATGAAGTCGGTCAGGGGATCGTGCCCGAAAATGCGCTGGCGCGGCGATTTCGAAACGCCCAGGGGCGCCTCAACCGCAACCTGGCGGCGCAGGCGAAAACGGTCGTCGGCGTCATGGCGGGCCTACCCTTTGCCCTCAAGGGCCCATTACCCGAGGCTCTGAGATGAGCCGACTGTGGCTCATCCGTCATGGGCCAACCCATGCAAAAGCCTTCGTCGGTTGGACCGATCTGCCAGCCGATCTGTCCGATCGCAATGGCCTATCCCGCCTGTCTGCCGCCCTGCCGCAGGTGCCCGTGATCTCTTCGGACCTCGACCGCGCCGTCAAGACAGCCGACGCGATCATGGGCACGCGCCCGCGCCTTTCCCATGACCCCCGCCTGCGGGAAACCCACTTTGGAAGCTGGGAAAACCGCAAGTGGTCGGATCTCTCCACAATCGAACAAGAAGACGCGCGCGCCGTTTTCGACACACCCGGCGACACCCGACCGCCGGGCGGGGAAAGCTGGAACCAGCTGTCCGCCCGCGTGCAAGCCGCCGCCGCCGACCTGCCCGGCGAAACGATCATCGTCGCGCATATGGGCGTGATCATGGCCTTGTTGCAGTACGCGCTCGGGGGCGCACCCCAACGAGCACTTGCTCAGACCCTCGAGCCGCTGTCCTGCACGATCATCGACCGCGCCGACAACGGCGCAGCCTCATGGCACGCCGCAGGCATCAATCACCTCTACTGATCCGATCGATCAGCATTCTTGTGTTCTGCACTGCAGCCATTCGGGCTAGGCTTGGCAAACGCAGCTTCGGAGACACAGATGCCCCAGCAAGACACCAGCAGCCCGCACTACGACCTGTTCATCGGCGACAAAGCTTTTTCAAGCTGGTCGCTGCGCGGATGGCTCCTGTTCGAAAAATTCGACATTCCTGTCACCTGTCATATGACGGGCCTCTACACCGGGTCTCTGGCCGCTGATCTGGCTCCGCTTGCCCCTGCCCGTTTCGTACCCACGGCACGCACTCCCGAAGGCTGGGTCATCGGCGAAAGCATCGCCCTGGCCGAAACTCTTGCAGAGCGTCATCCCGATCGCCAGCTCTGGCCCGCCGATCCCGCAGCGCGCATCTATGCCCGCTGGCTGGTCGCCGAAATGCACGCGGGGTTCACGGCTCTGCGTGGCGCATGCCCAATGCAGCTTTTCCACGTCTATCAAGGGTTTGCGGTCTCGGAGGCGGTCAAAGCCGATCTGGCGCGCCTTGAAACCGTACTGACACATGCCTTCGATCACTTCGCTGGGGACGGCCCTTGGCTGTTCGGCACCTATAGCGTTGTAGATGCGTTTTATGCACCGGTCGCCGCGCGCATCATCGGCTATGGTCTGCCGGTTTCCGAACGGCTGCGTTGCTATGTCTATGCGCATCTGGCCGACCCCGCGTTTCAGGCCTGGCGGACTGACGGCATACGGGCAAACTATGACCCCATGCCCTATGCGCTGGATCTTCCAACCGCCGATTGGCCCGCGCCTTCCGCACAGGATTAACCAAGAACTAACCCCCGCCCCGTAGGACAGAACGGCGACGACATACGCGTCGCCGCAGCGGGAAAGGTTTCATGGTCGCACGCACATTCAGCGTCGCTTTCGAAGGCGTGGACGCCAAACGCGTCGAGGTGCAATGCGCCATCGCGCCCGGTCTGCCGAGCTTCACCATTGTCGGCCTGCCCGACAAAGCCGTCTCTGAGGCCAAGGAACGCGTCCGCGCCGCCCTGAGCGCGATGCAGATCGCCCTGCCCTCCAAACGGCTGGTGATCAACCTGTCACCCGCAGACTTACCCAAGGTTGGGTCGCATTTCGACCTGCCCATCGCCATTGCCATTCTCGCCGCAACCGGCCTGATCCCCGAGGAAAAGGCCAATGAAACCCTGTCGTTGGGCGAACTGGCGCTTGATGGATCGTTGGTGGCGGTGAATGGCGCCCTGCCCGCGGCCCTCACAGCCGCAGAGCTGAACTGCGTGCTGGCCTGCCCAGAGGGCTGCGGGGCAGAGGCGGCATGGGTCGGGGCCACGCCCGTCTATGCCGCGCGAACTCTGGCACAGCTCCTGCGGCATTTCACTGGGGACGCTCCCCTGCACGAGGCCACGCCCGGCGAAGTCCACCTACCCGAGCATCACCGCGACCTGCGCGATGTCAAAGGCCAAGAAAGAGCCAAACGGGCGCTGGAGATCGCCGCGGCAGGAGCCCATCATTTTCTGATGATCGGCACGCCGGGCTCCGGAAAATCCATGCTTGCCACCCGCCTGCCCACCATCCTGCCGCCGCTGAGCGCACAGGAGGCGCTTGAAACCTCGATCATCCATTCTCTCGCCGGGCTGCTCGACGACGGAGGCATTTCGCGCGAACGACCCTTTCGTGAACCTCACCACACAGCCTCCATGGCGGCCATCGTCGGTGGTGGGCGTGGTGCACAACCCGGCGAGATTTCTCTGGCCCATAACGGCGTACTGTTTCTCGATGAAATCCCCGAATTTCCGCGCACCGTCCTGGAAACCCTGCGTCAGCCGATCGAAACCGGGCAGGTGATGGTGGCACGCGCCAATGCCCATATGCGCTACCCGGCCCAGTTCATGCTGGTCGCCGCAGCCAACCCCTGCAAATGCGGCTATCTTCCTGACCCCGCGCGCGCCTGTGCCCGCGTGCCGCTGTGTGGGACAGATTACCTTGGCCGCATTTCAGGTCCGCTGATGGACCGTTTCGACCTACGACTGGAGGTCCCCCCAGTGCAGTTTCAGGATCTCGATCTGCCCGCCAGCGGCGACAGCTCTGCCACCGTAGCCGCCCGCATCTCTGCGGCGCGCGCCCGTCAGACGGAGCGATTCAAGGACAGCCCATTGCGCGTCAACGCGCATATCGAAGGCAAGCTGTTGGATCAGGTTGCTGCTCCGGACGCGGAAGGCCGCGCCATGCTGTCTCAGGCCGCCGAAAAACTGGGGCTTTCAGCGCGGGGCTTTCACCGGGTCTTGCGGGTTGCCCGCACGATTGCCGATCTCGCCGAAGAGCGCGACGTGCGGGCCCCACATGTGGCCGAAGCGCTGAGTTACCGGATCACGTCCGCAGCCGTTGGATGATCCGCAACATCCGCCCCCTCCGGCTCTGACGTCAGACCGTTCAGAAACGCCGCGGTAGCGCGCAACGCCTGCCCCGCCTCTGGCAGGCCACCGGCAAACATCTGCCAGACATGCGGCAGGCCGGGATAAACCTCGGCCCGAACGGTTCCTCCGGCGGCCCGCAGATGCTGGACCATGCGTGCGGCATCATCCGCCAATGCTTCGCTATCGCTCCATTGGATCTGCACAGGGGGTGGCGCAGGAAATGTGGCGAAAAGGGGCGACAGACGCGGATCCGTGAGATCGGCCCCGGCCGAGTACCAGTCCCGTACCTCGACGATCCGCTCAATCGGCAGCAAGACCTCGGTGCCCGCATTGCGCCTCAAGCTATCACCGGTCAGCGTGAGATCGGTCCATGGCGAAAAAGCAATAGCTCCAAGCGGCGGCGTGCCCCCGCGGCAAAGATGCCCCAGCAGCGCCAGACACAATCCACCGCCAGCACTGTCACCCCCCAAAACCAACGGCATCCCATCCTGTTGCAAAGCCGCGGCCAACGCACAGCCATCCTCGAACGCCGCCGGAAAGGGATGTTCGGGGGCCAGACGGTAATCGGGCACCAGAACTTCGCAGCCCACCAGATCTGCCAGCTGCGCCGCCAGTCCGCGATGCGTGCGCGCAGAGCCCATGATATAGGCCCCGCCATGCAGATAGAGCAGGCGAAAGCGTGCCGTCGCCCCGGCGCGGGGCAGAATGCGCAGACAGGACAAACCAGCCAACTGAACCGTCTCTGCCCGCACCCGACGCCGCAATTTCGGAAACAGCCGGGCCTGACGCTCAAAACGCCGCCGCTGATAGGGCACAGAGGTCAGCCGGGCGAGCACAGGCCGTTCATGGCGTCGCAACCAGAGCGTCAGACCCCGCGCCTGCCAGCTCACACGCGTTTGGCCTCAATCGCATCCCAGATCAACCCTGCGGCATTGGTGCCGTCAAAGCGCTCCAGTTCCTGAATGCCGGTGGGCGAAGTCACGTTGATCTCAGTCAGATACGACCCAATCACATCGATCCCGACGAAAATCTGACCCTTTTCCTTGAGCAACGGCCCGATGCGGTCACAGATTTCCCGATCGCGCTCTGTCAGCGCAACCTTCTCCGGACGACCGCCGACATGCATGTTCGAACGGGTCTCCCCTTTCTGCGGCACCCGGTTGATCGCCCCCACAGGTTCTCCGTCCACTAGGATCACACGTTTGTCGCCCTGCGCCACATCCGGCAGGAATTTCTGCACGATCATCGGTTCCCGCGACAACCCGGTGAACAACTCATGCAACGAGGACAGGTTGCGGTCGTTCGGATCCAGACGGAACACCCCTGCGCCGCCGTTGCCATAGAGCGGTTTCAAAATGATGTCGCCGTGCGTTTCCTTGAAGGCGCGGATGGTCTCGAGGTCGCGCGCAATCGTGGTCGGCGGCGTCAGATCCGGAAAACGCAGCACCAGAAGTTTCTCGGGATAGTTGCGCACCCAGAACGGATCATTGACCACCAGCGTGCCGGGGGTGATCAGTTCGAGCAAATGCGTGGTGGTGATATACCCCATGTCGAACGGGGGGTCCTGTCGCAGCCAAACCACATCATAGCTTCCCAGATCGACCTCTTTCATCTCTCCCAGCGTGTAATGATTCCCTTCGACCCGACGCACGTCAACCGGCCAGCCACGCGCCGTCACACGACCTTCTTGAAAGGCCAGCTTGTCGGGGGTGTAATAAAACAGCTCATGACCGCGCGCCTGCGCCTCTTCCATGATCCGGAACGTGCTGTCGGCATTGATGTTGATCGGACCGATCGGGTCCATCTGGATCGCGACTTTCAAAGGCAAGGCTCATCTCCCGAGACAATTTCCCCATAGATGGACCAGCCCCGCGCCGCATTCAATGGGAATGTCCTGTGCGGGAATTCACACCATGCCTCAGAAGCCCCGGAAGGGACATCAAGGACCCGCTTTACATCAATGCGTTTTCCAGAATTTCGATGCTGCCCGTCCCATCGACAAGCGCCACATCGATCCGCATCTCCGTGAGCAATCCGGCGGGTTGCCGCCCGATGTAATCTTCCGCCGAGGCACACAAACGGGATTGCTGGCGCGGCGAAAGATGGGCTGCCGCCCGCGCGTGGGTTTTCGAGGCCTTGACCTCCACAAAAACGAAAAGATCGCCATTCCGAAAAATCAGGTCAATTTCCCCGGCGGGCCCGCGCCAGCGTGTTTCCGCCAGATCATATCCCCCAGCCAGATAGCGACGGGCAACACTGTCTTCCGCACTGCGCCCGAAGGCTTCGGCGCGTGCACCGCGTCGCTGGCGTGCAGATCTCACGCCCGGTGCAGCAACAGCTTGGGACGCGACAGCGTCCCATTCAGAAAACCCTCCAGCAAAATCCAATGCCACGTCTCAGTCTCCTCAATCTGGCGTCTCAATCTGGCCGTCACGGGCCATGGTTTCTTCGGCCCTGCGTCATACCTCCGCATCTTTGGTCAACGCCAGCGCCCGTTGATAAACATCGCGTTTTTTCAGGCCGTGCCGGGCAGCGACCTCTGCCGCGGCATCCTTCACGGAAAGTGTCGCAAGCGCCCGTTGCAAATCCGTTTCCAGGTCCGCCTCAGACACTTCGGCCTGTTCTGCGCGCGCCACCAGCAGCACGATTTCGCCCTTGACCGGCGTGTCGCGCAGACTTTCTTCCAACTCGCGCAAAGTTCCCTTGCGGACCTCTTCGAATTTCTTTGTCAGTTCCCGGCACAGGGCAGCCTGTCTGCCTTCTCCCAGAGAATCGCACAGTTCACTTAATGTTCGGTGAACGCGTTTGGGACTTTCGTAAAACCCCAATGTGGCCTGAACAGGTGCGAGTTCGGAAAAGGCCTTCAGGCGCGCCCCCCGGGCCGCCGGTGGAAAGCCGGCAAAGAGGAACCGATCGGACGGCAGGCCTGCGATGGTCAACGCTGCAATCATCGCCGAAGGCCCCGGCGCCGAGGTGACCGGAAGCCCGCGCACCAGCGCCTCCCGGCACAGCACAAATCCCGGATCGGCGACCAGCGGGGTGCCCGCTTCCGAGGCATAGGCCACGGTTTTCCCCGCCTCCAGCAAAGACAGGAGCTTGGGGCGGGCCTGTGCGCCATTATGGTCGTGATAGGCCAGAATATGCCGCCCTTCGAGCGGCACGCCGTGGATCTCCATCAACCGGCGCAAGGACCGCGTGTCTTCGGCCGCCAAAACATCGGCAGACGCCAGAACATCCAGCGCCCGCAGGGTGATATCACGGGCATTGCCAATCGGAGTGGCCACGAAATGCAGCCCGGCGGGAAGTGGCTTTCGAATATAAATCAATTGGGTCTCTGCGGTTTGCAGCGTTTACTCTTGGTCAGGGGTCGCATAGTCTGCCTGCAAAGTCATGTGACCCGTGTCGCCCCAGAGTTAGCCGTCAGGAGTGAGGTTTCCCCAATGTTCGCCGTTCTGCGCGCCGCCCGCAAGTCCATCCATAAACTTGCGATCGCCCTGTCTTTCACTGCCCTTGCCGCCTGTGACCCCGGTGCCCTGCAAGTCGGTGGTGGTCCCGTGATCAACACGTCGAAACCTGTGCCCGTTGCGCTGCTCGTGCCCTACGAATCGCAGCAGGCTGGCGACGTGGCCATGGCCACATCTCTTGAAAACGCCGCACGTCTGGCCATGGCCGACCTACAGGGCGTGACCATCGATCTGCGCATATACCCGACAGGCGGCCAACCCGAGCGCGCCGCAGCGGCAGCGCAACAGGCAGCGCAGGATGGCGCAAAGATCCTGCTTGGCCCGGTCTACGGCGGCGCGGCAAAAGTTGCCGGAATTCCAGCGGCGCGTGCCGGTATCAACGTCCTGTCCTTCTCCAACAACCCCGAAGTCGCAGGCGGCAACGTTTTCATCCTCGGGCCGACATTTGACAACACCGCCAACCGGCTCGTGTCCTACGCCCGGGCCAATGGCAAAGGCAATATTCTGGTCGTGAACGGCGAAAGCCCGTCCGAGGTCACCGGGGCCGAAGCCATCAAAACCGCAATTGCCCGGCAGGGCGCGCGCCTTGCCGGGCAGCAGAGCTTTGCGCTGAGCCAACAGGCTGTGATCCAGTCGATCCGCCCGATTGCCTCTTCGGTGCGCAGCAGCGGTGCGGATGCGATCTTCTTCACCTCGGGCAACGATGGTGCCATGCCGCTGCTGGCGCAAATGCTGCCCGAAAACGGCGTCCTGTCACCTGACCCGCAATATATCGGCCTGCAGCGCTGGAACATTCCGGCTTCGGCCCGCACCCTGCCCGGTCTGCAAGACAGCTGGTTTGCCATTCCAGACCAACAACTCGCTGCCAATTTCTCCAACCGCTATTCCGCGCAATATGGCACTCCGCCGCACGCCCTTGCGGCTCTGGCCTATGATGGCATTGCCGCCATCGGCGCCCTGGTCAAAGCCGGGGATCAGAATGCGCTCACCGTACGTGGCCTGACCCGCAGCTCCGGGTTCGTGGGTGTCAACGGCGTGTTCCGCCTGCGCCCCGACGGCACAAATGAGCGCGGGCTTTCCGTGGCAACCATTCAAAACAACCAGGTAATCGAGATTGACCCTGCACCAAGATCCTTCTCGGGCGCGGGCTACTGACGCCGCCCCGACACTGCACGATTTCATACCGTCTCCCGCAGGCAGCCTGATCTGCGCGGAGACGGCGATTTTCGACATCGACACCGTTTCCGCCGCGCTTGAAAAGGCTTGGGCAGAGGCTGCGGATCCCGCCGAGCTGCGCAAGGCCACAGTCCAGGTCCTTTGCGACGCACGCGACGCCGGGCGCTCGGCCATCGCCGAAGCCATATCGGAAGCGCCGCGCAATGCCCGGCCCGCGGTGCGCAGCTACACCTGGCTGACCGACTGCCTGGTCACCAGTGTGCTCTACACCGCGATGACCAAGCTGCACCCCAACCCCAATCCGACCGAGGGGCAGAAAATCGCGGTGCTGGCGGTCGGCGGCTACGGCCGTGGGGAAATGTCCCCCGAATCCGATGTCGATCTGCTGTTTCTCGCACCGCATAAGGTCGACGGCTGGATTGAAAGCCTGGTCGAGAGCATGCTCTACATGTTCTGGGACCTGCATCTGAAAGTGGGCCATTCGACCCGCACGATCCGCGACTGCCTGCGGCTGGGCAAGGAAGACTTCACCATCCGCACCGCCATGCTGGAACTGCGATTTCTGGCCGGAAACTACACGCTCGCCACAGACCTCTACACCCGCCTGCGCGAAGAGCTGTTCCGCAACAGCGCCCGCGAATTCATCGAAGCCAAGCTCGAAGAACGAGCCGAGCGACACCGCAAACAAGGTGGCCAGCGCTATGTGGTAGAGCCGAACATCAAGGAAGGCAAAGGCGGGCTGCGCGACCTGCACACGCTGTTCTGGATTGCGAAATACGTCCATGGCGTCCGCAACACCGCCGATCTGGTGCAGGCCGGGGTTTTTACCCCCGATGAATTTCGTCAGTTCGAAGAGGCGGAAACCTTCCTCTATGCTGCACGCAATGCACTGCATCTGGTCGCCGGGCGTCCGATGGAACAGCTCAGCTTCGACATGCAGGTGGAGGTTGCCGACCGGCTTGGCTATATCGACCATTCCGGTCGCCGGGCCGTCGAGCATTTCATGCAGGACTTTTTCCGCCACGCCACCCGTGTCGGCGAACTGACCCGCATTTTCCTGACCTCTCTGGAAGCGCAGCACGTTAAACAGGAACCCGCGCTGCAAAGGTTGTTCAAACGTCGTCGCCGGATCGGCAATCAATACGAACTGGTGCACAATCGGCTGAATGTCCGCGATCAGGACGCCTTTCTGTCAGACAAGCTGAACCTGCTGCGGATTTTCGAGGAAGCGCTGCGCACCGGTTATCTGATCCATCCCGATGTGATGCGGTTGGTATCGGCCAATCTGCATCTGATCGACGACGACATGCGCAACACGCCCGAAGCGCGGCGGATCTTTCTGGACCTGCTGCTCAAACACGGCAATCCGGAACGCGCCCTGCGCCGGATGAACGAGCTGGATGTTCTGGGGGCCTTCATCCCGGAATTCGAACACATCGTCGCGATGATGCAGTTCAACATGTATCACAGCTATACAGTCGACGAGCATACGATTCAGGTCATTTCCAACTTTGCTCAGATCGAGCGCAAAGAGCTGATCGAAGAGCTGCCGCTATCTTCGCGCATTTTGGAAAGCGGTATAAACCGCCGCGTGATCTATGTCGCCATGCTATTGCATGACATCGGCAAGGGCCGTGACGAAGACCATTCCGTCATCGGCGCGCAGATCGCCCGCAAGGTCGCGCCGCGACTGGGCCTAAAACCGGCGGAATGCGAGACCGTCGAATGGCTGGTGCGCTATCACCTCCTGATGTCGGACATGGCGCAGAAACGTGACATCTCGGACCCGCGCACCGTGCGCGATTTTGCTAAGGCGGTGAAGACCCGAGAGCGGCTCGATCTGCTGACGGTGCTGACCGTCTGCGACATTCGGGGCGTCGGCCCCGGCGTCTGGAACAACTGGAAAGCCGTTCTGCTGCGCAACCTGCACAGCCAGACGGCACATGCGCTGGAACACGGGCTGGAAGAAATCAACCGCGACGCCCGTGAAGGCGAAGCCAAGAAAGCATTGCGCGAAGGTCTGACCGATTGGAGCAGCACCGAGAAACGCCGCGAAATTCAGCGTCATTACGGCCCCTATTGGCAGGGACTGCCGCTCGCCACCCATCTGATCTTTGCCAAGCTTCTGCACGACATTCAGGACGACGAAATCCGCATCGACCTGCATCCTGACGAAGACCGTGACGCGACGCGCGCCTGTTTTGCTCTGGCGGATCATCATGGCATCTTTTCGCGCCTTTCCGGGGCGCTCGCCCTCGTTGGCGCCAATGTCGTCGACGCACGGACATATACCTCCAAAGATGGCTATGCCACGGCCGTGTTCTGGATTCAGGACAACGACGGCAATCCATTTGAGGAGAGCCGCCTGCCACGTCTGCGCGACATGATCGGCAAGATCCTGCGCGGTGAGGTCATGGCTCGCGAAGCGCTGAAATCCCGCGACAAGATCAAGAAACGGGAGAGCAAGTTCCGGGTTCCCACGTCGATCAGCTTCGACAACGAGGGGTCTGAAATCTTTACCATCATCGAAGTCGACACCCGGGATCGTCCCGGCCTGCTCTATGATCTCACCCGGGTTCTGGCGGAAAACAACGTCTCTATTGCCACGGCTCAAATTGCGACCTATGGCGCGCAGGTGGTCGATGTTTTTTACGTCAAGGACATGTTCGGAATGAAGCTGCACGCCGAATCCAAGCGCAAATCGCTGGAAAAGAAATTGCGCGAAGCCATCGCGCAGGGTGCTGCAAGGGCGCATAGCGCATGAAGCCCATTCGCATGATGCGCGGTTTCGTAACCGTGGGTGGCTGGACCCTGATGAGCCGGGTCATGGGATTTGTCCGCGACGCACTGATCGCGGCCTATCTGGGCGCTGGCCCCGCGGCAGAGGCCTTTGTCGTCGCTTTTTCGCTGCCGAATATGTTTCGCCGCTTCTTTGCCGAAGGCACGCTGAATGTGGCCTTTGTCCCGATGTTCTCCAAAAAGGTCGAGGCCGGGGAGGATGCCAAAAGGTTCGCCGAAGACACGCTGTCTGCGCTGACGGCCATGCTGATTGCGCTCACACTGCTGGCCAGCCTGTTCATGCCGCTGCTGGTCACCGCCATGGCCGCCGGGCTGATTGGCGATGAGCGTTTCGACCTGGCGGTCGATTTCGGGCGGATCGCCTTCCCCTATGTGCTGTTCATTTCATTGGGAGCCCTGTTTTCCGGCGTCCTGAACGCCACTGGCCGTTTTGCCGCCGCCGCCGCCGCGCCCGTCATGCTCAATGTCGTGCTGTCCCTTGCCATGGTCGGCGCGGCCAAGCTTGGCCTGCCGGTTCAAAGAGCCCTGATATGGTCTGTACCCGTTGCCGGGATCGTGCAGCTGGCCATCGTTTGGCGCGCCGCCGCAAAGGCGGGGTTCGCGCTGCGTCCACGGTTGCCGCGCATGACGCCGGAACTGAAACAGCTGCTGATCCTTGCGGGCCCCGCCGCCCTGGCCGGGGGCGTCGTGCAGATCAACCTGCTGGTCGGACGTCAGGTGGCCTCTTTTTCACAGGAAGGCGCGCTGCAATACCTCAACCTCGCCGACCGGCTATATCAACTACCGCTGGGGGTGGTCGCTATTGCCATCGGCATCGTGCTGCTGCCGGATCTGTCACGGCGCCTGCAGGCTGGTGACGGGGACGGCGCGCGTCACGCCTACAACCGGGCGTTTGAGTTTGCGCTCTTGCTGACCGTGCCCGCCGCCATGGCCCTGATCGTCATCCCCACGCCGCTCGTGGCCTTTCTGTTCCAGCGTGGTGCCTTTTCCCCGGAAGACGCGGCCAAAACCGCGCAGGCGGTGATGATCTACGGCTTGGGTCTTCCGGCTTTCGTGATGCAAAAGGTGTTGCAACCGCTGTATTTCGCCCGCGAAGACACCAAAACGCCGTTCCGCTTCGCGGTCTACGCCATGGTGATCAACGCCCTGGTCGCTGTTGGCCTGTCCTTTGTCATCGGCTATCTCGCCGCTGCCGTCGCCACGACGCTGGCCGCCTGGGGCATGGTGGCGCTTTTGTGGTTCGGCAAAAAGTCCATGGGTGATGCGGTCCATACCGATGCCCGGCTGATCCGCCGCGCCCCGCGCATCCTGATCGCATCCCTTCTGATGGGCGGAGTGCTTTATGGCGCCAATATCGGTCTGTCACCGGTGTTCGAACTGTCGCGCGGATTGGGCACGCTCTTGCTCGTCGCCATCGGGATCGTCGCCTATTTCGCCATCGCCCATGTGATCGGCGCGGTACGTCTGGCGGAACTCAAAGGGTCGGTGCGGCGCTGACCGTTCAGCGTCGCCGCAGCCGCGCCACAATCCGCCCCAGTGCCCCCGGCACCATCAACCCCGCCGTGACAAAGCCTGCCAAAAAGCCGGACAGATCCGCGACCCAGTCGGGACGCCCGCCAAAGAGCAGTCCGAACAGAAGCTGAATGCCCATCAAGAGGCCAATCAGCGTAAAGGCCCGCATCCGGTTTTCCTGCAGGCGCCCAAGACCGACCCAGAGGATGAACGTATAGGCCCCGATAAAGCCATAGGCCCCGGGATAAGCCCCTAAGAGCGGCGTGGTTTCGGTCAGGAACAGACCAAAGGCCAAGGCCCCGACCACGGTAGAAACCAAGAAAATCACCAGCACCGCCAAATTGCCGAAAGTTTCCCCGACCATCTTGCCCAGAGCCAGAACGAACACGACCGCCATGGCGGCATGGGTGAAGGAATAATGGACGAAGGCATAGGTTACGAAACGGCGCAGATGTTCGAATGGCCAGATGCCCTGCGTGCGCATGGCCTCAAACACCGTATCGAAAAAGCCGTAGTCCTCTATCGCGGCAATACGCCAGCCGATGGCATCGGGGCCACCGACAAGCCCCAGCGCCCCGATCTGAAACACGATTTCTGCCGCAGCAATCGCCAGCGCCAGCACGACCACCATGGGCGGCAACGCGTTGAAGGGCATTTCGGGGCGATACTGATCGGGTTCATCTGACATTTACGGTGCTTTCCTTGACGCTTTCGTCCGGCATAGGTAAGCCACGATCACCTATTAATCCAGTGACGGAGTCCCAGATGGACAAGCCTGCCTTCACCCCCCGTGTCTTTTCGGGGATCAAACCTTCGGGCGGGCTCACCCTCGGCAACTATCTCGGTGCGATCAAGCGCTTCGTGGATATGCAGGGCGGTGAGTTCGAAACCATCTATTGCGTGATGGATATGCACGCAATCACCGTCTGGCAAGACCCCGAGGATCTGCGCCATGCCACTCGCGAAGTCGCCGCAGGATACCTCGCGGCAGGCATCAACCCCGACACATCGATCCTGACCAACCAGTCCCGCGTCCCAGCCCATGCCGAGCTGGCGTGGCTGTTCAACTGTGTCGCCCGTGTCGGCTGGATGAACCGCATGACCCAGTTCAAGGACAAGGCCGGCAAGAATGCTGAAAACGTCTCGCTCGGTCTTTATGCCTACCCCTCGCTGATGGCGGCTGACATCCTGATTTACCACGCCACCCATGTGCCCGTGGGCGAGGACCAGAAACAGCACGTCGAACTGACCCGCGACATCGCGCAGAAGTTCAACCACGACTACAAGGTCGACTTCTTTCCGGAATGCAAACCGGTGATCGAAGGCCCGGCCATGCGCGTAATGAACCTGCGCGACGGCACCAAGAAGATGTCCAAGTCCGGTGAAAGCGACATGGAACGCATCAACATGACCGACGATGCCGACGCCATCGCCAAGAAATTCAAGAAGTCGAAAACCGACCCCGAAGTCCTGCCGGAGGAAATGGAAGGCCTGGCCAACCGTCCCGAGGCCCGCAACCTCGTCAACATTTATGCCGCCCTCGCCAATATGACCGGCGAAGAGGTTCTGGCGGAATATGGCGGTCAGGGCTGGGGCAAATTCAAACCCGCCCTGGCAGAGCTCGCTGTCGAACATCTGGCGCCGATCTCGACCGAGATGAAACGCCTGATGGACGATCCGGCAGAGATCGACCGCATTCTTGCGAAAGGGGCGGACAAGGCCAAGGCAATTGCCAACCCGATCCTTGACCGGACCTTTGACATCATGGGCTTTCTGCGCTGAAAGCCACCCAACATCCTGCAACAGAAACGGCCCCGGCACGTAAGTGCCGGGGCCGTTTTTCTAAAGGCCTTCGCGGGCCGCATACGATCGATCCAAAATCAGATCAGACGCACCTTTGTTCCCACCGGCACGCGGGGATAGAGATCTGCGATCATCTCATTGTAAAGGCCAATGCAGCCGTCCGATGATTTGCGGCCTATCTTGCGCGTATCATGAGTGCCGTGGATGCGGTAATACTGCCAGCTGAGATAGAGCGCATGGGTGCCAAGCGGGTTTTGCGGGCCAGCGGGCACCACTTTCGGCAGGCTTGGATCCCGTTCACGCATGGAGGGTGTCGGCGTCCAGGTCGGTCCTTCGACCTTACGGATGACCTCGGTGTAGCCGCGTTTTGTCAGTTCTTCGGAGATCGGCACGGAGGTCGGATAAAGCTTGTAGGTCTGCCCGTCACCGCTCCAGAAGTGCAACGCCCGGCTCACCGTGTCGGCGACAATGGCACCTTTGCCGAGATCGTCGAAATGATCACGCCAATCGATGCGGCGGAAACTCGACACGTTGCGGCGGGTACTGGTGGGGGCCTTGGCGTCTTCCGGCAGGGTCAACCCGGTCTCTTGCGCGCGGGCCGCGGTTGCCAGAAACGGGGTCGACAGGAACGGCGTCGCAAGTGCGAGGCGCAGAAATTTGCGTTTCGTCAAATCGGTCATGAATCAGTCTTTCCGTGTTGCGCGTCTTTCGCCCCAAAATGACGTCAGAAAACATATTCTCAATTCACGATATAGTGCATTCCCTGTGAGCCGGCGATCTGCGGCAGAGATGTCACATAAGCGATTCAATGGCACCCTAGAGTGGTGGCGCGGCGTCTTGGAATCAGCGCTCGTCCCCGCCTGGCCCCCGTATGCCTCAAACCATACGACCGGCGTCCGCATCTGAACCATAATCCCCGATGGTTCTTCCCCTTTGGACCCTCGGCTTCGGCGAAGCCGAGGGTTTCCGAACACCCCCCCTGCGGCATAGCTGCTGTTGCGTCAGGCGCAAAGCTCGGTCATCATCTGCGGGAACCGGATCCGACCGGAGACCATATAAGAGGCCCCCATGCGCAAGTTTCTCGTCATTCTCGATGACAGCCGCGAATGTCTCAATGCCATGCGCTTTGCCGCGATGCGTGCCGCCAAGACCAACGGCGGCGTCACGATTTTGTCGATCATTCCACCGGAAGAATTCAACCACTGGATCGGCGTGGCCGACCTGATGCGTGAAGAGACCCGTGACCGGATTGTTGCCCATTACGAAGTCTTCGCCAAATGGATGCGGGATCGCCAAGGCATCGATCCCGAACTGGTGATCCGCGAAGGCGAAGCCGTCCATGAAATTCTGGCACAGGTCAAGGAAGATCCGGATATCGGCGTCCTTGTGCTGGGCGCAGGTACGGAAAAGACCGGCCCTGGACCGCTTGTTTCTGCGATGACAAAACAGGCCGGCTTTCTGCCCATTCCGATGACGCTTGTGCCCGGAGAAATGTCCAAGGAAAAACTGGAGAGCGTGACCTGAGATGGCGACGTGCTGCGCCTCTCTGCGATCCGACAAGGATATGGCGGATTTTCTGCGGGATGTCCGCGACAGGCTGGGCCCGGGCGTCGACACAGACGCGGCGGCGCTCTCAATCGTCAACGGGGTGTTGCAGACCTTTCGCCGTCGCCTGACACCGCCACAGGTGATCGCCTTTGGTGACGCTCTGCCGGCTATGCTGCGCGCCATGCTGGTCTATCGCTGGCGCGTCGACGCGGTTGCACTGCCCTTTGGCAGCCGTTCCGAGCTGATCCGGGAGGTTCATGCCGCCTGCTCAGGCCAGATGATTCCGGCCCTGAATGTCATCGAGGCCACCGCTTTTGCCCTGTGGCGTCATTGCGAGGCGGCAGACCTGCGTCTGACCCTGAGCCAGATCGGGCCAGAGGCGCTCGCTTTTTGGACCGTTCCGGGGCTGACTGAGGCTGACGCGCCAGTTGAAATCGGGTAAACTGTCGTCAACGACTTTACTTGCGTGAAGTTTAGAACCATTCTAAAACTTGACTTCCGCGCGCACAATGCGCATATCCGACCGTGAAACTAAGGAATACGCGCCATGTTCATCCAAACCGAATCCACCCCGAACCCCGCCACGCTGAAATTCCTGCCTGGTCAGACCGTGCTCGAAACGGGCACAGCCGATTTCCCGAATGCCGACGCGGCCACGGCCTCGCCGCTGGCCAGCCGCATCTTTTCGGTCGGCAATGTCACCGGTGTGTTCTTCGGCTCGGATTTTGTCACCGTGACGAAAGACGAAGCAACGGATTGGGATCATGTGAAACCGATGATCCTTGGTGCGATCATGGAACATTTCCAATCCGGCGCCCAAGTGATGGAAGGCGAAAGCACCGCCCCTGCCGGGCATGCCGACCACGACGGTCCCGACAGCGAGATCGTGAAACAGATCAAAGAACTGCTGGATACCCGCGTGCGGCCCGCCGTGGCGCAGGATGGCGGCGACATCACCTTTCACGGCTTTGACCGCGGTGTGGTCTATCTGCATATGCAAGGCGCCTGCGCGGGCTGCCCGTCTTCGACCCTGACACTGAAAATGGGCATCGAAAACCTGCTGCGCCATTACATTCCGGAAGTGCTCGAAGTCCGCCCCGTCGCCGCCTGAGGCCGCCGCGTGACCCCCAAAGATCTCGCCGCGCTGCACGCGGTCTGTTTTGAGACGCCCCGCCCTTGGTCCGAGACCGAGTTTGCGGGGCTTCTTTCTATGCCCGGGGTGTTTCTGGTCACCGACCCGGGCCCGGGCTTCGCAATGGGACGCAGAGTCATGGACGAAACCGAGCTGCTGACAATCGCGGTGCATCCCGACGCGCGCGGACGCGGCCATGGGCGGGCCTTGCTGAGCAGCTATGAAACCGCAGCCTATGCCGCAGGTGGCCGAACCTCGTTTCTGGAAGTGGCTGCAGGCAACACAGCCGCAATTTCGCTCTATCTCGCAGAAGGCTACACCGAATCCGGTCGCAGACGGGCATATTACACTGCGCCCGACAGCACCAAGATCGACGCATTAGTGTTCACCAAGCTCCTGATTCAATCGGAACCGAACAATTCGCTTACCTCAGGCGAATAAACTCTGCTCAATGCGCGACCAAACGGTCAAATTTGGCAAAATGTGTATTGACCCTCCGACACTCACGCGCCCTAATCCGAGCATACGCGAGACCTCTGCTCGCTCCGTGGGCATGTGCCTTGCCAATAAGCAACACTGACCCCAAAACAAAACCTAACGGGAGACAACCATGACCCAGATGAAGACATTCCTCGGCGCAGCGGCCGTTCTTGCCCTGACATCCGGTGCAGCTCTGGCCGACCCGGCGATCATCTTCGATCTTGGCGGCAAATTCGACAAATCCTTCAACGAAAGTTCCTATAACGGTGCAGAGCGTTGGAAAGAGGAAACCGGCGGGTCCTACCGTGATGTCGAGCTGCAGTCCGATGCGCAACGCGAACAGGCCCTGCGTCGCTTCGCGGAAAGCGATTTCAACCCTATCGTGATGGCAGGTTTCTCCTTCGCCACCGCGTTGGAAACCGTTGCTGCGGACTTCCCGGACACCAAATTCGTCATCATCGACGGTGCCGTGGATGCGCCGAACGTGCGTTCGGTCGTCTTTAAAGAAGAAGAGGGCTCCTATCTGGTCGGCATCGCTGCCGCCTATGCAGCCGAAGGCGACACAGTGTCCTTCATCGGTGGTATGGACATCCCGTTGATCTCCAAATTCGCCTGTGGCTATGCGCAGGGCTTCAAATCGGTGAAACCGGACGGCACTGTGATCGTCAACATGACCGGCACCACCCCGGCTGCATGGAATGACCCGGTGAAGGGCGGCGAACTGACCCGCGCTCAAAAAGCTGCCGGGTCCGAAGTCGTCTTTGCCGCAGCCGGCGGCACCGGTCTGGGCGTTCTGCAAACCGCAGCCGACGAAGACATGCTGGCCATCGGCGTGGACAGCAACCAGAACTACCTGCACCCGGGTCATGTCCTGACCTCCATGGTCAAACGCGTGGACAACGCTGTCTATGACGCCTTCACCCAAGGCGAAGACCTCGAAACCGGCCTGATCGTGATGGGTCTGGAAAACGAAGGCGTGGCTGCGGCAATGGACGAGTTCAATGCACCGCTCATCACCGAGGAAATGCAAGCCGCCATGGACGACGCCACTGCGAAAATCATCGCGGGCGAAACCGTGGTGCACGACTACATGTCCGACGAATCCTGCCCGGCATTCTAAGGCGGTTTCCGGATGAGCGTTCAATCGCAAACGGGGCGGCAGGCAACTGCCGCCCCCACCGCTTCCGCCGCCCCCGCCATTGAGCTGCGGGGCATTTCCAAGGCTTTTGGCCCGGTTCAGGCCAATAAGGATATTTCCATCACCGTTGCCAAAGGCACGATTCACGGCATCATCGGAGAAAACGGGGCGGGCAAATCCACCCTGATGTCGATCCTCTACGGCTTTTACAAAGCCGATGCGGGTCAGGTGATGATAAACGGCAAGGAAGTCCATATCACCGACAGCCAGACGGCAATTTCCGCAGGCATCGGCATGGTGTTTCAGCACTTCAAGCTTGTCGAAAACTTCACCGTCCTCGAAAACGTGATCCTCGGCGCAGAAGACGGCGGTTTGCTCAAACCCTCTCTGGCGAAGGCCCGCAAGCTGCTTAAGCAGCTTTCCGACGAATATGAACTGTCTGTCGATCCCGATGCTTTGGTCGAAGATCTCTCCGTGGGGCACCAGCAGCGGGTCGAGATCCTCAAGGCATTGTATCGTCAGGCCGACATCCTGATCCTTGACGAACCCACGGGCGTATTGACGCCTGCAGAAGCGGACCATTTGTTCCGCATCCTCGAAGGGCTCAAGGCCGAGGGAAAAACCATCATCCTGATCACGCATAAACTGCGTGAAATCATGGAGATCACCGACACAGTTTCGGTGATGCGACGCGGTGAAATGACCGCCACCGTCAAAACCGCCGAAACCTCCCCTGAGGAGCTCGCGGAGCTGATGGTTGGGCGCAAGGTGCTGCTGCGCGTCGACAAGGCACCCGCGCAGCCGGGGTCCCCGATCCTTGAGGTCGAGAACCTGCAGGTCACCGACGAACAAGGCGTGCAGCGCGTCAAGGGCATCGACCTTCAGGTGCGCGCCGGTGAAATCCTTGGCATTGCCGGAGTTGCGGGCAACGGGCAGACCGAACTGCTTGAGGTGCTCGGCGGATACCAGACCGGCACTGGGACCATCCGGATCAATGGCGAGCCTATCGATCTATCCGGCAAGGATTCTGACGGCCAGTCGCGCCGCGCACGCGGTATTTCCCATGTCCCCGAAGACCGCCATGACGAAGGTCTGATTCTGGATTTCCAGGCCTGGGAAAACATGGTGTTCGGCTATCACAACGCGCCGGAATACCAGAAAAACCGTTTTCTGATGGACAACGCCGGAATCAAGGCGATGACCCAGAAACAAATGGACAAATTCGACGTCCGCCCGCCCAATCCAAAGCTGGAAGCCAAAAGCTTTTCGGGCGGTAACCAGCAGAAAATCGTGCTGGCCCGCGAGATCGACCGCAACCCCGATCTGCTGCTCATCGGGCAGCCGACACGGGGCGTCGATATCGGTGCAATCGAATTCATCCACCAACAAATCGTCGCGCTGCGCGATCAGGGCAAAGCCATTCTTCTGGTCTCTGTGGAACTGGACGAAATCATGTCGCTCAGCGACCGGATCGCCGTCATGTTTGACGGCAAGATCATGGGTGAACGCCTGCCGAGCGAGACCAACGAAGGTGAGCTGGGCCTGTTGATGGCCGGGATCACCGGGGAGGCAGACAAATGAGCAAAATGCCAAAATGGGCGGATGCCGTCCTCATTCCGCTGATCTCGATCCTGCTTGCGTTCTTCTTTTCGGGGGTCGTGATCTGGGCCATCGGCAAAGATCCGATCGTTGCGATCAAAACGATGGTGCAAGGGGCCTTCGGCAACACCAACGGGATCGGCTACACGCTGTATTACACCACCAACTTCATCTTCACCGGATTGTCCGTGGCCGTGGCCTATCACGCGCGGCTGTTCAACATCGGGTCCGAAGGTCAGGCCGCTTTGGGCGGGCTTGGTGTGGCTTTGGTCTGTCTGGCCGTACCGTGGCCGCATTGGACCGTGGCTCTGGTCTTTGCCATGATCGGTTCTGCGCTGTTTGGGGCCGCCTGGGCCTTTATCCCGGCTTGGCTGCAGGCCAAACGCGGCAGCCACATCGTGATCACCACCATCATGTTCAACTTCATCGCCTCGGCGCTGATCGGATATGTGCTGCTGAACTATCTCAAGGTGCCGGGCTCCATGGCCACCGAAAGTGCCAATTTTGGACCCGGTGCGCATCTGCCGACCTTCCATGAAATGTTGGCGCCCTTCGGGATCAACTTCAACAAGAACTCGCCGGTCAACGTCTCGTTCATCATCGCCATTCTGGCCGCCGTCGGGTTCTATTTCCTGATCTGGCGCACCCGTCTGGGCTATGAAATCCGGGCTTATGGTCAATCGGAAACCGCAGCGAAATACGCAGGCATCCGCCCGGTGCGCATCGTGGTGATCGCCATGCTGATCTCGGGCGCGCTGGCCGGACTGATGGCCATCAACAATGTGATGGGCGAAGCCGAGCGGCTTATCGACAACGCCGTCGAAGGCGCGGGCTTTATCGGGATCGCTGTGGCGCTGATGGGCCGCAACCACCCAATCGGAATCGTGCTCGCCGCACTGCTGTTTGGCTTTCTCTATCAGGGGGGCGCCGAGCTGGCCTTTTGGGAATCGATCCCGCGCGAACTCGTCGTCGTCATTCAGGCGCTGGTCATCATGTTCACCGGCGCGCTCGACAACATGGTGCGCAGCCCGCTGGAAAAACTGTTTCTGGCCCTGAACAAAAAGAAGGAGGCGTAAGATGGACTATCTGACGATCATCCAGATCCTCGACAGTACCGTGCGTCTGGCCACGCCGCTGCTTCTGACCTGTCTGGCCGGCCTCTTTTCCGAACGCGCCGGCGTGGTCGATATCGGCCTTGAAGGCAAGCTACTGGCCGCAGCCTTCATGTCAGGTGCCGTGGCCTATGTCACCGGATCGATCTGGCTGGGCCTGCTGGCCGGGATCGCGGCCTCTCTGGCTTTTTCGATGCTGCACGGTCTGGCCTCGATCACCTTTAACGGCGATCAGCTGATTTCAGGCGTTGCTCTGAACTTTCTCGCGGCAGGCATGACCGTGGTTGTCGGCCAGAGCTGGTTCGGGCTTGGCGGACGCACGCCCTCTCTGGACAGCAGCGCCCGCTTTCAGGGCTGGAACCTGCCGTTTTCGGATGCGCTGGCCGATGTATCGTTCATTGGTCCGGCCTATGACGAGCTGATTTCAGGCCACACCGCGCTGACCTATTTCGCGCTGGCGGCGGTGCCGCTGTCCTGGTGGGTACTCTATCGCACGCGCTTCGGGCTGCGCCTGCGTGCGGTGGGCGAAAACCCCGGTGCGGTGGACACCGCCGGTGTGTCGGTTGTGCGGCTGCGCTACCTGTCGCTGGTGATCGCCGGTGTGCTGTGCGGCATGGCAGGCACCTACCTAGCCTCGCTGGCGGCGGGTTTTGTCAAAGACATGTCCGCAGGTCGTGGCTATATCGCGCTGGCTGCGCTGATCTTTGCCAAGTGGCGGCCCTGGTACGCGCTTTCTGCCACGCTGCTGTTCGGTCTTCTGGAGGCCATCGGCAACCGCTACCAGTCGATCTCGATGGGCGAGATCACGATCCCGGTGCAATTCATGCAGGCCCTGCCCTACATCCTGACCGTGATCATTCTGGCGGGTTTCGTCGGCAAGGCGATTCCCCCGCGGGCTGGCGGCTCGCCTTACGTAAAGGAACGATAAAGCCACAGTATCCGGAAAAAGCGGGCCACACGGCCCGCTTTTTTTCGTTCCTCAGGCAGAGCGTTTGACGCCACAGGCGATTCAATGCATTTCTGGATAAAAGACGCCGAGAAAGACACCCCCATGCAGATCTTCCTCCCCATCGCAGAAGTCTCGGTGAATGCCTTCACCCTTTTGGGTATTGGCGGCATTGTCGGTATCCTTTCGGGCATGTTCGGCGTTGGAGGCGGCTTTCTGATCACACCACTGCTGTTCTTCGTCGGTATTCCACCCGCTGTCGCCGTCGCCACCTCTGCCAACCAGATCGTGGCCTCGTCTGTCTCTGGCGTGCTGACACATTTCAAGCGCAAGACCGTCGATCTGAAAATGGGATTTGTGCTGCTGGGCGGTGGCCTGATCGGCTCGGCCATCGGTATCCAGATTTTCAACATGCTCAAGGCCATCGGTCAGGTCGATCTGCTGGTGAGCCTATGCTACGTCGTGTTCCTCGGGATTATCGGCTTTCTGATGCTGATCGAATCCATCAATGCGATTCGCCGCGCCCGTGGCCACCCCGGCAACCGTCCCCAGCGCAAGAAACACCTTTGGGTGCATAAGATGCCTTTCAAGATGAAGTTCCGCGCCTCTGGTCTCTATATCTCTGCGATCCCCCCGATCGGCGTAGGGATCATGGTCGGCATTCTGGGCGCGGTTATGGGCGTGGGCGGCGGGTTCATCATGGTGCCCGCGATGATCTATCTGCTGGGCATGCCCACGAAGGTTGTCATCGGCACCTCGCTGTTCCAGATCATTTTCACCGCAGGCTTCACCACGATGCTGCATGCCTACACCAACCACACAGTAGATGTGATGCTGGCATTCCTTCTGCTGTTCGGCGGGGTGATCGGCGCGCAGATCGGGGCGCAGATCGGGTTGAAACTCAAGGCGGAGCAACTGCGCATCCTGCTGGCGCTCCTGGTGCTGCTGGTCTGTTTCAAACTCGGCCTAGACCTGCTCATCCCGCCCGCTGAACTTTATTCACTGGAAGCGTGATGAGACAACTGTTCGCCCTCCTGATCCTTTGCGTCATGGCGCTCCCCCTGCCCCTGCAGGCCGAAAGCGTCGTCGCCGCGCTGAGCCAGAACCGGGTGTCGATCACAACCAATTTCGACGGCTCCGAAATCCTCGTCTATGGCGCGATCAAACGCGAAGAGCCGATCCCCCAGGACAGCCCGCTGGATGTGATCATCACCGTCGCCGGTCCCGAGAAGGTCGAAACGATCCGCCGCAAGGATCGCCGTTTCGGCATCTGGATCAACGTCGAAGCCGAGGTCATTGGCCATACCCCGACCTTTTACACCGTGGCCTCGACCCGTCCGCTGGAGGCCATTCTGCCCCCGCTGACCGACAGCCTGTGGAAAATCACCACGGACAAACGCATCCTGCCCGGCCTGCGTGGGTCGCCTGCGCGCGAAGCGCTGGTTCGGCTGCGCCAGAACGCCGATCTGTACCGTCTGCGCGAATCCGAAGTGATGCTGAATCAGGATACCCTGTTCGAAACGTCGATCGCCCTGCCAGCCAACATCGTCGAAGGCGGCTATACCACCCGCATTTTCCTGCTGCGCGGCGGCAAGGTGATCGACAGCTATGGCACCTCGATCAACGTGCAGAAGGTCGGCATTGAACGCTGGCTCTACACGCTCGCCTATCAGAACGCCTTGCTCTACGGCCTGATGGCCCTGGCCATCGCAGGGTTCTGCGGATGGGGCGCGTCCGAGGTATTCCGGCTGATCCGCAAGTAATCCACAGTGGGCAGGCTGTGGCGCTAATCAGCAGCAACCCGGTTGCAGGCTGGGATCACAATCCGTTGTCGGTCTGCATGTCCAGCGTCAGGGCCGCGGCTTCCTTGGCGGTCAGATCCGCGATTTCAAGTGGCCCCGAGGGCTTGGCCAAACGCGCCCGGGTCACCCAGAACAGCCGCGTTTCCGCGCGCGTGATCGCCACATAGGCCAGGCGTTTCCAAAGCGGCAGACCTGCTTCCATCCGCCCGGCGCGTGCCGCCGCGAAAATGTCGGGAGCAAAAACCTGCACGTTTTCCCACTGCGACCCCTGCGCCTTGTGGATGGTCACAGCGGCACCGTGCAAAAACGCCGCCCCCATCCGCGCGGCATAGGGTATGAAGGGTTCTTCCTCGTCGGGAAATTCGATCTTCACGATTGAGGCAGCCGAGATATTCGGATCTTCCGCCCCCATGACATGCAGGCGCGAAAACCCCGGCTTGCGCCCCGGCCCCAGATAGACCACCTGCGCGCCTTTGATCAGGCCACGGGCCTCAAGGTCGAGCCGCCGCTTGCGGTGTTTCGTCGGCAGTTCGATCCCGTCACAAATCAGGGGCTCGCCCGGCAAGAGTGCATCCGCAGGCGCGCCATAGACATTGCGAAATGCCTGGATCAACCGGATGCGCGTCGCATTACGCCAAACCAGAACGGGAGAACGCGCCATCAGATCGCTTTCCACCCGCCCGGCGTAAACCACACGATCGTCGCGGGCAGCGGCCTCTTCGATCATGCTTTCGAACTGATCGAAGCCCAGCTGCGGATCGGCCAGAGCATGCGCCAGATCCAGGATCGGATTGTCCTGCGCCTGCCGGTGAATGCGATGCAAAATATGTTTGGTGTTGTCGGGCAGGCCGTCAAAGACCATTTCCCCGGCCTGATTGACCGGCGCGAGCTGAGCCGGATCGCCGAACAGAACCAGCGTGGGAAAGATCTCCTGCAGATCCTCGAACTGTCGCTTGTCGAGCATCGAACTTTCGTCGACAAACCCGATGTCGAGCGGATCGTCACGGCGCTTCCAGCCCGTAATGAAATCAGAGCCACGCAGTCCCGCCGCAGCAAGGGCGCCGGGAATGGATTTGTTGTTCTGATAAAAGGCATAAGCGCGGTCGAGCGCCTCATCCGTCAGCCCTTCCACTTCGGGCCGCTCACCATTGCCAGCCAGCCATTCCGCAATCTTTTCGTATTCCGGATCATAGACCGGCGTGTAGAGAATGCGGTGGATCGTCGTCGCGGGCACACCTCGGTTGCGCAAAACCGACGCAGCCTTGTTGGTCGGGGCCAGAATGGCCAGTGTTCGGCGGTCTTTCTTTTTGCGCCCTTCCCAGTCTCCGGACACAATATCGACGCCTGCCTCTTCCAATGCCTTGTAGAGCTGTGCAAGCAACAATGTCTTGCCAGATCCGGCCTTGCCGATCACCGCGCGCACCTGTGTTTTACCGGCCCCCAGCGGGGTGTGCTGCCCCTCGTCCAGATCGACGCCAACCGCCTTCAGCATCTCGCTGATGGCGTCAAAGGCCTCTGCCTGGTCATGGGAAAATGTCACTGTCACAGCCGTCATGGCGGCGACCCTACAGGGCCGCCGTCACGGGCGCCAGTCACAAGCGCAGTTGACGTTCAGGCGATGTCGCGCAGCTTTTGGGCGTTGCTGTGATCGAAGGCGGCGTGGAACCATGCTTTCGACGTTGCCCGGTCGATCCCGGCCCGTTCCAATGTCGGTGCGAAGACCTCTTCGTGCATTTCCCAAAGCCCAACGCCGATTGCCTCGCGGCCTTCGCCGACGCGTCCCAGCACTTCGGGCACCAAACCCATCAGGGAATAGATCCGTTCCATCCGCGGATCGAAAACCCCGACGAAATGCTTGAGATTGAATTCGTCCATGATTTCGCCAGCGCCCAACGTCAGGGCTGCCGTCACGCGCCGGTCCGCACCAGGCGTCAGGCAGAAACGGGTGCATTCCCAGATAAAAGGGCTTTCGATCCGAACGCCATCGGTCAAGAAGGAAAAATGGTCGTTGACCATCGTGTCGCCTACGGTCGGCAGAAACCGCATGGAGCCGCCATGGGTGCCGTCCTCTTTCTCCCAGATGACATAAAGCGGATTGATGTCGTCATATTCATCCCGCTCTTCGCCCTTTTCATTGACATGAACATCCCAGCCCAGCCGGTTCTTGAACTGATCGGCACGGTCGCGGAACATGGTGTCACGCAGACGCGGAAACAGGTGCAGATCGTTGCCATAGATGTAATGCAGCATTGGAAGTCACTCCTATCTTCTGAATGTGGAGTGATAGATATAAGCTGAGTCTCTCACACAACCTATGCGTTACGTGCCTGCCCCTGAGCCAATCCGTCGCCAAACGCAGCGGACCGGACAAATTCGCGGCATCCCGGAAACCGGCTTGATCTGTCAGACGATGATCAGCCCTGACGCCAGAGCCCGCGCCACGGCATGCGTTGTGTTCATCGCCCCCAGCTTGTGGCGCGCGGCCTCGATATAAACCCGCAGCGTATGTTCCGAGATGCCCATTTCAGAGGCTGCCTGAGCCCGGCTCAACCCTTTGGCCAGATGGCTCATCGCCGTCAGTTCGCGTGGCGACAGCGTCGGAGAGGCAGGGCCTTCATCCGCATGCTCAAAATGCAATGCACGTTTGTTGAACTCATGGGCGATCACCACAAGATCGTGTTGGTGCCGTTTGATCAGCGCATCCCACTCTTCATCTGTCGCGGTATGATTGAGCGTGAACAGCGCGAACTGGCCGTTCGGTCCCCGGATCGGAATTGTATAGCCCTGATTGCCGATCCCATGTGCCAAAGCGTCCATGAAAAAGGCTTTGGCGGCCTTTGAAGACCAGTCGAGCTGCTTCCAAACCACCGGGGTAAAGCGTTGAAAACAGCCAAAAATAACCGGATCCATACGCAAGTAATCTTTTTCCAGATAGC
This sequence comes from uncultured Celeribacter sp., assembly GCF_963675965.1. Taxonomy (NCBI): domain Bacteria; kingdom Pseudomonadati; phylum Pseudomonadota; class Alphaproteobacteria; order Rhodobacterales; family Roseobacteraceae; genus Celeribacter; species uncultured Celeribacter sp. The sequence continues at coordinate 2,525,869 of NZ_OY780935.1, read as the reverse complement.
GGTCGACCCATTCCGAAGAATAAGTTCCTGCGCCGAACCGTTCGCCGACACTGTTTACCCAGTGATAGACCACATGCGTTACACCAAGCAGATCGCGCAACCGTTCTGTTGCGCTCTGAAAGTCACTCAGACTTTCAACTCGCTGGATATCCTCCAGAAAGCTCTGCATGTTTGCGGCCATGTGTCCCCGCTTGGTCGGTCTGCACTTCAGCAGACTTTTTCGCGAGTTCGGCTGCAATCACCAGGCTGGTGTCATGCAATTGTTCCGCACTCTCGTTCAGGCCGCTCATTTCTGCGAAAGCCCGAAGGTCTGCCAAGACATCAAGTATCCATTCATCCCGCATGTAAACCCTCTTTTGAGAAGCCGCAATCGTTGTAACTCCAAACTATAGTTGCGAATTGCAATTTGAAATTCGCCTTTTTGCACTCCCCAAAAATAGTGAGATATCAAAATATAACCCTTTGTTTTTGCAATGATCAAAAATATTAAATTGAATTAACAAAGGTTTAAACCTCGCTTCGGGGCACGAAATGTAGATCTCAGACACCACATTCCGCATCTTTTATACGTTATATCACATCAAAGCAGGCGCATAAAAAAAATCCCGCCCAAGAAGCGGGCGGGATGGCAATTTCTCGGGCGCTAATCCTGTTAGTCAGAGTCCAGCACGTCTTCGAGCGTACGGAGCCCCGGCTTCGGTGCCTGCACCAGAACCGCCATATTCCCCGGCTTGTGCTGGTTGTTGCGCATTTTCACATGCGCATCCGGGATCTCGGCCCAGGGGAACACTTCAGACATGCAAGGATCGATCCGGCGCTCGCACATCAGCTTGTTCGCGGCGGCAGCCTGCTTGAGATGCGCAAAATGCGACCCCTGCAAACGCTTCTGGTGCATCCAGATGTAGCGCACATCAAAGGTACAGTTGAACCCGGTGGTCCCCGCACAGATCACGACCATCCCGCCTTTTTTGCAAACAAAGGAAGACACTGGGAAGGTGGCCTCGCCCGGATGTTCGAACACGATGTCGACATTGTTGCCTTTGCCGGTGAATTCCCAGATCGCTTTGCCAAAGCGCCGCGCTTCCTTGAACCACTCGGCATACTCGGGCGTGTTAACGGTCGGCAACTGCCCCCAACAATTGAACTCCTTACGATTGATCACGCCTTTCGCACCCAGCCCCATAACGAAATCGCGCTTGTCTTCCTCCGAAATCACGCCGATCGCATTCGCCCCAGCAGCAACTGCAAGTTGAATTGCGAAAGACCCGAGCCCCCCGGAAGCGCCCCAGACCAGAACGTTCTGACCTGGCTTGAGTTCATGCGGATGATGCCCGAAAAGCATCCGGTAGGCGGTGGCCAGCGTCAGCGTGTAGCAGGCGCTTTCTTCCCAGGTCAGATGCTTCGGACGCGGCAAAAGCTGCTGCGCCTGAACGCGGGTAAACTGGGCAAAAGACCCATCCGGCGTTTCATAACCCCAGATGCGCTGAGACGGGGAATACATCGGGTCGCCGCCGTTGCATTCTTCGTCGTCGCCGTCATCCTGATTACAGTGAATGACGACTTCGTCGCCCACCTTCCAGCTCTTAACCTTATCCCCCACTGCCCAGACGATGCCCGAGGCATCCGAGCCAGCAATGTGATAGGGTGCGCCGTGGCCATCAAAAGGCGAGATCGGCACGCCCAGACCGGCCCAGATACCGTTATAGTTCACACCTGCAGCCATCACGAGCACCAGCACCTCATGGCTGTCGAGCTTCGGTGTCTCCACCACCTCAACCTGAAAGCTCTTGTTGGGTTCGCCATGACGTTCACGACGGATCGCCCAAGCGTACATTTTCTCCGGCACATAGCCCATCGGGGGAATTTCCCCGATTTCGTAGAGTTCTTTTTCCTCAGCGGTGTAAGCCGGTGTGTTCGTATCCAGCGCCATCTGTTTTCCTCCGTTTCCTCCGGGTCAGGTCGTCCCAGAAGCCTGTTTTGGCTCTGCCGGTCGCGCCGCAGCGCAGAATCGGCCTCTCCCCTTGGTGATAAGCACAGCAAAGCAATATATCAATTAATTTTATAATATTTGCGCAATAATATGTCGCAACAAATTCTAAGGAAGAGCGAAAATCCTATGTTTTCCTGTATTTTTGCCCGCAGGCACTGCGAAACATCCTTACGTCACTTTAAACTTTCGGGAAATTTCCAAGGCCGCTGCGGCGCGGCGAATTGACAATGGCACTTTCTGTCCTTCATAAATCTATTTGCGAAATATTGTTGCACAGCAACGCCGGGAGGAAAGACATGAGACAAGACACTGCCGAGATCACACGCGATCGCCCATGGCTGTTCCGGACCTACGCCGGTCACTCCACAGCCAAGGCCTCGAACGCGCTGTATCGCACCAATCTGTCCAAGGGGCAGACCGGCTTGTCCGTGGCATTCGATCTGCCCACACAGACCGGCTACGACAGCGACCACGAATTGTCACGCGGCGAGGTTGGCAAGGTCGGCGTGCCTGTCGCGCATCTGGGGGATATGCGGGCACTCTTTGACCAGATCCCGCTGGAACAGATGAACACATCGATGACGATCAACGCCACGGCGCCTTGGCTGTTGGCGCTCTACATTGCGGTGGCGGAGGAACAGGGCGCGGAAATTTCCAAACTGCAGGGCACGGTGCAAAACGACATCATCAAGGAATACCTGTCGCGCGGCACCTATGTCTGTCCGCCCCGCCCCAGCCTGCGCATGATCACCGATGTGGCCGCCTACACCCGTGAGAACCTGCCGAAATGGAACCCGATGAACGTCTGTTCCTATCACCTGCAGGAAGCCGGAGCGACGCCAGAACAGGAACTGGCCTTTGCACTCGCCACGGCCATCGCGGTGCTCGACGATCTCAAAGAGAAAGTGCCTGCCGAAGCCTTCCCGACCATGGTCGGGCGCATTTCCTTTTTCGTGAACGCGGGCATCCGCTTCGTGACCGAGATGTGCAAGATGCGCGCTTTCGTCGAACTTTGGGACGAAATCACCCGCGAACGCTACGGTGTCGAGGACCCGAAATTCCGCCGCTTCCGGTATGGTGTGCAGGTGAACTCTCTGGGGCTGACCGAACAACAGCCGGAAAACAACGTCTACCGCATTCTGATCGAAATGCTCGCAGTCACGCTCAGCAAGAATGCCCGCGCCCGTGCGGTGCAGCTTCCGGCGTGGAATGAGGCGCTCGGCCTGCCGCGGCCTTTCGATCAGCAGTGGTCGCTGCGCATGCAACAGATCCTTGCCTATGAGACCGACCTGCTGGAATATGACGACCTGTTCGACAACAATCCGGCGGTCGATCGCAAGGTCGCGGCGCTCAAAGACGGGGCCCGCGCCGAGTTGGAAACCCTCGACAGCATGGGCGGCGCCATTGAGGCCATCGACTATATGAAATCCCGGCTGGTGGAAGCCAATGCCGACCGCATCGCCCGGATCGAAACCGGCAACACCGTTGTGGTGGGTGTGAACCGCTGGACCGAAGGGGAACCCTCGCCGCTCACCACCGGAGATGGGGCCATCATGAAAGCCGACCCCAAAGCGGAAGCTGACCAGATCGCCCGGCTTCAGGCCTGGCGCGACAGCCGCAATCAGGCTGCGGTCGAAACCGCCCTTGCCCGTATCCGGGACGCGGCCCTCAGTGGCGCCAACATCATGCCCGCCTCTATCGAAGCCGCCAAGGCCGGGGCCACCACCGGCGAATGGGGTGACGTGATCCGCGCCGCCTTTGGGCAGTATCGCGGTCCGACCGGCGTGTCTGCGAACCCGTCGAACCGGACCGAAGGGCTGGATGAAATCCGCGAAGAGGTCGCCCGCGTGTCCACCGCTTTGGGGCGCAAACTCAAGTTCCTCGTCGGCAAACCGGGGCTCGACGGCCATTCCAACGGTGCCGAACAAATTGCCGCGCGCGCCCGCGATTGCGGCATGGACATCGCCTATGAAGGCATCCGCCTGACACCGGCGGAAATCGTGGCTGCCGCGAAAGCCGATGACGCCCATGTGGTGGGCCTGTCGATCCTGTCCGGATCTCATATCCCGCTGATCGAGGAGTTGATGCGGCAAATGAAAGAGGCGGGGCTGAGCCATATTCCCGTGGTCGCAGGCGGCATCATTCCCGAAGAGGACGCCGAACATCTGCGCGCCATCGGCGTGGCCCGGGTCTATACCCCCAAGGACTTTGAACTGAACCGCATTATGTTCGACATCGTCGCGCTGGTCGATCCGGCATCAAAGGCCGCGGAGTAGGCTTTTCCCTGACGCAGACCGCGCTATAGTCGGAGCAACTCACAACAAAGAGGTGCTCCGATGCCGACCCCCCATATTGCCGCAAAGCCCGGCGAGATTGCCGAAACCGTTCTGATGCCGGGCGATCCCTATCGCGCCAAATGGGCCGCCGAGACGTATCTTGAGGACATCAAGCTGGTGAACGAGGTGCGCGGCATGCTGGGCTTTACCGGTATGTACAAGGGCAACCGCGTGACGATTCATGGCTCTGGCATGGGCATGCCCTCGCTGTCGATCTATGCCAACGAGCTGATCACCGAATACGGCGCGAAAACGCTGATTCGGATCGGGTCCTGCGGCGCGATGCAGCATCACGTCAAAGTGCGCGACGTGGTGATCGCGATGACAGCCACGACCATGGGCACCACGCCCTCCGCCGGGTTCTTCAGGGAAATCAACTACGCCCCCTGCGCCGATTATGGCCTGCTGGAGGCCGCCGTTGCGGCCGCCCGACAGAAAGACACCGGCGTGCATGTCGGCAATATCTATTCTTCCGATGTCTTCTACTCAGAGCGCCCCGATCTGGATGAGGTCATGATCCGCCACGGAATTCTTGGTGTCGAAATGGAGGCGGCCGAGCTCTACACCGTCGCCGCCCGCCACGGCGCACGCGCCCTTGGCGTGATGACCGTATCCGATCATCTGCTGACGCATGAAGCCCTGCCGTCGGATCAACGCGAGAAGAGCTTCGGCGATATGGTGGAAATCGCCCTTGAGGCTGCCTTCGCCTGAGGCGCTGGACATTCCGCCTTGGCAAACTACTCTAGAGGGGTCGCCGGAACCGGCGACCCTTTCCCATTTCCAAAAAACAAAGGAGGGCGCGCATGCCCATGCCCAAACGCAAGCTCGGCCTGACCGGGCCAGAGGTCAGTGCCATTGGCTTTGGCTGCATGAGCTTCGCCGGTTTCTTCGGTGCGGCGGACGATGACACCAGCCTTGAAACGCTTGCCGCGGTCGAGGCCGCCGGGATCGACTTCTGGGACACGGCAAACATCTACGGGATGGGCCGTTCGGAACGCATTGTGGGGCGCTATCTCAAGGAAACCGGAGCCAAAGTAACGCTCGCCACCAAGGTGGGCATCATTCCCGGACCGCCCCGCCGGTTCAGCAATGAGGCGGATCACATCCGCTCCGAACTGGAAAGCTCTCTGGAAAAGCTGAACCGCGACAAGGTCGAACTCTATTACATCCACCGCCGTCAGCAGGAGCTCCCTGTGGAAACGGTTGCGGAAACCATGGGCGAGCTCATCGACGAGGGGCTGATCGGCGCATGGGGCCTGTCCGAGGTTTCGCCCTCCACCATCCGCCGCGCACATGCAGTGGTGCCGCTGGCCGCCGTGCAGAACGAGTATTCGCTCTGGACCCGCCAGCCGGAACTGGGCGTCATTCAGACCTGCGAAGAGCTGGGCATTGCCTTCATCCCGTTTTCGCCCCTGGCCCGGGGCGCATTGGGCGAGGTTCGATTGGACCCGGAAAGCTTTGATGACCGCGATTTCCGCAAGGTAAATCCGCGCTTCATGGCGCCCAACTGGGCCGCAAATATGATGCAGGTGGAAACCTTCCGCAGCTACGCCGAGGAAAAGGGCCATAAGGTTTCGGCTCTTGCGCTGGCCTGGGTGCTGCATCAGGGTGACCATCTGATCCCGATTCCCGGGACCCGGACGCAGGAGCATCTGGCAGATTGGGCCGATGCCGCCACGATCGGCTTGTCCGAAGACGATCTGTGGGACATCGAACAGATTTTGCCGGTCGGCTGGGCCCATGGGGATCGCTATTCCGACACCCAGATGATCGGCGTCGAGCGCTATTGCTGATTGCTGATTGCTCACGCTGACCAGCCCAAACAGAAAAGCCCCGCTTTATCGGCGGGGCTGTTCATTTCGGCCTGATATTCCGAAAAGGTTTGAGGATCAGTCCTCGTAATAGGCATACATCTGGTCGAGCACGTCCAGCTTGCGCGGGGCGACCGTTTCACCCGAATGCAGGATCGCAGCAGCCGGTGCGTAATATTCCAGCCATTCGGACACTTTCATCGTGGTGTCTTTGGTGGCAGCGTCTTTCAGTGCAACATCGTGCAGGGTCATGTCATCTCTCCGTCGGGGTCCGTTGGGGCCCTCCCTTGATCCTAGACCTATGCCGCAACGTCAGCCATGACAGCCCCCTTTTCCCGCATAGTCGCCATGCGATTGCTGCAACGCAGCACCATCAAACCTCTGCAAAATGACCTGACCATTCTTAGACCGAGCGCCCGACCGCGCGGCCTGAATAGATGCAGCCGCCCAGAAACGTGCCCTCAAGCGCATTGTACCCGTGATAGCCCCCGGCCCCGAACCCCGCGACTTCGCCCGCGGCATAAAGCCCCTCGAAGACCGTCCCATCCGCGCGCAGCACCCGTCCTGCCAGATCCGTGGCCAGCCCGCCCAGAGATTTCCGCGTCAGGATGTTGAGCCGCACGGCAATCAAAGGTCCCTGCGCAGGATCGAGGATCTTATGCGGTTTCGCTGTGCGAATAAATTTGTCGCCCCGATAGGCCCGCGCCTGCCGGATCGCGATGATCTGCGCGTCTTTGGCAAAGGCATTGTCGATCTGCCCGTCCCGGGCCTCGATCTGGGCGCGCACATGTGCCGGGGCGAGCGGAGCCTCGGGTGTCAGACCATTCATCCCCGCAATCAGGTCGTCAAAGCGATCTGCCACAACGAAATCGGCGCCATGGGATTTGAAGGCTTCCACCGCCCGCGTCGCCCCTTTTGAAACGCGTTCCCGCAAGACCTCGGCCCATTTTCCAGACACCAGATCGGGGTTCTGCTCGCTGCCAGACAGCGCGAATTCCTTCTCGATGATTTTCTGTGTCAGGATGAACCAACTGTGTTCATGCCCGGCGGAAAGGATGCGTTTGAGCGTACCCAGCGTGTCGAAGCCCGGCAAAAAGGGAGCCTCCATCCGGTCGCCATTGCCATCCAGCCAGATGGAGCTGGGCCCCGGCAGAATGCGGATACCGTGATTGGGCCAGATCGGGTCCCAGTTCTGCAGCCCTTCCGTATAGTGCCACATGCGGTCTTCGTTGATCGCATGCGCCCCGGCCAGTTTGGCAATGCGCTGCGCTTCGCCGTCCACATAGTCGGGAACTCCTGCCACCATGCGTTTGGGTGCAGGCCCCAGACGTTCTGCCGGCCAGCAGGCCCGCACCTTGTCATGATCACCGCCAATGCCACCTGTCGTCACGACGATGCTGTCGGCCCGATAGCAGAAATCGCCAATCACCTCGCGATTGGTGGCCGCGCCGCGCGGTGCGCGGTCCTCTTTCAGGATCTCGCCCGACACGCCAACCGCACGCCCATCTTCCAGCTCAAAGCCTGTAACGCGATGACGATAGTCCAGCGTCAAAAGCCCGCTGGCGACAGCTTCATGCGCGAGACGCACGAAGGGGGCGACAATGCCCTCACCAGCGCCCCAGGTGATGTGGAATCGCGGCACGGAGTTGCCATGCCCATCGGCCAGAGCCCCGCCGCGTTCGGCCCAGCCCACCACCGGGAACCAGCGCATGTCGATGTTTGCCAGATAGCTGCGCATCTCACCCGCCGCGAAATCGACATAGCCTTCGGCGCATTGACGCGGCAGCGCATCTTCCGGACGGTCGAACTGCGCGCTCCCCATCCAGTCGCGCAGGGCCAGATCGTGGCTGTCGCGAATGCCCATACGTCGCTGTTCCGGGGTATCGACCATGAACAGACCGCCCAGAGACCAAAACGCTTGCCCACCCAGACTCTGCGGGCCTTCCATGTCCAAAAGCCGCACTGTCTTGCCGCGCTGCGTTGCCTCATAGGCCACCACCAGCCCGGCGAGACCGCCGCCGACGACGATCACATCGGTCTGTGTCATTGAAATGTCCTCCCTTTGCAAAAGCCTAGGGAGGACACAAAAGCGCTGTCCAGTTTGTCGTTACGTCAGTGGAACCTGCAGCACAGCATCATGACTGCTTGGCGCCGCAGTGCTTGGGTTCCCCTTTTTCCGTCCGGGCCTGCATGCCGCAGACCGGGCAGAACCAGTCGATCCCGGTTTCGTCTTTTCCCGTCTGGCGCCAACGGCAATTGCCAGTCTTTTCGGTCCTCATGACATACATACCGATGTAAAGCGCAAGGATCAGAAGGGGGATGAGGAAAAGCATAGCGGCGGTTTAGCGCAAAGCGCCGCCATCGGAAATGGCGGCGCCGTCACATGTGGGTTACCCGGTGGCCTTTTCGCGCGGAGCTGCACCTTTGGGGGTGTCTGCATCTGCCGGCGCCTTCTTACGACGCCCCCAGAAGTTCGCGTCCTCCGGGCCATACCAATCCTCGTTGCGAGTGAAATACATCGTGGCCGCCAGCGCGATAAATGCGAGGCTCGCCCCGGCAAGCAAGGCATAATCCGCCGATCTCAGGATCAGATACAGCACCGCGTAAAGCACCACCAACATCATCCCAAGAACCAGCGTCCGGCGTCCAAGCTTGAGCCCCACACCGCCAAAGAAGGTGAGCAAGGCAATTGTCGCCCCGGCCGACAGCGCATAGGCCGGACCAAATCCGATCTGCTCCGAATAGGCCACCATCAGCAGCACGAAAATCGACTGCGCCAGACCGATCAGGATGTATTGCACCGGGTGTGCCGGGCGGTCGGCACCGCGTTCCACCAGCAGCACGGTCAGGAAGGTGAGCGCAATGAACAAAATGGAATAATTCGCCGCGCGATAGGACTTCTGATAGAAATCATTCGTCTCGATCAGGTTGACGCCAAAGGCCATCTGGTTGCGCAGCGCAAAGCTGTAATCATCCCGCGTGGTCTGCGGCAAGGTGCGCGCAAGATGCGGAATGCCCCAGGTCGCGGTAAAGCCGTCATCGCTGATCTCTGACCCATCCGGCAGGAACATGCCCGTGAAGCTCGGATGCGGCCAGTCCGACGAGAAGTCGATCTGGCTCATGCGACCGACCGGCGCGACCATCAGCGATTGCGCGCCGTTCAGACCCAGACTCAGATGATAGTCCTGCCGCTTACGGGGATCGCCTGTCTGCGCCATAATGCCGGCATCCCCGTCGGTCTCGACCAGAGGTTCGAGCGCAAGGGCGGCCCCATCGACCTGCAGCTCCGCCGCGCCCCGCAGCGCTGCATTCGACGACAGGGACAAAAGCACCTGCGCGTCGTCCCAGAGGATCACCTCTTCGTTAACACGCAGCGTTTCGGCCAGTTCCGTCGGAAAATCGAACCGCATATCCACATCCGCCTGATAGACCGGGACATTGAAAATCCCGCGGTGCCGCACCTGCGTCTGGCTGGTCAGCCGCGCATCGAAGCGGTTCGGGTAGATGTAGATCGGATCGCGCATCACGGTCACGGATCGCGTGACTGCGCGCTGACGCGGCTGGCCGTCCTGATCCAGAAGCGCCTCTCCGGTCGCCGGATCCAACAACGGCTCCTGCCGGGTCACATCGACGGTTTCCTGAACCGGGATCTGCAGGAAAGGGCCTGCAAGCACCTGTTCCCCACCCCATTCGCGCCCCACGTCGCGCAACGTCCGTTCGGAATAGTGTTTCCGGCTCTGCACGATATCGGACACGAAAAACAACGGCACGAACATCAACAATGTCAGCACGCCAACGATCAGAAACCTTGCTCCAATGGATTTACGCATACCAATTCTCCCTCACAAATCAGGCCCCAAGATGTCGTGGTGGCGCAATCTGGACAAGCAGAAAAAGCAAACGCCCCCGCCGGTTTTCCCGGCGAGGGCGTCTTCAGGCAGGATCAAACGGCGATTCAGTGCGCGCGTTCGAGCATCATCTTCTTGATATGCGCGATGGCAGCCGCCGGGTTCAGCCCCTTCGGACAGGTTTTCGCACAGTTCATGATGGTGTGGCAGCGATACAGCTTGAACGGGTCTTCAAGCATATCCAGACGCTCACCGGTGGCCTCATCGCGCGAGTCGATCAGCCAGCGATAGGCGTGCAGCAGCGCGGCCGGGCCAAGATACTTGTCGCTGTTCCACCAGTAGGACGGGCAGGACGTCGAGCAAGAGGCACACATGACGCATTCATACAGGCCATCGAGCTTCTTGCGATCCTCGATCGACTGACGCCATTCCTTGGCGGGACGGTTGGTCTTGGTTTCCAGCCACGGCATGATCGACGCGTGCTGCGCGTAGAAATGGGTCAGGTCCGGAATAAGGTCCTTGACCACATCCATGTGCGGGAGCGGGAAGATGCGGACATCGCCTTTGATCTCGTCGAGACCGTAGATGCAGGCCAACGTGTTGTGACCATCGATGTTCATGGCGCAGGACCCGCAGATCCCTTCGCGGCAGGACCGGCGGAAGGTCAGCGTCGGATCGATCTCGTTCTTGATCTTGATCAGCGCATCCAGAACCATCGGCCCGCATTTGTCCATATCCAGGAAATACGTGTCGACCGAGGGGTTCTTTTCGTCATCGGGGCTCCAGCGATAGATCTGGAACTTGCGGACATTGGTCGCGCCTTCCGGCTTCGGCCATGTCTTGCCCGAGACGATCTTGGAGTTCTTCGGCAGGGTAAGTTGTACCATTTCTGATCTCCTTAGAACGTCCGCGCTTTCGGCGCGATCTTGGCAAGGCTGATGCCACCGTCTTCTTCCTTGGTGAGCGGGTCTTCAATGATCGGGCGATAGCTGAGCTCGACATTGTTGCCCTCCACGCGGGAGATGGTGTGGATCCGCCAGTTGACGTCATCACGCTCGGGGTAGTCCTCATGAGCGTGCGCACCGCGGCTTTCCTTACGGGCTTCTGCACCGTGGATCGTCGCCAGAGCGTTCGGCATGAGGTTGGTCAATTCGAGCGTTTCCATCAGATCCGAGTTCCAGACCAGCGAACGGTCCGTTACGTGCAGATCATCAAGCTTGGCCGCCACGGCGGTCATTTTCTCGACGCCCTCTTTCAGGGTCTTGTCGGTGCGGAACACGGCGGCGTCGGCCTGCATCGTGCGCTGCATTTCCAGACGCAGTTCTGCGGTCGGCACATTGCCTTTCGCGTAACGCAGGCTGTCAAAGCGGGCAAAGGCCTTGTCGACGGACGCCTGGTTCAGTTCCGGGTTCGGCGTTCCCTTCTCGACGACCTCACCGGCGCGGATCGCGGCGGCACGGCCAAAGACCACAAGGTCAATCAGCGAGTTGGAGCCAAGACGGTTCGCACCGTGCACCGAGGCACAGCCCGCTTCGCCCACGGCCATCAGGCCCGGCACCACGGCGGTCGGGTTGTCCGCCTGCGGGTTCAGAACCTCACCGTGATAGTTGGTCGGGATACCGCCCATGTTGTAGTGCACGGTCGGCAGAACCGGGATCGGCTCCTTGGTCACATCCACGCCCGCGAAAATCTTGGCGGATTCGGAAATCCCCGGAAGACGTTCGGCCAGAGCCTCTGCCGGAAGGTGGCTGAGGTTGAGGAAGATGTGGTCTTTATGCTCACCGACACCGCGACCTTCGCGGATCTCCATGGTCATGGAGCGGGACACGTAGTCGCGCGGGGCAAGGTCTTTATAGGTCGGCGCATAGCGTTCCATGAAACGCTCGCCTTCGGAGTTGGTCAGATAACCGCCTTCGCCGCGCGCCCCCTCGGTAATCAGACAGCCGGAGCCGTAGATGCCGGTCGGGTGGAACTGAACGAACTCCATATCCTGAAGCGCCAGACCTGCACGGGCCACCATGCCGCCACCATCACCGGTACAGGTGTGGGCAGAGGTCGCCGAGAAGAATGCACGCCCGTAACCGCCGGTGGCCAGAACAACCATCTTGGCGTTGAAGACGTGGAACGTCCCGTCGTCGAGTTTCCAGCAGACAACGCCCTGACACTGGCCGTCTTCGGACATGATCAGGTCGATGGCGAAATATTCAACGTAGAATTCTGCATTGTTCTTCACGGACTGACCGTAAAGCGTGTGCAGGATGGCGTGACCGGTCCGGTCCGCCGCGGCACAGGTCCGCTGCACGGGCGGGCCTTCGCCAAACTCGGTGGTGTGGCCACCGAAGGGGCGCTGGTAGATCTTGCCTTCTTCGGTCCGCGAGAAAGGCACACCGTAGTGTTCCAGCTCATACACGGCCTTGGGCGCCTGACGGGCTAGGTATTCCATCGCGTCGGTGTCGCCGAGCCAGTCGGAGCCCTTCACGGTATCGTACATGTGCCATTGCCAGTTGTCCGGCCCCATGTTGGACAGGGAGGCCGCGATGCCGCCCTGCGCCGCCACGGTGTGCGACCGGGTCGGGAACACTTTGGTCACACAGGCTGTGCGCAGGCCCTGCTCGGCCATGCCGAGGGTCGCACGCAGACCGGAACCGCCGGCACCGACAACGACGACGTCGTATTCGTGAGTTTCATATTCGTAAGCTGCTGTCATTGTCTTTGGTCCTTACAGCGCGAGTTTCACGAGAGAGAACAGCCCCGCCGCAATCAGGATGTAGCAGAAGAAGTTCATCGCCAGGATCAGGAACTGACGCACGAAACCACCGGTGTAGTCTTCGACCATCATTTGCCAGCCGCGCATCATGTGCAGCATGGAAACGACAATCGTCAGCCCTGCCACGATGGCCGGGAACGGACGGCTGTAATAGGCGACAACCTCTTCGTAGGTGCCCCCCAATGCGCAGCCGAAGGTGAAGATAAAGCAGGGGATCAGGACCAGCAGCGCGATCGACGAAGTGATCATGAACCAGTGGTGATCAGCGCCATGTTTCGCGGCGCCAAGGCCAACTGCGCGTTTACGGTCGGTGAGAAATGCCATTGCCTTGTCCTCCTTAGACCACGATTGCGGTGAAGATGGTCAGAACCGTGGCGCCGATGAACATGGCCCAGGCCATTTTCTCGGACACGTCCACGTCCAGGCAATAGCCGGCGTCCCAGATCAGGTGCCGCAGGCCACCACCGAGGTGGTACCAGAGCGCCCAGACCGAGAAGAACATGACCAGATCACCGATCCACGAACGGATCAGCCAATCGACAAAATCAAAATACTCCGGCCCGGTGGCGGCGGCGAGCAGCCACCAGACGCACAGGAAAGATGCCGCAATGAGCGCATTCCCTGTGATCCGCACCATGACCGACGAAAGGGCGGTCATCTGGAGCCGATAGTATTTGACGAACATAAATGGGGACAGCGGCCTGTTGCCGCGGTTCACATCAGCCATGGTGACGTCCTTTCACGAGTGATGCGGTTGTGGGTTGTCCCCGTAATAAACCTTTCTGTGACGAAGTCACCACCTGTGAGCGCTAACATTGGGTGTTTTCAATGATTTCACCCCCATCCGCGCGCAATCGTGATCACAAGATTACTCGCGTGATCACAAATTGGCAAAAACTTGTTTTCTTAGGGTTTTTGTTGGATTATTTGGAGACTCGAATCTTAATCGAAATTAAGAATTTCACCCTTTGTCGGCACATTTTACATTGGCTGAATGTTTGCGATCACAAATCTCGCTGCGCCTCCCCAGCTCGCGCAGCCCCCGGTGTATCGCGGGGAGACAAACGGGAAGACCCGATGATTCCCCGCCCGCCTGTCGCAGAAGGTCTTCAGATCCTAGAGTGGCACCAGCGCCCAATAATCGAGATCCAACAGCACGTCCGGATGATATTTGCCCTCGTCGGTCTTATAGGCAAATGCAGGTGCGCCATGTTTATAGGCCACCAGCCTCAGCCGCAGCGCACCGACGCCCGGCGCGTTTGTCTCTGCTTTATCAAGTACTTCGCTATAAGCGCGCACGGTATCGCCGGTGAAACACGGGTTTGCGTGCGCGCCGCCGTTGAGCCCCACGATCATCTGCGCATTGGCCAAACCGTTGAACGACAGCGCCCGCGCCAGAGAGATCACATGCCCGCCATAGATCAGCCGCTTACCATCTTCACGGTTGGTGGCGTCAAAATGCACCTTGGCCGTATTCTGCCACAGGCGCGTTGCCATCATATGTTCCGCTTCCTCGATGGTCACGCCGTCGACATGGTCGATCTTCTCGCCGACTTCATAGTCGCCAAAGCGATGCGCCTCACCGGCCATAGTAAAATTGTACTGCAGGAAATCGAGCCCCTCGGGCACGATAAGATCCTGTGCCGCGACAGCCTTGGACAGCTCCGGGATCACGGTTTCCGGCGCCGGGGCCTGCGGGTCGCGTTTGCGCACCATGACCCAGCGAACGTATTCCAGCACCTCTTCGTCATATTGGTTCACCCCGCGGGTCCGCACCCAGACCACACCGGATTTACCGTTTGAATTCTGCTTCAGCCCGATCACCTCGGACACCGACCGCAGCGTATCCCCGGGATAAACCGGACGCAGCCAGCGCCCTTCGGCGTAGCCGAGGTTGGCCACGGCATTCAGTGACACATCCGGAACGGTCTTCCCGAACACCACATGAAAGGCGATCAGATCGTCGAGCGGCGCAGCCTCCAGGCCGCAATCCGCCGCAAATTCATCCGAGGAATACAGAGCATGCCGCGCCGGGTAGAGCGCATGATACAGCGCACGCTCCCCGCCCGAGACCGTGCGCGGCACGGCGTGCTCAATTTCCTGACCAATCGCATAATCTTCAAAGAAACGTCCCGAATTGGTTTTCACACTATAATCCTCCCAGCTTCACGTCGGGTGCATAGGCCCCCTCCGCCTCTTTCACGACGGCCTGCGCGCAGCGCATTTTTCCCGTGCTCGCGTCGAAGGCATAGGCCGGGTCGCCGTAAAGCTCCCAGCCTTTGTTCAATGCCTCTGTCACCTTGTGACAAAAGGCCGATGTGTCCTCTTCGGTCAGCAGCCGATACACTTTCATTGTCTTCTCCTCACATCGGGAAGGGGTTGTAGCCCAGCCATATGTGAATCCCCGCGATCACCGCGTAGACCACGAGGGAAATCAGCCCCAGACGAATGTCCCCCGCCAGACTGCCCCCGGTGAATGGCGCCGGACGCGGTTCATGGCGGTTGATCAGACGCATTTCCAGATGCGCCCAGACGATCATGCCGCCGAACAGCACCCAGCTTGCCGCATCCGAATTGACCAGCAGATGCGCCACCCCCCAAAGGATCACCCCCATCAGCATCGGATGGCGCAGCTTGCCACGAAGACGGCTTTTCGACTGCCCAAGCCCAAAGAGCGCCACCACGATCAGCATCAACAGATTGTTCACATGCCGCAGAAAGGCGGGCAGCGCATAAAGATCGTGGGTTTCGCTGCTGCGATAGCCGACCACCATCAGCACAAGCCCGGCCACAATGCCCAGCGCCACAAGCCCTTTACCCTTGGCGCCTAGACTGGCCCGCGGCCCCGGCGCCAACCGTTTGAAAAGATGGGCGCCGCTCCACAAAAGCAGGCCGAGGATCAGTAGGGACATGAGATTACTCCATGGTCAGAATTGCATCGTGTTTCGCAAGCGTCGCCCGCGCAGTCACAATATGCAGATTCTCCACGATTTTCCCATCCACGACCGCAACGCCCTGACCGCTGGCCTCTGCCTCTTCAAAGGCGGCGATCAGGCGGCGGGCCAGATCAATCTCTGCCTCACTCGGGGCAAAGGCAGCGTTGGCCACGGCAAGCTGCGCCGGGTGGATCAGGGTTTTACCATCAAAGCCCATGTCGCGGCCCTGTTCGCATTCCACGCGCAGGCCCTCTTCATCCTTAAAGGCATTATACACACCGTCGAGCGCCACCAGCCCATAGGCGCGCGCGGCGATCAGGCACAGATGCAGCCCGCCCATCATCGGCAGGCGATCGGCACGGAAGCGCGTGTTCAGCTCTTTCGCCAGATCATTCGTGCCCATGACAAACCCGGCCATGCGCGGATGGGCTGCGATTTCCGCCGCGTTGATCATGCCCAGCGGGGTTTCCATCATCGCCCAAAGCGGCACATTCGGGATGGCCTGAGCCAGGTCCTCAACCATAGCTGCGCTTTCCACCTTGGGCAGCAAAATCCCGTCGATGTCCATCCCAACGAACGCCGCCACATCGTCACGCCCCCATTGAGTGTCAAAGCCGTTGACCCGCACGATTTTGGCCCGCGCGCCATAGCCGCCCTGCGTCAGCGCCTCTTTCAGCAAGACCCGCGCGTTGACCTTTTCGTCGGGGGCCACCGCATCTTCGAGATCGAACAGGATCGCGTCACAGGGCAGACCCTTGGCCTTTTCCAACGCACGCTCTTTCGAGCCTGGAATATAAAGAGCAGACCGATAGGGACGGGTGGCGACTTCAGACATTGATTCTTTTCCTCCGCAATATTGTTGCGCAGAAAGCCACGAATGCGCAGCACATCGCAAGGGCAAATATTCCGCAGCGCAGAAACCGTTACGTTACTAGGTCCCGCTTCAGACAGGAAAATGACCGGGGCGATCTGCACAGTTCAGACGAGCGCTTCCCAGATCAGCTTCGCGCCGGTCAGGGTCAGGAAAATATAAGCCAGCGCGAAAAACACCTTGTCGGACAGCTTGTGATGCGCCCAGGCCCCCAGCAACACACCGACAACCGCCGCCGGGATCAGGAACAGGTCTGCTTTCAGCGACTCCGGTGTGAAAATGCCCACCATAGAATAAGGAATGACCTTGATCGCATTGACCGCCCAGAACACCAGAACGGAGGTCGCCTGATAGGTCGTCTTATCCATCCGCTGCGACAGCATGTAGACGGCCGCAGGCGGGCCACCGGCATGGGAAATGAAACTGGTGAAACCCGTCACCCCGCCCCAGAACAACCCGCCGATCAGGCCGATTTCGCGTTTCGGCGGTCGGATCCAGCCCATGGCCTTGCCGCTTTGCCAAAGAACAAAGCCCAATGCGACGGCACCTATCAGGAATTTGAACACCGCAGGTTTCGCCACCCCATAGACCAGAGCGCCCACGACAATCCCGGGTAACGCCCCCAGGATCAGCGTGCCCGCGATGCGCAGATCCCATTTGCGCCAGAACACCTTCACGGCTGTCACATCCATCACCATCAACAGCGGCAACATCAGACCAACTGCCTGACCTGGTTCGAGAATCAGCGCCAGAAAGGGCGTCGCGGCAAAGGCCGCAGCCGATCCAAATCCGCCCTTAGACAGCCCGGCAAAGACAACAGCGGGGACAGCAAAGAGGAAAAAATGTAGATCGAGCACCATGAGATCGCCTTGAAAAAACGGGGGATTTCAGTCGGGATAACAGAGTGGTTATCGCTAACGCTAGCGAAAACCTGATCGTTTCGCCGCAGCGCAGCCTTGCGCGAATGCGCATGAAGGGCTACCCATGCGCCAATCTCACCAAACTGATTGGAGACAGATCCATGGCCCGACCCAAGATTGCCCTTATCGGCGCAGGTCAAATCGGCGGCACGCTCGCCCACCTCGCCGCCATCAAGGAACTCGGCGACGTTGTTCTTTTCGACATCGCAGACGGCACCCCCCAGGGCAAAGCGCTCGACATCGCTGAATCCGGCCCTGCCGAAGGCTTCGACGCGACGCTGAAAGGCACCACCGACTACGCCGACATCGCAGGCGCAGACGTCTGCATCGTTACCGCCGGTGTGCCGCGCAAACCGGGCATGTCCCGCGACGACCTTCTGGGCATCAACCTGAAAGTCATGAAATCCGTCGGCGAAGGCATCAAAGAGCACGCTCCGAACGCCTTCGTGATCTGCATCACCAACCCACTCGACGCCATGGTCTGGGCCCTGCAGCAATACTCAGGCCTGCCGACCAACAAGGTCTGCGGCATGGCTGGTGTGCTCGACTCCGCACGCTTCCGTCACTTCCTCTCGGTCGAATTCGGCGTGTCCATGAAAGACGTCACCGCCTTCGTTCTGGGCGGCCACGGCGACACCATGGTGCCGTCCCAGCGCTACTCCACCGTTGGCGGCATCCCGCTGCCGGACCTGGTGGAAATGGGCTGGACCACGCAGGAAAAACTCGACGCGATCATCCAGCGCACCCGTGACGGTGGCGCCGAGATCGTTGGCCTTCTGAAAACCGGCTCCGCCTTCTACGCCCCGGCGACCTCTGCCATCGAAATGGCCGAAGCCTACCTGAAAGACCAGAAACGCGTCCTGCCCTGTGCCGCTTACTGCGACGGCGAACTGGGCCTCGACGGTTTCTATGTCGGCGTGCCCACCGTGATTGGCGCCAACGGCATCGAAAAAGTGGTCGACATCAAGCTCTCCAAAGAAGAGCAAGTGATGTTCGACAAATCCGTTGACGCTGTGAAAGGTCTCGTGGAAGCCTGTAAAGGCATCGACAGCAACCTCGCCTAAGCGACAACAGCCACATGCTTGGCGAAACAAGCTTCAGGACCGCGCTTCGGCGCGGTCTTTTTTTGTCCGCCCCCAAGCGGCACGCACTTACGACAAGGCTTGACGGGATTTTGTGACCCGCGATCGAAAGTGATTCGGCGCAACGTCCTACAAAGTCTATTTGTGATCACAGCAATTTAGTGTGTGATCACAAACCGGCAAACTTTCGCGCAAATGCTGTTCCTGCTGCAAAAATCGGTTCTCCTGCCCGCCCCGCTATGCGATGAAACTCGCAATCGAACCAGGGAGAGGACATCTCTAACATGAACATCCACGAGTATCAGGCGAAAGCCCTTCTCAAGGAATACGGCGCCCCGGTCTCCGACGGTCGTGTCGTGCTCAACGCAAATGACGCAAAGACTGCGGCTGGCGAACTCGACGGCCCACTGTGGGTCGTGAAAGCCCAGATCCACGCAGGTGGTCGCGGCAAGGGGTCCTTCAAGGAAGCCGGCGCTGGTGAAAAAGGCGGCGTGCGTCTGGCCAAGTCGGTCGAAGAGGCCGCTCAGGAAGCCAACGCCATGCTCGGCCACACGCTGATCACGCATCAGACCGGCCCGGCTGGCAAGCAGGTGAACCGCATCTACATCGAAGACGGTTCCGACATCGAAACCGAGCTTTACCTCGCACTTCTCGTGGACCGTCAGTCGTCCCGTGTGTCCATCGTGGCCTCGACCGAAGGCGGCATGGACATTGAAGAGGTCGCCGAAAAGACCCCGGAAAAGATCTTGTCTTTCTCCATCGATCCGGCCACCGGCCTGCAAGGTTTCCACGGCCGCCGCGTCGCTTTTGCTCTGGGCCTCGAAGGCAAGCAGATCAAACAATGCGCGCAGCTCATTTCCAACCTCTATCGCCTGTTCATCGACAAGGACATGGAGATGCTGGAAATCAACCCGCTGATCGTGACCGACACCGGCGATCTGAAGTGCCTCGACTGTAAAGCTGGCTTCGACGGCAACGCGCTTTACCGCCACCCCGACATCGTTGGCCTGCGCGACGAGACCGAAGAAGACCCGAAAGAACTGGCCGCTTCCCAGCACGACCTAAACTACATCGCGCTCGACGGTGAAATCGGCTGCATGGTGAACGGTGCGGGTCTGGCGATGGCCACCATGGACATCATCAAACTCTACGGCGCTGAGCCTGCCAACTTCCTCGACGTAGGCGGCGGCGCGACCAAAGAGAAAGTGACCGAAGCGTTCAAGATCATCACCTCTGACCATAACGTCAAAGGCATCCTCGTGAACATCTTCGGCGGCATCATGCGCTGTGACATCATCGCCGAAGGCGTGATCGCAGCCGTGAAAGAAGTGGGCCTGCAGGTTCCGCTCGTGGTTCGTCTCGAAGGCACCAACGTGGAGCTCGGCAAAGAGATCATCAACAATTCCGGCCTCGACGTGATCGCGGCGGATGATCTGAAAGACGGCGCTCAGAAAATCGTGAAAGCAGTGAAGGGCTAACAGACATGGCAATTCTCGTTGATGAAAATACCAAAGTGATCTGTCAGGGCTTCACCGGCTCGCAGGGCACCTTCCACTCTGAACAAGCAATCGCTTACGGCACCAAAATGGTTGGTGGCGTAACCCCGGGCAAAGGTGGCAACACCCACCTCGACCTGCCGGTCTTCAACTCCGTGCACGAAGCCAAGCACGTCACCGAGGCCAACGCCTCCGTGATCTACGTGCCGCCGCCGTTCGCCGCGGACTCGATCCTCGAAGCGATCGACGCGGAAATGGAACTGATCATCTGCATCACCGAGGGCATTCCGGTGCTCGACATGATGAAGGTCAAGCGTGCCCTGGTGGACTCCAAGTCCCGCCTGATTGGCCCGAACTGCCCGGGCGTCATCACCCCGGATGCATGCAAAATCGGCATCATGCCGGGTCACATCCACCAGCGTGGCTCCGTCGGGGTTGTGTCCCGCTCTGGAACCCTGACCTATGAAGCCGTGAAACAGACCTCCGATCTGGGCCTTGGCCAGTCCACCGCAGTTGGCATCGGCGGCGACCCGATCAAAGGCACCGAGCACATCGACGTGCTCGACATGTTCCTCGACGATCCGGAAACCACTTCGATCATCATGATCGGTGAAATCGGGGGATCTGCGGAAGAAGAAGCTGCCGAATTCCTCGCCGAGCAAAAGAAAAAAGGCCGTTGGAAACCGACTGCCGGTTTCATCGCTGGCCGCACCGCTCCTCCGGGACGCCGCATGGGCCACGCAGGCGCCATTGTGGCCGGTGGCAAAGGCGACGCAGAATCGAAGATCGAAGCGATGAAATCCGCTGGCATCATCGTTGCTGACAGCCCCGCCACCCTTGGCGAAGCCGTGCAAGAAGCCATCGCCAAGGGCTAACGCTCACGTTGACGCGATTTGACAATCCCGCCTGCGCCCTTCTTGAGGGCGCAGGCAAACACACATAAAGGCGACGCGTGCCTGCCGATAAACGGAAACGCACCCCAAGCAAGGTCAAGACGATGAACGACCAATCCCCGAATGACATCTTCCATGCCTCCTCTTTTATGCAGGGGCATAACGCGGAGTACCTTGAACAGGTCTACGCAAAATATACGCAAGATCCGTCTTCCGTAGACGCCTCTTGGGTGGAGTTTTTCAATTCCCTTGGAGACGCGGCAAGCGATGTCACCGCAGAAGCGACGGGGCCGTCCTGGGCACGTACCGACTGGCCGCCAGTGCCGAATGACGATCTGACTCATGCGCTTGATGGGCAATGGTCGGAGCCCGCCATCGCCGAAAAAGCTGGCAAAAAAATTCAGAAAAAGGCCGCCGAAAAGGGCGTCGCCGTTTCCGAAGAGCAAATCAAACGCGCGGTGCTCGATTCCGTCCGCGCCATCATGATCATCCGCGCCTACCGGATCCGGGGGCACCTCGTGGCCGATCTCGATCCGCTGAAAATGCGCGACGAAGAACCCCATCCGGAGCTTGATCCCAAGTCCTACGGCTTCACCGAGGCCGACATGGATCGCCCGATCTTCATCGACAACGTTCTGGGGCTGCAGCATGCCTCGATGCGTCAGATCATCGACATCGTGAAGCGCACCTATTGCGGCACCTTCGCGCTGCAATACATGCACATCTCCGATCCGGAACAGGCGGGTTGGCTAAAAGAACGCATCGAAGGCTTCGGCAAGGAAATCCAGTTCACCAAGAACGGCCGCCGCGCCATTCTGAACAAGCTGGTCGAGGCCGAAGGGTTCGAGAAATTCCTTCATGTGAAATACATGGGCACCAAACGCTTTGGTCTGGATGGTGGCGAGGCGCTGATCCCCGCCATGGAACAGATCATCAAACGCGGTGGCAATCTGGGAGCGAAAGAGGTCGTCATCGGCATGCCGCACCGCGGTCGTCTGTCGGTTTTGGCCAATGTGATGTCCAAACCCTACCGCGCCATCTTCAACGAATTCCAAGGCGGATCTTTCAAGCCCGAAGACGTGGACGGCTCCGGCGACGTGAAATATCACCTCGGCGCCTCGAGCGACCGTGAATTCGACGGCAACAAGGTCCACCTGTCGCTGACCGCCAACCCGTCGCACCTCGAAGCGGTGAACCCGGTGGTTCTGGGCAAGGCCCGCGCCAAAACCGACCAGAATAACGATCCGGCCCGTTCCACGGTCATCCCGGTGCTGCTGCACGGGGATGCGGCCTTTGCCGGTCAGGGTGTCGTGGCCGAGTGTTTCGGTCTTTCGGGCCTGCGCGGTCACCGCACCGGCGGTACGATCCACATCGTGGTGAACAACCAGATCGGATTCACCACGGCACCGCATTTCTCGCGTTCCTCGCCCTATCCGACCGATTTGGCGCTGATGGTGGAAGCCCCGATCTTCCACGTCAATGGCGACGACCCGGAAGCCGTGGTGCATGCGGCCAAAGTGGCTACCGAGTTCCGGCAGAAATTCCACAAGGATGTGGTCATCGACATCTTCTGCTACCGCCGCTTTGGGCACAACGAAGGCGACGAGCCGATGTTCACCAACCCGCAGATGTACACCAACATCAAGCGGCACAAGACCACGCTTCAGCTCTATACCGAACGCCTTGTCAAAGACGGCCTCATCCCCGAGGGCGAGATCGAAGACATGAAAGCGGCCTTCCAGGCACATCTGAACGATGAGTTCGAAGCTGGCAAAACCTTCAAACCGAACAAAGCCGACTGGCTGGACGGGCGCTGGTCGCATCTAGATCAGGAAGGCGACGACTATCAGCGTGGCCAGACCGCCATTTCCGAGGAAACCATGGCGCAGGTCGGGCGCGCACTGACCACCTATCCGGATGATTTCAACATCCACAAAACGGTCGCCCGTCAGCTCAAAGCCAAGGCCGACATGTTCGAAACCGGGAAAGGGTTCGACTGGGCCACGGGCGAAGCGCTCGCCTTTGGCTCGCTGGTCAGCGAAGGCTATCCGGTTCGTCTGGCCGGTCAGGACAGTACCCGTGGGACCTTCTCCCAGCGGCACTCTGCGCTGATCGATCAGAAATCCGAAGAGCGGTACTACCCGCTCAACCATGTGCGCGAAGGCCAGGCCCATTACGAAGTCATCGACTCGATGCTGTCGGAATACGCCGTGCTCGGGTTCGAATATGGCTATTCGCTGGCTGAACCGAATGCGCTGGTCATGTGGGAAGCCCAGTTCGGCGACTTCGCCAACGGTGCGCAGATCATGTTTGACCAATTCATTTCCTCGGGCGAACGCAAATGGCTGCGGATGTCCGGTCTGGTGATGTTGCTGCCACATGGCTTTGAAGGTCAGGGGCCGGAACACTCTTCCGCCCGTCTGGAACGCTTCCTGCAAATGTCTGCCGAAGACAACTGGATCGTTGCAAACTGTACGACTCCGGCCAACTACTTCCACATTCTGCGCCGCCAGTTGCACCGCTCTTACCGGAAACCTCTGGTCCTGATGACGCCGAAATCGCTGCTGCGCCACAAGCTGGCCACATCGGTTGCGGCTGACTTCACCGAAGGATCTTCCTTCCACCGTGTTCTGTGGGATGATGCCGATGCCAGCAACGGCACCGACAAGTCGTCGATGAAGCTGAAAGCGGACAAAGACATCAAGCGCGTCGTGATCTGTTCCGGCAAGGTCTACTACGACCTTCTCGAAGCCCGCGACGCGGCTGGCAAGGATGACACCTACATCCTGCGTCTTGAGCAGTTCTATCCGTTCCCAGCGCTGTCCATGGTCAAAGAGCTCGAACGCTTCAAAGGCGCCGAGATCGTCTGGTGTCAGGAAGAACCGAAAAACCAGGGCGGCTGGACCTTTGTCGAGCCGAACATCGAATGGGTGCTGTCGCGCATTGGCGCCAAGCACACGCGTCCGGTCTATGCCGGTCGTGCCGCCTCCGCCTCGCCCGCAACGGGTCTGGCGTCTCAGCACAAAGCACAACAAACGGCGCTCGTGAATGATGCGCTCAATATCGAAGGGTAATCACATGTCTGTTGAAGTCCGCGTCCCCACCCTTGGCGAAAGCGTCACCGAGGCCACCGTGGCCACCTGGTTTAAACAGCCAGGCGATGCCGTGGCCGTCGATGAAATGCTCTGCGAGCTGGAAACCGACAAGGTGACGGTCGAAGTGCCGTCCCCTGCCGCCGGCACATTGGGCGAAATCGTCGCGAAAGAGGGTGACACCGTTGGGGTCGATGCCCTTCTTGCCGTGCTCGAAGCCGGTGACGGTGCCGCGCCCGCCCCGAAAGCCGAAGCCGCACCTGCCGCTGCCCCGGCCTCCTCGGGCGCATCGGAAACCGTCGACGTCATGGTTCCGACGCTTGGCGAGTCCGTCTCGGAAGCCACCGTCGCCACTTGGTTCAAAGCTGTCGGCGACACCGTTGCCGCTGACGAAATGCTCTGCGAATTGGAAACCGACAAGGTCTCCGTCGAAGTGCCCTCCCCTGCGGCTGGCACACTGACCGCGATCATCGCCAATGAAGGCGACACCGTCGCCGCTGGCGGCAAGCTGGCCGAACTGGGCGGCGCAGGTGCGGTTGCTGCACCGGCAGCAGCCCCGGCTGCGGCTCCGGCGGCCTCCGCAGGTGGCAAGGACATCGAAAACGCCCCCTCCGCCAACAAGCTGATGGCTGAAAAAGGCGTGGATCCGTCCACTGTCTCCGGCACAGGGAAAGACGGGCGCATCATGAAAGAGGACGTGATGGCCGCGCTCAACAAACCCGCCGCCGCCCCGGCCCCGGCCGCCGCTCCGGCCGCGCCACGCGCCGCTGAAGACGTCGCCCGCGAAGAACGCGTCAAAATGACCAAGCTGCGCCAGACCATCGCGCGCCGCCTGAAGGAAAGCCAGAACACCGCTGCCATGCTCACCACCTACAATGAGGTGGACATGACCGAGGTGATGGCGCTGCGCAAAGAGTACAAAGACCTCTTCGAGAAGAAACACGGCGTGCGCCTCGGCTTCATGTCCTTCTTCACCAAGGCCTGCTGCCACGCGCTGAAGGAAGTGCCGGAAGTGAACGCCGAGATCGACGGCACCGACGTGGTCTATAAAAACTACGTCAACATGGGCGTCGCTGCGGGCACCCCGCAGGGCCTCGTGGTGCCGGTGATCCGCGACGCCGACAGCATGTCCTTCGCCGAGATTGAAAAAGCAATCTCGGAAAAAGGCAAACGCGCCCGTGACGGCAAACTGTCCATGGCCGAAATGCAGGGCGGCACCTTCACCATCTCCAACGGTGGTGTTTACGGCTCGCTGATGTCCTCGCCGATCCTGAACCCCCCGCAGTCCGGGATCCTCGGCATGCACAAGATCCAGGACCGTCCGATGGCCATCAACGGTCAGGTCGTCATCCGCCCGATGATGTATCTGGCGCTGTCCTATGACCACCGGATCGTCGACGGCAAAGGCGCCGTGACCTTCCTCGTGCGCGTCAAAGAAGCGCTCGAAGATCCGCGCCGTCTGCTGATGGATCTGTAAAACACAATCGTCACACCCAGCCAAAAGGTTATATTAGGTTGGGTGTGACGGCCCTCTGTTTGTAATTAGAAACACAATTGTTAACGAGTAATGAGAGGTAGACATGTCGTCTAGAATGGTTCCCATGTTGTTGGTTATTGGATTTGGTCTCACCGCCTGTTCCTCACGCCCACCTATTCCAACCCTTGCAGAGGATGCTCCTGTGAAGAGTTTTCAGTACTCGCGCACCGTGATGCAAAGAGGCGTGCGGCAGATGGGAGTTGGTGGAATCAATCGCGCCCCACGGCTCATAAACCAAGTTTACACCATGTCCTGCCTCGCAAACACACCTGTTAGCGCGGAGACACGCTACAAAAAGGCGGTTGCACTCATCGATGACAGAGAGCCGCTTGTATATGGACAGCTGCTTGGCGAAGGATATGAGAAGAGCTTCCTCCGAAAGGGCGTCAATCGCCAGACAGTCGAAGGCGCTGGCTGCGAAGTCCAAAGCGTGGATTTCGAAACTGTGACGACAGATCCTATGAAGATAATCAAATGGACCGCAGATAAAGGGGTCCTTCTGCAAGCTATCGGCAAGGCGCACTGAAGCCCTTTGCTTAGACCAAGGCCCCTAAACGACGAAACTCGCACGATGACACTCGCACGACAAACACTCTGGGCCCAACTGGCACTGCGCGGCATCTGGTTTCCAATGCTGGTCGGTCTCATTTCCATGGGACGTGCATCGTTCCTGTCGCTGTTGCTTCTGGTGATTGATGTCGCGTTGTTGTTCTGGGCGTTGCGGGCCTTGGTCAGACCCACACGTTGGGTCATCGCCGCCGTTCTCGTTCTTTGCGCAGCCCATTACCTCCATGCCATTTCAAATGGTCTGGCGTTTTCGAACGCGCTTGGGCTGTTTGACGGTTTGCTCGCCTGCATTGCCGCCCTAGCTGTTGTGCGACGCCCCAAAGAGGAGAGATACGCATGACCCCTGAACTCGCCGCTCTTGCCGCCACCGCCGTCGTCCACTTCGCCGCCGTGCAATGGTCGCAACGCGCGCTGGAACGCGACATCGGCCATGAGGGCAATGTCGGCACGCGTGAAGGTCTGGAGACCCGCCTGTCGGAGGCCACCACCCGGCTGCGCCGTGCCCTTGCCAATCACACCGAAAACATCGGCCTGTTCATCATCGCCGTGGTTCTGGTGCAATTCACCGGAAGTAACTCCGTCTTTACCGCGATCTGCGCATGGCTCTTTGTGGCGGCCCGCGCCCTGTATCTGCCGGCCTATCGCTATGCTTGGGTGCCGTGGCGCTCGGTGATCTATCTGATCGGTCTGCTGGCCACCTTTGCCATGATTATCGCGAGCTTTTTCTGATGACGGTTGAACTCACCCTCCTGGCCGTCGTTGGTCTTTTGCACATCGCGCAATTCGTTGTGGCCTCCTACATGGCGAATGTGGATCTGGGGCCAGGCTATACAACTGGCCCGCGCGACCGCGCGCCGACCCGTGAGATGCGGACCACCACCGGGCGGATGCTGCGCGCCTATGACAATCATGTGCAGATGTTTCCCTTCTTCGCCGCAGCTGTGCTCCTGATCCATGTCTCGGATCAGTCGAGTGCTGTGACCCTTGGCGCCTCATGGATCTATCTGATCGCGCGGGTGCTTTATGTACCGGCCTATGCCCTCGGCTGGCAGCCTTGGCGAAGCTATCTGTGGATGCTCGCCATGCTCTGCTGTGCCACGCTCTTTATCGCAGCGTTGTTCTGACGCGCCCCGCACGACATACTGACTGTAACAGACGACACAAACGGTCCGGTGACCCAGGCTGCCATGGGGCAGCACATCGGACGAAACGACCAAGGAGAAGACCATGGCATCCTACGACGTGATCATCATCGGCGCTGGCCCCGGCGGCTACGTGTCCGCCATTCGCTGCGCACAACTGGGCCTCAAGACCGCCGTGGTCGAAGGTCGCGAGACGCTTGGCGGCACCTGCCTGAACGTCGGCTGCATCCCGTCCAAGGCCTTGCTGCACGCTTCTCACCTGCTGCACGAAGCCGAGCACAACTTTGCCTCCATGGGCCTCAAGGGCAAAAGCCCGTCGGTCGATTGGGAACAGATGAAATCCTACAAGGACGATGTCATCGGCCAGAACACCGGCGGCATCGAATTCCTGTTCAAAAAGAACAAAATCGACTGGCTCAAAGGCTGGGGGTCCATCCCGGAAGTGGGCAAGGTGAAAGTTGGCGACGACATCCATGACGCCAAGAACATCATCGTGGCCTCCGGCTCCGTGCCGACCGCCCTGCCGGGCATCGAGGTCGACAATGACAAAGGCATCGTCGTCGACAGCACCGGCGCACTCGCCCTCCCGAAAGTCCCGAAAAAGATGGTCGTCATCGGCGCTGGCGTGATCGGTCTCGAACTCGGTTCGGTCTACGCGCGTCTTGGCGCAGAGGTGACCGTCGTGGAATACCTCGACTTCATCACCCCCGGCATGGATGCCGAAGTGCAGCGTCAGTTCCAGAAAATCCTGTCCAAACAGGGGCTGAACTTTATCCTCGGCGCCGCGGTGCAGGGCGTGGACGCCTCCAAGACCAAAGCCAAGGTCAACTACAAACTCAAAAAAGACGACAGCGAACACACGCTGGACGCCGATGCGGTTCTGGTCGCCACCGGTCGCAAACCCTACACCGACGGGCTGGGCCTTGCGGATCTCGGCGTGGAATTCACCGAGCGTGGCCAGATCAAAACCGACGGGCAATGGGCCACCAACGTCAAAGGCATCTACGCCATCGGTGACGCCATCGTGGGACCGATGCTCGCCCACAAAGCCGAAGACGAGGGCATGGCCGTCGCCGAGGTGCTTGCAGGCAAACATGGCCACGTTAACTACGACGTCATCCCGGGCGTGATCTACACCACACCGGAGGTCGCCTCTGTCGGCAAGACCGAGCAGCAGCTCAAGGAAGAAGGCCGCGCCATCAAAGTCGGCAAGTTCTCCTTCATGGGCAACGCCCGCGCCAAGGCCGTGCATCAGGGCGAAGGCTTTGTGAAGCTGATCGTCGACAAGGACACCGACCGTGTTCTGGGCTGTCACATCATCGGCCCGGGTGCCGGCGATCTGATCCACGAAATCTGTGTGGCCATGGAATTCGGCGCCTCGGCACAGGATGTGGCACTGACCTGCCACGCCCACCCAACCTTCTCCGAAGCCGTGCGTGAAGCTGCGCTGGCCTGCGGCGACGGCGCAATCCACGCCTGATCCCGACCCCACAGGGATCTGCAATTCGAACTGAGGGCGGCCCATCGGCCGCCCTTTTTCTTATCTGCTTGGCCGACCCGCCCCGAAGTGCCAGAGTGCTTGCCCCCCGGGACGCGCGCCCCATGTGCACATATGCCCATTCAAGCTGTGCTTCTCCACTCTATATGAAGCGTATCAAATATAAGATGTTAACACATACAAGGAGACCACATGCTATTCAAAGATAAAGTCGTTCTGATCACCGGTGCCGCTGGGGGCATCGGCATCGCTGCCGCAAAGGAATTCGCAAAGGAAGGCGCCAAGCTTGCCCTCGTGGACCTTGATCTGGACACGCTGAAAAATGCCGCGGCAGACATTCCCGGTGAGCCGCTGCTCCTCGCCGCCAACGTCTCCAAGGAAGAGGATGTCAAAGCCTATGTCGACGCCACTGTCGAAAAATATGGGCGCATCGATTCCTTCGTGAATAACGCCGGGATCAACGGTGCCTTCAAGCCGATCACGGAACAAACCGTTGAGAACTACGAGAACGTTCTCAACGTGAACGTCATTGGCGTATTCCTAGGGCTGAAATATGTGATCGCGCAGATGACCAAGCAGAAATCCGGGACAGTGGTGAACACCGCATCCAATGGTGGGTTGCTTGGCGCGCCGGGAATGAGCGCCTATGTCGCCTCCAAACACGCGGTGATCGGGATCACCAAATCGGTTGCCCTTGAAGTTGCCGACAGCGGAATCCGCATAAACGCCGTATGCCCCTCGGGCGTCGACACACAGATGATGCGCTCCATCGAAACCAATGCGGCCAAAGGGCATGAGGATGAAGCCCGAAAAAAATTCGAAAACTCTGTGCCGTTGAAACGCTATGCAGAAGCCAAAGAGGTTGCCGATCTCATGGTCTTTCTGGCGAGCGAGAAAGCCTCTTTCATCACCGGAGCATATTATCGCATCGACGGCGGTGGCGGCGCCGTGTCGGTCTAAAGGCCCTGATGCACAGTCAAGCAAAAGACCCGCGCTCAGCGGGTCTTTTTATGTGTCGCCTCACGCGCCCCTGGACGCCGCTTCCAGCCGTTTGGCATGTTCGCGACGCAATTCCTTGCGCAGCTCTGCCGCGCGCCAGCGTTGCTTGTCCGCCGCGGTCTCTGGCGTGAACTGCGGCACTTCCAC
Source organism: uncultured Celeribacter sp. (assembly GCF_963675965.1). Classification (NCBI taxonomy): domain Bacteria; kingdom Pseudomonadati; phylum Pseudomonadota; class Alphaproteobacteria; order Rhodobacterales; family Roseobacteraceae; genus Celeribacter; species uncultured Celeribacter sp. Next base: position 2,495,937 of record NZ_OY780935.1, on the reverse strand, counting down.
GGATTTACCATCGTCGTCGACAGCGACCATAGTGAAATAACAGGAATTGGTGTGGCGCACGGTCTGGGTACGGATGTTTTCCGCTTCGACCCGAATGCCAATCTCCATCGATGTCCTGCCCACATAATTCACCGTCGCGCGGCAATGCAGCAATTCGCCCACATGGATCGGCTGTTTGAACATCACCTGATCAACCGAAAGCGTCACGGCATATTGCCCCGAGTAGCGCGACGCACAGGAAAACGCCACCAGATCGAGCAGGCGCAACAGCGCTCCCCCGTGCACCTTGCCGGAAAAATTCGCCAGATCCGGCGTCATCATTTCGGTCATTTCCAAATAGCGTGTCATCGGATGTCTCGTGTTGTGTCTTTCCTCAAAAAGACGCCGCACAGCAGCAAAGGTCAAGCCAGCTCGGTGCATTCACGTCGCGAAACACCGAAACCGTGACGCGCATTAGACGTCAGGCTTTAAACCGCCAGCATCCGCAGCCCCTTGGTCACATCCGACCGCACCGCCAGCCTAAGCCCCGGTTCATCCCCGGCCCGCAGCGCCGCAACGATGAGCCGGTGGTTCTGAGGCACTTCTGTGCGGTTCAGCCGCGCATAAAGCGCGCGCATCGTCGGGCCAAGCTGCAACCAGACCGTTTCCGTCAGCGCCAGCATCGCCGGGGCCTGCGCCCTCAGATAAAGCGTGCGGTGAAACTCCAGATTGGAGCGGATATAGCCGACTTCGTCGTGTTTCGCGACGGCCTCGGCAATCGTGCCATTGATCGTCTGCAGCCGTTCAATCAGCGCCATGTGCGCACGCGGCAGCGCACGCGACGCCAGTTCCGGCTCGATCAGCGCACGGATTGACGCCAGTTCCTCGATCCGTTCGTTCGACAACTCCGGCGTGGTCACCCGTCCGGAAGACGACAGGTTCAGTCCACCATCCGCCACAAGACGCCGCACCGCTTCGCGCGCGGGCGTCATCGAAACGTCGAACATTTTGCCAATACCACGCAGCGTCAGCGCCTCTCCCGGCGGCAATTCCCCATGCATGATGCGTGTGCGCAAAGCGCGATACACGCGGTCATGGGCAGCACTGAGCGTGTCGGAGGGGCGTATGTTCGGGGTGACTGTCGGCGTAATCATGCGGGCAATGTGATCACAGTCGCAGCAAAGGTCAATCCACCTCGAAACGCCAGCCGTGCAACGCCTCGCCTTCGCTGCGCAACCATTGCCGATGCGCCTCATAACCGGGGCAGACCGCCGCGACATGACCCCAGAAACGCGCCGAATGATTCATCTCCAGCCGATGCGCCATTTCATGGGCTGCGACATAATCAAGCACCTCAGGTGGTGCCATCACCAAGCGCCAGGAAAACATCAGATTGCCCTCGCCCGTGCACGATCCCCAACGAGATCTCGTATCCCGCAGGCTCATCCGCCCATAGCCGACCCCCAGCTCTGCCGCATAGCGATCACAGGCCGCTCGCAGATGGATCTGGGCCTGCAGTCGCAGGAAGGCACGTACCCGGGTGGGCACCTGCGCCGCAGCCCCCGGCACGACGATCTGCCCGCCTTCAAGCCGCGCCGACCGGCCCGTGCCGGACACAAGGTGCCGCGCTTTCCCCAGAAAGGGCAGCTCCGCCCCCAGAGCCACCAGACGATCCGGTGCACGCGTGGACAGGTGCTTGCGAATCCAGCCTTCCTTTTCGTGCAGGAAAGACAGCGCCTCGGCTTCGGCCAGACTTTGCGGCATCGACAGGGTGACGCGCCCGTCAAGCCGGGAGACCCGCAACGACAGACGCCGCGACCGCGCCGAGCGCCGCAGCGTCACCGCGACCGGCGGTTGCCCCAGATAAATCGTCTCGCCCAAATACGCCCCCTTCACGACAGGTTCGTCCTTGTCTATCCTGCGCGCAGACCACGTGCCACAGTCTTTCCCTGCGATTCCGCCAAAAGCCTTTGACACCCTCGCTGCGATATGGCATGGCGCGTCAATCTCCGCATCTGGACCCAGCATACGAAAGGGATTTGACATGCCCAAAGAGGAATGGGGCGTTAAACGCGTCTGCCCGACCACCGGCAAACGGTTCTACGACCTGAACCGCGATCCGATCGTGTCGCCCTACACCGGCGAAACCGTGACCTTCGACGCGAACAACAAATCGCGCGTGGCCATCGCCGAAAAAGAGCCCACCAGCCCCTCGAAAGATCTCGTCGATGGCGATGACGATCTGCTCGTGGATGACGACGATACCGATTTGGATATCGATGACGATCTGCTTGATGACGACGATGACGAGGACAACGTGTCGCTCGATGAAATCGCCGATGTCGCTGCCGACGACGACGATTAAACCGCTGCTTTGGCAGGCCTGAAAAATTTCGCAGGCCTGTCATTTTTTCTCTTGCAACCCTTTGCGAGACAAAATAGGAAGCGCGGGCGGATGGAAACAACCCCTTTCGCACCACCAGATTCCCACAGATTGTGGGCGGATGGGGCCTTAGCTCAGCTGGGAGAGCGCCTGCATGGCATGCAGGAGGTCAGCGGTTCGATCCCGCTAGGCTCCACCAAATTTTTTCTGAAAAGCACCAGATAGTTCTGCCTTTTTCGTCAGAGGTTTTGCCTCTGACGCACAGACTAGTGCTGTTTTCCCTACGAAAATCCATGCTGCTTTGATCCGCGCCTTTGGGTGTGTCGATCCCGTCGCAGCCCTTCCCCCTGTCAAACCGAGGATGGCCCATGAGCGACCAGTTCTTCGTCGTGACGGGCGGCCCCGGTGCGGGCAAGACCAGCCTGATCACCGAGCTTGCCCGTCGCGGCTTTCACACAATTCCCGAATCCGGCCGCGCCATCATCCGCGAGGAGGTGGCCAGCGGCGGAGACGCCCTTCCCTGGGCCGACCGCATCGCCTACGCCGAGCGGATGCTGGAGCGCGACCTGCGCGCCCACAGCACCGCACAGGCGCTCTCAGGCTCCGTGATCTTCGACCGAGGCATTCCCGACATAATGGGCTACCTGACCCACTGCGGCCTCCCCGTGCCGCCCCACATCGCTGCAGCGGCCAAGGCAGCCCGCTACAACGCCCGCGTCTTCCTGGCGCCGTATTGGGATGAGATCTTCACGCAGGACACCGAACGCACGCAGACCCGCACCGAGGCCGAAGCGACCTGCGCCGTCATGCGGGAGACCTACACCGCGCTCGGATACCAAATCACGGAGCTGCCGCGCGCCGACATTGCAACACGCGCCGACTTTGTCTGTAAGCAACTGGCTAATTGACCGTCATCTCCAGATGCGTTGAGTAGCTGCTGAAGCAGACAAACCGCATGGTCCCTCCGGCCTCACACTCATAAACACTTTGGAAGCCCAGGACCTCACAATAGAAGCGCTTTGACTTGCGCCAGTCCGAGACCGCGAATTCCGGCACAAGTGCATTTGCCATGGTCAGGAATATCCAGTCATTTTCCCATGACATAGCTCTGCATGGTAACACTTGCTTTACGGGTGGCCTGACCGAAATCGCGCCACTTCAAACAGACCAGATATGTCGCAAGACGTCGGTGCAGTTCATCGCCTGCCTGAACAAATATCAAGGAGGGTGAGGCACCGACACAGAGGTCGGGCCCCACACCCTGATCTTTACTGCGCTCTTACCATTGAACGAGGAACTTTTGACGGATCGGCAACAGCGCAATATCCGCAAAAGCCAGCGGTTGATCGGCCACCATGCGCAGCTCGGGTAAACGTTCGTAAAGCGCCTTCAGGCCGATCGGCCCCTGGATCCGCGCCAACGGCGAGCCAAGGCAGGTGTGACGACCCGTGGTGAAGGCCAGATGGTCGGAGGGGTTTTCGCGGTGGATGTCGAAATCCATCGGGCATTTGTGGTAGGAGGGGTCCGTGTTGGCACTGGCAAGCGCCACCCACACTGCAGCCCCTTCGGGAATTGTCACACCGCTCAGCGTCACTTCTTTCGTGGTAATCCGTCCGGTGAACGGAGCGGAGGGACGACGGCGTACCGTTTCTTCAAATACATTGCTCCAGAGATCGGCATTGGAAAGCGCTTCTTTGACGTATTCCGGCTTGTCCTGCAGGAACATCACCGCATTTGCCATCGCCTGCGCCGTCGAATCCGTGCCGGCAAAAGCAATCTCAGCCATATGTTGCGCAATCCGTTCCGCCGAAAGCGCGGGATCTCCATTGGGCAGGCGCGCGGAGGCACATGTAGAAATCACGTCAATCGCGTCAGAATCGCGACGCTCCTCGACCAGATTGCGGAAATATTCGTTTTCGGACACATAGGCCTCCCACAGCTCGCTGCGGGCCGGTTCCGGGAACACCTCACGCGTTTGCGCCAGAATCATTCCACCATGGGTCCGCATGGCCTCGAACAGAGGCCGATCGGAATCCGGCAGCCCCATCAACGCCATAAGCGTTTTGGTGGTGAGATTTAGAAAATAGGAATTCATGATGTCACAGCCGCTGCGATCCGTCGCAGGGTCTGCAAGAATTTCATCAATGATGCCATGCGCACGAGCTTCGATGACAGGGGCCAGCGGTTCCAGTTTTGGCTTTGTAAAGCTCGCCTGCAGCACACGGCGTGCCTGGGTGTGATGCGGCGGGTCCATCGCCGTGACCATTTTGTCCATCAGATCCTGTGGAAAGCGATCCAAAAAGGCTTCGGGAACTTCGGGGTTGTTGGCTTCGGACGAAAAGGTCTGCCATTCGGTCACGACTTTGACGACATCGTCGCGACGGGTCACGATCCATACCCCCAAAGGTTCGTAGAAAAACACTGGATTTTCTTGCCGAGCATGGATGCAAATCGCCGCGGGGTCACGAAAACCTGCTTCGCTGGTCGGGTTGAATTCAGGTAGTTCGAGCGTTGTTTCGGTTGTCATGTGGTTCTCCTCCTTGAAATGGCCTGGCTGCCCAGATCATGTCCCGCGCCATGCAGGCAGAGACATGCGGGGAGATCTTTTTCCATGTATGGAAAGCGATGATCTGCCCCAGAATTGAGATGCGTTCCAATGGCACTTCCCCTGTGCCAGCCAACCAGAATTGCCATTAGGATTTACTTTAGTATAGTCGATAGACTTGTGTCTAATTATATTTCTGCATTTTATCTGTGCCGCCTGATCCGCTTAGGCGGCTGCTCTCAACGCTGCCGGAGTGCTCTTTGAAAAATGAGACCTCGCCCAGTCTACGCCAGGCGCCCCTTCCATTGTCTACGCCCCGCGCCAATGTATAAGAGGGGGAGAAAGGCCTCTGGTTGAGGCCAACGCATGACAGGAACGACGGGATATCAATCAGAATGGGTGAAGAAAAAGCGCGCAGCGGAACAGTCGCCAGAGCCATTCGTATCCTACAGGTTTTTGCAGAAGCCAACGGTGACGTGTCCATTAAAGACCTCTCTGCTCAGACAGGGCTTGCACCGAGCACCGCGCATCGGCTTTTGCATCTCCTCAGCGAGGACGACATCATCGCTTTCGATCCAGAACGCAAACGCTACAGCGTAGGCCCGGAATTTATTCGTATCGCCTCGCTGGTTGCTGGGAAGACGTCGCTGTCCGACATTGCCCGGCCCTATATGGAGCGGGTCGTCGAAGATGCGAATGAAACATGTGTTGTGGTCAGCTACTTGCGTCCGCGCAAACTGATCACAGTGGTCGGCGTGGTGAACTCGGCCAATCCGTTGCAATATGCGACTGAACTTTTTGCCACCCGCAGCCCACTCTGGGGCGCAACAGGCCAGTCCATTGTCGCCTTTCTTCCCCGCTCAGAGCAAGAAGATCTATATGACAGCCGCAGCACGGATATTTTCCCTGCCACTGGCACAAAACTGCCTGCAAAAGAACAGTATCTCGCACAAATGGATGCGATGCGTGTTCAGGGGTATGCCCTTTCACAAGGTCAAACTATCGAAGGCGCGGTTGCCATCGGCGCCCCGGTCTTTGACAAGACGAACATGGTGATCGGCTCCCTTTGCGTCACCGTGCCCGAAATGCGTTTTACATCCGACATTCAGGAGCGGATCCTCGGTATCCTCCTGCCTCAGGCGGCCGCATTGAGCACAGCTTTGGGGTATATTGCCGCTCAGTAGGGAAAGATCTTCGCACCTGCCGCTAGCGCGGGTCGTCACGTGACAGAAGATGCCACGCACACCCGCTTGCACTTGCGATCAACAAGCTGACCGTGACTGCAACACCCAAAGCCACATTCGGCAGGCCGATCATTCCCGCCGCCAATCCGACCAGAAACCCTGCCCCCATCTGCATAAAACCGACCAAAGAGGCTGCTGCGCCCGCGATCTTTGGGAAATTACTGAACCCCGCCGTAACAAAGGCCGGATAAGAATGCGCAGCTCCGAAAGCGGCCAGACTGAGTGGCGCAATGACATTGAAAACCGTCGGCTGCCGGGTCATCATCGCGATAAAGAGCCAAAGAGCGGAGACCGCGATGGTGGCCTGCGCCCAAGGGATAAGATCGCGGGCAGCGCGCCGTCGCAACCAAAACTTGGCGGAGAAAGACCCGCTCACATGGCAACCAGCATGCACAAACATGGCCAGACCGAATTGCACGGGAGACAGTCCGATATCGGACATCAAGAGAAATGGAACAATCGCCGACTGCCCATAAAGAGCGCCGCTGACACCTGAAATTGCAAGCGTTGGTAGAAGGAATGCGCGGTTGTTCAAAAGCTGTGTAAAGTTGCGCATCAGCAGGCCAAACCGAATGCGTCGCGCATCGACAGAGACCGTATCCGGGATCATGTAAAGCAGAAAGAAAATCATCGCGCTGCCATGCATGATCATAAAGACAAAAAGGCTTTGATAGCCAAAAGCTCCTAGCAGAAAACTGCCGACAGTCGGCGCCAGAGCCGGGCCAATACCGATGACGATATACATAAGATTGACCACACGGGCAGACTGTTGCCCAACGAACAGATCGCGCACCAAAGCACGCGAGATTGAAATGCCCGCCGAAGCTCCAATTCCCTGAACGAACCGGGCAGCAAGAAACACCTCCATGGTTGAGGCGAAACAGGCGGCCATCCCAGCAAGCACGTAGAGCCCGAAAAAACCGATGCCAACCGTCCGTCGCCCCAATCCGTCAGACAGCGCACCACAGATCAGATGCGCGGCTGCAAATCCTACGAAGAACAGAGACGCCGCTCCCGTGATCGCCTCATCATTGGCGGCAAACACATCGCTCAGAACCGGAAATGCAGGTGTCAGCAGAGTGATAGAGATTGGCCCGGTCGCGGACATGATCCCCCCAACGACCCCCATACGCATCTCGGACACCTTTTGCGGCGCTGCTGTGCGAACTTGGGAAGGGGGTTCTATCACTGCGTTGCCTTTTCTTATTGCCGAAAGTCATCGAGAAAAAATGGAAAGCGGGCTGTTTTCCAACCCGCTTTCGAAACACTTACATGGGAAAATCGGAATAAACCCGTTCACGCAAAGCATCCGCGAACCTGTCTTTGTCGCCATTGATCTCCTGCGACAAGCTTTCCCATTCGGCGTAGTTCTGAAGGAAAGCGTCCAGCAACGCCTCGACATTTTCTGCGCCCCGCGCTTTGCCCGCTTCGATCAGACGTGCCCGTTCAGACACCAAAAAGGCGTCCCGCAGGGCTTCAAGGCTTTCGCCGAGATCGACCTCAACCATTCCGGCGTCATGTGCCTTGGCCGCCGCGTCTTCATCGCTTTTCATCACTTTAATCGTACCGCTCGCGACGTACTCCGGCGCATTTTCGATCAGAGCCGCACGGATACCGTCGCTCCAGCCCTCCCAAGAGCTGCGCTGAAAGCTCAGCATTGCTGGAAGCGAAATCGTGCCAAAACTGACGCTCGAAAGGCGCGATTTGATCAGTTCGGTGATGCCAAAGGTTTCCATCCAGGTGGGACCGCCCAACAGGCAATCCACATTGCCTCGCTCGAAGGACTGGGCAATATCCCCGAAGGGAATATTCACCCCATTTGCACCAAGCGCGTTGATCAGCGCAAAGTGATAGTCGATCGATCCACGCACACGCAGTCCTTTAAGATCCTCCAGGCTCTCGATCTCTTTGGAGCACATGATGGTATAAGGCGCGGTGGCCGTGCCGCCGAGGGCCACAAGATTGTTTTCCTCGAACTCAGAAAGGCAATCCGGGCAGTCCTTGAAAAAGGTTTCAAGACTTGCACCCGCCCCGGCGATGGGATCCGGGGAAAATGCGATCAAGTCGCCAAAGGTCGCCGTATAAGGCAGATCGTTGCTATAGTAGGAGGCATCGATCATCCCCCCTTTAACCGCGCCATCCCGAACCCCTTGCATAGTGTTGAGCGGGCCGAGCATCTGACCGGCCGTGAAGAGTTGAAAACGCGCTTCCTTGTCGGTCGCGGTCTCAACCGCCTCGAAATAGGGCTTGAACATCTCTTCAACGATGACCTCGCTTGGGGGGACCCAAACGTTGAATGAAATCTGTTCTGCACAGGCAGCGCCAATGCCCAGTACCGCGACAAACGCTGCAATCCCAGTTGCTTTAATGTGTGAATTCATCACTTCCTCCTTGATGACAATATTCGAGTAACACAGTGTTTTTTATTGTTTCCTCCAAGTGATCTCTGTGCCCTGATCACAAGAAATGGACGATGCCGGGAAAGACGCAGAGGATCGTGACAACGATCACTTCACAGACCAGGAACCAGCCCACGCCCCGGAAAATCACCCCCAAAGAGATGTCCTTTTCGAGAGACTTGACTGCAAAAACATTCAGCCCCAACGGTGGCGTCAAAAGACCGATTTCAACGAATTTCACGATGAGAATCCCAAACCAGATCATGTTGAACCCGGCGGTTTGGAACATCGGCAAGAACACCGGCAGCGCCAGAAGCATCATCCCCATCGGGTCAATCAGGCAGCCCATAATCAGGAAAATCACAACGGTGATGGCCAGCAATTGCCAGGGCGCAATGTCATGAGCCGCAATAATCGAGGCGATTTCATCAGGCAGGCCGCTGAACGCCATAAGGCGCACCATCAAAATGGCCCCCAACGCAATAAAGAACAGTGATCCAGTGGTCTGGACAGATTCAACCACGCTGATGCGAAATTTTCTGAGAGTCAGTCGGCCCTGTGCCAACGCAATAACCAGTGCCAGAACGGCCCCGACAGCCCCCGCTTCAGTGGCAGTGGCGATGCCGCTATAAATCGAACCGATCACACCAATCACAAGAACTGGAAGCGGCCAGATTTCACGCAGCACATGTAGCTTTTCGGACCAGCTCGCGCGTTCGTCGGGTTGCGGTGCCAGTTTCGGGTTTAGCGTACAGCGGATCATGATCATCGCGCCATAAATCAACGCGGTCATCACACCTGGAATGATCGCCGCAACGAAGAGCTTGGTGACAGAAACCTTGGCGAAAATGCCGTAGAGCACCAGCAGAATGCTGGGCGGGATCAGAGAACCCAATGTCCCGGCAGCAGCGACGACCCCGGTGGCCAAGCCCTGATCGTAGCCATAACGGCGCATTTCGGGAATGGCGATCCGCCCCATGGAGATTGTCGTCGCAAGGCTCGAACCGGAGGCCGCCGCAAAGCCGGCGCAGGCAAAGTTGGTTGCAATCGCAAGCCCTCCTGGCAGACGTGACATCCACACCCGCGCCGCGCGAAACAAACTGTCCGTCATGCCGGAATGGAACACGACATTCCCCATGAAAAGGAACATCGGGATGGCGGACAGCTCCCAGCTGGCTGCAAACTCGAAGGGCAGGCTTTTCAACACGGCCATCGTTGCCGAGGTGCCCACAATCCCCTGAATCCCAAGGATCGCCATGACCCCAAGAGCCAAACCGATGTGGACCCGCAGGCCGATCAGAACAATGGCAGCCGTAAGAGCAAGAGCTCCAATAGCAATCCCGGACATTATGTCAGGTCTCCTTCTTGATGAACGATTTGAGCGCTGTCCTGTACACTCTGCCCAACCCACATGGCGCGCAGTGTTTCGTAGCAACGGAACAGGATCACGAAAGATGCGGCGACCAGACCAATCGGCACGAGCCAGCGGGCAGGCCAAACCGGGAAAAGCCCCGTTGCCGTTGAAATCACATCGCCGCTTCGTGTGCGTTCAACCGCGTCAACAGCCGTACGCCAGGTCAGGAACAGGAAAAATGCCAAGGCCAGATGGCTGTTGAGAACATCCAGAAAGCGCTGAAACCTGCCGGGAAGCATGACATACAAGAACTCGGCAAACAGATGCGCGTTGCGCCGATCAACAAAGGCCAGCGGCAAATAGGTCAGCGCCACCATGTAATAATAGGTCGCCAGTTCCGTGGTGATCGGAATATCGCGCCCAAGTATCCATCGCGACAGAACAGACGCAGTGACATGCAACGCCATCAGTACCAATGCGAGATAGGCAACCCATGCCAGAGCCCCGGCAATCTGCGCAAGAATGCGCTCTAATCGATTGTACATTTCACCCTCCATTCCGGGGTCCATTGATTGTGATATGCGGGTGTCATTGGCGCGCCGCTGAGAGCGAGGCCCCACCATCGATGGCAATTTGCTGGCCCGTGATGAACGAGGACGCCGAAGACGCCAGAAACAACGCCAACCCCTTGATTTCCTCGGTATCGGCGACACGTCCCATCGGCACGATACGGGCGAAGGCTGCACGCTTTTGCCCGTCCTGCATGGCTCCACCGGCAATATTGGTGGCGAAGGGTCCTGGCGCGATGGCATTCACACGCACCCCGTCTTCGGCAAGCTCCAGAGCCAGATGACGCATGAGCTGAGCAACGGCGGCCTTGGTGGCGGCATATGCCGAGGCCAGCCCTGTGGCAGGACGCAAAGCAGAGATTGACGTGGTGACGATGATGCTCCCCGAGTGCTGCGGTCGCATGTGGCGCGCAGCAGCACGCAGAGTGTAAAAGACCCCATCAAGGTTGACCCGCAAGGCACGATCCCAGCGTGCATCGGCGTAGTTTTCAATCAGGTTCTCTGAGAGGCGATTGCCAACGGCATCACGCGCGTCAAATCCGGGACCCGCGTCGATCCCCGCGTTCGCAAAAACCGTATCCAGCCGCCCGGTCCGGCGGATCACTTCCTCGAAAGCCCGCTCAAGATCGTCTCGTTCCGTGACGTTCAGCATCCGTCCGGTCACGGAATAACCTTCTCGCGTCAGGCGCGCCACTTCGCGGGACAGCGCATCTGCATCCAAGTCCATGATCGTCACCTGCGCGCCGCCTGCACACATCGCCTCAACAAAGGCCAGCCCCAGCCCACTGGCACCCCCGGTCACAATCACACTTTGGTCTTTGACCTGAAATCTGTCTTGCATAGGAAACTTTCTCGAAAGGGTGCCCCTTGCGAATTCGCATTGAGGCACCGTGTCGCGTATCAACGTCGGATCAGAGCCCAGAGAGCGGCGCGGTTTTGACCGGCAGTCGCCAGACGATGTTCTGGCTTGCTTCGGTCACGTAGAGATAGCCGTCATGCAGAGCCAGATTGGTGGTCCAGAGCCCGGCGCCTTCCGGCAGACGCAAAACGCCATAGGGAAAGCCAAGCGCATCAAAGATCACAATCTCACCGGCCGAGAAATGCGCGACATACAGATTGCCATCTGCGTCCACTGTCAGCCCGTCCGGCCCGATCCCGCCTTCCATCCGGGCGAACACAAAAGGTGTGTCGAACGGATTTTGCGTGGTTTTGGACGGCAGCGAGATAACCCGATTTTCGGCAAACTCCGACACGTAAACCCGTTGCCCATCGGCAGACACGGCAATGCCATTCGGATAGGCCATGCTGTCATAGAACAATTCCGGCTGGGCGCCCTCTTCGGGGCCGACATAGTAAACCCGGCCCACCTTGTTGATGGAATCTGATCCATAGGGTTCGGTGAAATACATGCCACCATCTTCAGCAAAGCTGAGATCGTTCAAACCACGAAACTGGGCCACGCCATAAGACGGATACAGGCTGCTACGTTCTCCCGATGTCAGATCGACACGTTGAATGCCCGCCGTGCGATCCGCCACAATCAAAGAGCCGTCCGGCCCGATTTTGGCACCGTTGGGGGCGCCACTGGTGCCCCCAACGGTGACACAGGCCCCCTCTTCGACCTTCATGACTTCGCCTTTGAAATAGGCCAGCATCCACATCGTTCCGGAGTCATCGAAATTTAGGCCTTCGATAAAGCCTTCGCATTGTACGTACTTTTCCCATTCGCAGCTTTCCCCGGCACAGATCTCGCTCAGATCATGACGCTGCGCCGGTGCGGGCGCCTCCGCGATCGCAGCCGTGGCTGCACAACAGATGGCAGCACCAGCCAAAAGTGTCCTGAATTTAAACATATCTTTCCTCCCTGATTTTTGTGCTGGCCGAACCGTGCTCTCCTCAACACGGTCCGGCCTGTGAGACGGTTGATGCGCCTCACATTCCTTTTAAAGATCGAGCACCAATCGCCCCCCGGGCACGGCTCTCGAACAACACGGCGTAAACAGGCGCTCTTCGGTTTTCTGGTCTTCGGTCAGCACCTGGTCGTGGTGCGCGACCTCCCCCTCCAGAACTTTGGTCGCACAGGATCCGCAGATGCCTTGCTGGCAAGACATCAGAATTTCGATCCCATGGTCTTCGAGCACCTCGATGATGGTTTCATCTGGCCCCACCGTGAATGTCTCGCCCGAGCTGGCAACGGTCACATCGAAACTGCTGTTGTCTTGCGCCGAAGGCAGATCCGTGGTCGCGGCGAAAAATTCCTTGTGAATCTGCTGCTCAGGAAGGCCCGCTTTGCGTGCGCTGTCGCAAACCCAGTCGATGAAGCCACTCGGTCCACAGACATAGATCTGTGCATCACCTCCACTGCCAGCCATCACCGCGCTGATGTCGAGCAGTTGAGCTTCCGGGCCATTGTCGAAATGGAAATATACGTGGTTTGCAAATCCGCTCTCTTGCAACCGCGCGCGCAGAGCCATGCTTTCGGGGGTTCGTGCGCAATAATGCAGTTCAAAGGCACGGGCGTCGTGATGAAGCGTATGGGCCATCGCCAAAAGAGGCGTGATCCCAATCCCGCCTGCAAACAACATCACTGGCGCAGCCCCATCCGAAAGTTCGAACATATTGCGCGGAGCAGAGATGCGCAGATGGTCGCCAACTGTGAAATTGGCATGAAGTTTTGCCGAACCACCACGAGACTCCGGTTCTTTGAGGACCGTAATTTCATAGTGATCGCGTAGAGTGGGATCGTTGCTGAGCGAATACTGGCGTATCAGCCCCTCGCTGATCTCAACGTCGATATGTGCCCCGGCGGTAAAGCCCGGCAGCGGTGCCCCATCGGGCCGCCGCAGCGCAAAGCGGGCGATTTCTGTTGTTTCTTCGACGCGTTCGACAATCTCGACATCAATGAGGGCATTGTTCTTCAAAGTCACGGTTCCCGGTCCTTTTCCCTTCGACCGCGCTCAGGCGGTGTGCAAGCGCAGCGGCAGAACGTGAAAGCCGTTCGCCTGATTGTTGATGTTGCGTTTGATGTCCCCGGTGATTTCGATCCGCGTCACCTTTTTCGCCAGCGCTGTGAACAAAGACGCAAATTCTATCCGCGCCAGACCCTGCCCAAGACAAGAATGTACGCCATGCCCAAAGGACATGTGCCCAAGTACTTTTTCCCGGCGGACATCGAACTGGTTCGGATTGGTCCATTTGCGCGGGTCCCGTCCGACACCGCCAAGGAACGTCGCAAATTTGTCGCCTGTTTTCAGAGAAATACCGGCCAGTTCGGTGTCTGCATTCACCCCACGCCCAAGAAACCGCGAAGGAGGTTCAAGGCGAATGACCTCTTCAAAGGCATTGCGGATCAGCGAGGGATCTTGTCGCACCAGATCCCATTGGTCGGGGTTTTCGGCGAATAGTTTCAATCCGCTGGTGATGGACAGAACCGTGGTATCGAAGCCCCCGGAAAACACAGCGCGCACCAAAAGCTGTGCGGATTGCAGCGAAACCTCGCCACTGTCCCCAAGTTTGTAAATTTCTTCGGCCAGACCTTCGCGCGTTACAGCCTCGCGGGTGCATTGGCGATCAAACCATTCCAGAACATCGCCGCTGCGGGCTTTGCAGTCCCGGTACAGCTCGTTGGCCGGCATAGTGGAGTTGAACGCAAGATCTCCGAACGCCAAAAGCTGTCCACGATCCAGCTCCCGCATCCCCAAAATGTCAGGAAACACCTTCAGGATATATCCCGACGCCACATCTTCGAACCCGTCAACATCGGCCACATCGACGAGGCGATCCGCAAGCTCGACAGCGTTCTTTTCAAAGAATTCCTGGTAGCTGTTGAGCGCGATCGGCGTGAAGAATTTCATGACCGGATTACGGTGCGAAGAATGATCCGGCGGATCTTCCTGAACCATGATGTTCGGAATATGCTCGCGATTGCCAAAGGCCTTGACCGTCGAGGTAAAGGTCTTCCAATCCCGCAACGCTTTTTGCGCAATTTCATGGCGTGCCGTGGCATACACGCCGTAGGTGTTGAGCCAAACCAGCGGCGCCATTTCCCGAAGTTCGTCGAACACGGTCGGCCCGGCCGCAATCGTTTCGACCGAAAACGGATCAAAATCCACAGCAGGCACGTCAATCGTCGTTGTCATATCCCTATCTCCCTTAATTCGTGTTTCAATATCGGCAGGCCGATCTGCGACCGGCAGCCTTAGGCCGCCCGTCGGCGCGCAGCGTCTTCGAGGATCATCGCGCTGCCTTTCTCACCGATCATGATTGTGGGGGCGTTGGTGTTGCCTGACGTGATTGTCGGCATGATCGATGCATCAACGACCCGCAGGCGATCCACTCCGTGGACCCTCAGGCGTTCATCGACCACCGCCAGCGGATCCTGTCCCATCTTGCAGGTGCCAACCCAATGCAGCATCGAGTTGCCGCCTTCCGCGCGCACATAATCCAAAAGCTCGTCGTCACTTTGATAACGGGCACCAGGGGCGATCTCTTTCAGCATGTATTGCGCAATCGGCTCCGTACTCAGGATCTCACGAACCCTGCGCAGGATCGCAACAACGGCGCGCTGATCGTACTCAGCATCAAGGTAGTTGGGGTAAATCCTAGGCGCGTCGTCCGGGCTTGCAGACCTCAGCGTCAAATGCCCCTTTGAATGCGGCGTCAACTGACAGCTTGAAACGGTGACGGCGTTGTCTTTGCCAATTTCGACGGCCCCATCTTCATTGTAGGCCCAGCTCAGAGGCCGGAAATTGATCTGCGTATCGGGTCCAACAGCGTCTGGCATCACCTTTGTCAGGGCAACAGCCTGCGAGGCACCCATTGTCAGATACCCCTGACGCCTGAACACGTAATCCATGCCTTGGAAAATCGACTGCACACCTCGCAGTTTGCGATTGATCGAACCCTCGCGTGTGGTCTGCGATGTACTGTGAATATAGACATGATCCTGCAGGTTCTTGCCCACACCCGGCAGGTTTTTCACGCATGCGATCCCATGTTCGGCCAATTCTGCTGCATCTCCGATCCCGGATTGCATCAAAATCTTGGGGGAATTGAGAGCCCCTGCGGCTAGGATCGTTTCCCCCGCCTTGGCCGTTTTGGCGACACCGTTCACTTTGTAGGACACCCCGACCGCCGCGCCATCCTTGATCAGGATTTTTCCAGCGTAGGCATTCGTCTCAATGATTAGGTTCTTGCGGTCGCGGATCGGATCCAGAAAGGCCGTTGCGGTCGAATGGCGCATGCCCCGGTCAATCGAGAACTGCAAAAAGGACGCACCTTCGCCTTCCGGATTGTTGATGTCCTCGACATCGGGAACGCCCACCGCAACACAGGCGGCAACGAAATCGCGCGAAGATTTGTATTTCGCGCGCGGATCCGTGACGCTGAGCTCACCCTTCACACCGCGATAGGCCGGGTCACCATTCGGGCGGGTTTCAATGCTCATGAAATGCGGCAGCACATCGTCCCACGACCACCCGGCGTTGCCGAGCTGGCGCCAACGGTCATAGTCGTGACGGTTGCCCCGCAAATAGGCCATACCATTGATACCGCTCGACCCACCCAGCATTTTGCCACGCGGCACGAACACGACCCGGTTTTTCAGATTGGGTTCGGGTTCGGCATTGTAGTTCCAGTTGTGCTTATTGGGACGAACCAGTTTTCCCATACCTGCGGGCATACGCGCCCATATGCCTGTCGGCTTGACCCCTGCTTCCAAAAGAAGAACCTTGGTCTTTGGATCTGCCGACAGCCGATTGGCCAGCACACAGCCCGCCGATCCGGCACCGATCACGATATAGTCGTACATGTCCGTCCCTCCTTTTTACTTTTACAGACGCACGATCGTGGTTTTGGTCTGGGTGTAGTGGTGCAGCGCCTCCAGCCCTTTTTCCCGGCCGTAACCGCTCTTTTTGAAGCCGCCGAAAGGGGTTTCAACGCCGCCAGAAGGGTATTCATTCACGTAGATCTGCCCGGCTTCGATCTGGGCCGAAACACGATGCGCGCGGGTCAGATCTTTGGTCCAAAGCCCTGCGGCGAGACCGTAGTCCGTGTCATTGGCAATCTCGATGGCTTCGTCCTCGTCTTTAAACGGGATCAAAACCAGAACCGGACCGAAGATCTCTTCGCGTGCGATACGCATGTCGCGACTGACATCTTTGTAGATCGTCGGCGTCACATACCAGCCGCCATCAGTGTCGGGCATATCACCGCCGACCAGAGCAGTGGCGCCGTCTTCCTTAGCGACATCGTAATATCGCCCGACCTGTTCGTATTGCGCCTTTGTTGTCATCGGGCCGAGGCCGAATTCAACCCCGTCGCTGACCGGTACTTTTTGAACAGCGGCCGATATACGTTCGGCGAATTCATCGAAAATGCTTTCGTGAACCAACGCCCTTGTCCCGGCCAGGCAGACCTGACCGCTGTTGATGGTAAACGCCATGATTGAACCCTGAATCGCCTTATCAAGGTCAGCATCCTCAAAGATGATGTTGGGCGATTTGCCCCCAAGTTCCAGCGTCAGCGGCAGGATACGATCCCCGGCCAGTTTGCCGATTTCTCGGCCAGCCCGCACGGAACCGGTAAAGGCCACCTTGCGCACCAACGGATGCAGAACCAGCGGCTCGCCCGTTTCCTTGCCGGTACCGGTGACCACATTGAACACCCCTTCCGGGAGACCCGACTTTTCCACCGCCATCTGCGCCAACTGAAGCAACGAAATCGACGTGAATTCCGAAGGCTTCACCACCACCGTGTTGCCTGCGGCAATGGCCGGCGCAATCGCCCGCCCTGCCTGATTCATTGGCGCATTCCATGGCAGGATCACACCGATCACACCGAAAGGATCACGGGTGGTGTAGCAATGGTAATTCGGCCCCATATCAATCTGTTCGCCATGCAACGCTGTTGCGAGACCGCCATAGTATTCAAAGTACTGGGCACAGAGTTCCACTTCGATACCTGCCACTTTCAGAGGCTTGCCGGTCTCTTCCGCCTCCTGTGCTGCGAAGGCGTCAGCATTGGCGCGAATGTCGTGGGCGATCGCCAAAAGGATGCGCCCCCGCTCAATCTGTTTTTTCGCTTTCCAGGGACGGATCGCAGCATGTGAAGACTTCACTGCTGCATCGACATCCTCTTCCGTTCCGCGCGCGATTTCATCGCCCGGCGCACCCGTCATCGGCTTATATTCCTGCAAGTACGCGCCATTGCTCGGAGCAACAAAGCTCCCTTGAATGAAGTGATCCCACTGTTTTGCCATGGTCATATCCTGTCTTAAAAAATGAAATTTCGAGACCTGATCAGTCGATCAGGATTTGGCCCCCGCGGGTGAGTTCCACGCCATCTACGCTGATGCAGGGCTGGCTGATGACGCCTTCGATCCGCATGTTGGCGTTGCAGGTCCCGCCCAGCGCCAGCGTGTCGCCAAGTCCGATATGTGACGTGCCATACATTTTCTTATCGGTACGCATGGACCCCATCGGCTTGACCATTTTGTTCAAACCAATCGAGATTTCCGCAGGGCAATTGTAGCTTTCAGGATCACCGAACTTGTCCAGCAGCTCACGCCAGATCCTGGCCTCTTCCCCACCCTCAATTGCGGTGACATAGCCGTCCTCAACCGTCAGCCGGATCGGCTCCTTGATGGCGCCCACCGTATGCGCGGTCAGGTCGAAAACGACCGTGCCATTGCCTGTGCCTTCGACCGGGCAGACATGGGCCTCCCCGTCCGGGAAAGCACAGCCTCCACCGCCGCTCGGATGCATGATAATGGGCAACCCCGAGATTGAGCGACCGGGCCGACCTTTGATGCTGGCGGTCAGATTGGTCCCATTGGGGCAGGTCACAGTGACGGTTTCACCATCGCTGAAATGCTTCACCACTTTCTGACCCAGCCGATCAATCTCGTGATAGTCAGCGCCCGCGGGCCCCTTGGGATCGAGCATAGCCGCCGTAAGCTCTTCCATCAGAATGAAGCGACGCCCGGTCTCCTGCATCTTGTCATTGAACGGCGCATGAGCAAGTGCGGTGCTGGTGAGATAAATCACCAGTTCGTTTTCGGGGTCGAACGCACCGGTACAGATGGACCCGACGGGATCCTCAGAATGCACAGAGCGTGGCGGCATCATCGCGACAACGGGTTCCATCTGCAGATCAAGCGCCGACTGAAACAAGGCTTTCCAGACGGCTTCCTCCATCGCGGTATCGGTAATGATGTAGATTTTGTCGCCCGCTTTCGCGTTCAGGCGCAGCGGTGTTTTCAACACCTCAACGAGATCCTCATGTTGGGCCATCGCGCTTCACTCCTTCATTATTATTCCGACTATCGGAATTTAATTCCGTTAAATGAGATTAACTATGGTCGATTTCAAATTGCAACAAGAAGTTTTCCGAAAGAGAAATTCTCTGAAAAACCAAACGATATATGATAAAATTTATAATTATTTCAGAATGTTATAGGCCGTGAAAACGATTCAAAATGCAGCCTCAAGATGCGCAGGACCTTTGGTCCGATCGCATGTCCTGCAATCAGTAAGAGATGTGTCTGATTTCACTTCAGACGCGAGCATTCACCACCGTTCCCGGCAACAGATTGGCGTTCACGCGACTCGCTCGGTCGGCAACAAGCGTCTTTTGGTCACTGTCCTGATGGCATCTGGGCGGGCCTGAATGGCCCACCCAGTCAGCATGGCTGGCTTAGAATTCGATCTTGTCGTAGATCTCGACCTTGATCATCTCCGCCAATGTCTCGGCATCCACGCCATCGGGCAGCTTGGCTTCCCATTTGGCCAGGCTGGTCCGGTAGGCGTCGATCAAAGGCCCGAGATCATTCAGGCCGAATTCGGCAAAGCTGCGTTCGATATCTGCCTTCTCATCCGCGACATAGGCGTCGAAAGTGGTGACAAATCCTTCCCCCAAATCGGCCTCCTTGGCCCCATGCTCAATCGCATAGGCCCGCGCTGAAGCTGCACCGTCGCGCTGCGCCACCGCGAGGCTCGCGGTCATCTGGATGGCATTGTCGATGAACACGCGCTGTGTCGCCGCATCCATGTCGCCCCATGCTTCTCGACTCAATGTCAGGAAATTGGGAATTGGAACGGCCCCGAAACTGCGCGTAGAGACCACGGTTTTCACCATGTCCTGCAATTGAAACGCCGGGAACCAACTGTCCATTGTGAAAATGCAATCAATCGCCCCACGTTGAAGCGATGGCAGCATTTCATTGAAGGACAGGCTCACAGGGGTCATGTCAAAATGCCGGGCGACAGCTTGCTCGGAACGCAAGACGGTCATCAACCGCAGCCCTTTCATATCCTCCACACTGTCGACTTCTTTCGCGCAGACCATGTAGAGGGATGGCGTTACCGTTCCCGCAAGCGTGACAATCCCATTGTACGCCTGTTCCTCCGTGCACTGCGGGCAGTTGAGCAGATAGGTTTCCGCCATCGCAGCGGCGGCGACCACAGGGTCTGTGCCATAAACCTGCATCTCGGCCACAGCAGCGGCATAAGGCATATCATTCACGGTGGCGGTGGCCTGCACATGGCCGGCATCGATTGCGCCGTCTTTGATCCCGGACAGGATTTCACCAGGACCAAACATCTGACCCGCATAGAACATTCGACCGGAATAGGCGCCATCTGTGTCCTCTTCGAT
This sequence comes from uncultured Celeribacter sp., assembly GCF_963675965.1. Taxonomy (NCBI): domain Bacteria; kingdom Pseudomonadati; phylum Pseudomonadota; class Alphaproteobacteria; order Rhodobacterales; family Roseobacteraceae; genus Celeribacter; species uncultured Celeribacter sp. The sequence continues at coordinate 2,475,810 of NZ_OY780935.1, read as the reverse complement.
CCGTTCCCAAAACGGGACGATGCCCATGCTGTTGACCGGTTCTCCCGCTGGCAGGAACGAATTGTACGTCAGTTCCGTGGCATTCGCTGAAAGGCCGACCCCTAAAAACAGGCTGGTCGTCAATGCCCGGCTTATGAACTTGTGCATGTCTCTCTCCCTAATTTATGCATTATTTTCCTCCCTCGCGCTCCCGGTCACCGGATCAGAAATGTCGCGATGCCGGGGAACGCAATCAGCAAAGCGACGACGATGATCTCGCAGACCAGAAACCAGAGGGTCCCCTTGAACACCGTGGTGATAGGCACATCCGGCACGAGTGCGCGGACAGCGAAGACGTTCAACCCGACAGGCGGGGTGATCAGACCGATTTCGATGAATTTGACCACAAGAATCCCGAACCAGATCATGTCAATCCCGGCGGCATGGAACATCGGCAACAGAACAGGCAGGGTCAAAAGTACCATGCCAAGCGGGTCGATAAGACATCCCAGCACCAGATAAAGCGCAGCCGTCGCCAGCACGAGCCCGACATGACCAAGGTGCAGCCCGTTCATCAGATCCGCCAGAAAGACCGGAACCCCTGAATAGGCCATGAGGCGGGTCATCAGGACGGCACCGATTGCGATAAAGAATACCGAGGCCGTGGCATGAACCGAATGCCGCAAGCTTTCACGCAACACAGTTTTGGTCAGACGCCGGTTCACCGCAGCGATCAGCATGGAGGCGACAACCCCGATGGCACCGGCCTCGGTGGCAGTGGCAAAGCCGGTATAGATTGACCCGATCACAGCCAACACCAGAACCATCAATGGCCAGGTCTTGGCGAGCACCTTCCAACGGTCCCCGTTGAGATCCTGCTGTGGCGGGCGCGGCGCCAGTTCGGGGTTGAGCCAGCATCGCAGCACGATCATCCCCGCATACACGACTGCCGTTAAAAGCGCGGGCACGATGCCCGCAATAAACAATTTGGGAATGCTCTGCTCCGCAAAGATGCCGAAGATCACCAACAGGATAGACGGCGGGATCAGTGCGCCCAGCGTTCCGGATGCGGCGACGACACCGGTGGCAAGACTGACATCGTAGTTGTACTTTCGCATCTCCGGGATCGCGATCCGCCCCATGGCGATGGTCGTCGCCAAGCTGTTTCCAGAGGCGGCAGAAAACCCTGCGCAAGCGAAATTCGTCGCCACGGCAAGCCCGCCGGGCAGTCGTGCCAGCCATAAACGCGCCGCTTCAAACAACGACTGCGTCATCCCCGCAGAATAGGCGATGGCTCCCATAAACAGAAACAATGGGATAGCGGAAAGTTCCCAGCTGGCGATGAACTCAAACGGTGCGGTCTTCAAGACTGAAAGCATCGGACGCAGACCGACGGTCAGATAAATCCCCGCCAAGGATGTGCCTCCGATTGCCAGCCCAATAGGAAATCGCAACAAGATCAAGAACAAGGACAGGCCAAGGGCACCAAAACCGATCAGCAAATCACTCATGGTGCGCCTCCTGTGGCTTCGTCAGCCACTTTTTCCGGGTGGAAGGTATCTTCATGGACACCCAGAACAAGGCCAAAGAAGGCAAGGATGTAGTGGATCGAGGTCATCGCCGCAGCAATTCCCAGAACCCAGCGCCCCGGCCAGACCGGCATGAAGCCATTTGCAGAGCGCGCCACTTCTGAAGACGCCATGCGATCATACGCGACATTAAGCGCATAAAAGGCCAGCAGACCGAAGAACGCCACCATCGCCAGGCGGATTACGAGTTCCAGGCTCCGCAGGGCCCGCGGAGCAAGAAAGGCGGAGATCAGATCCGCACGAATATGACCACCGAACGCATCCAGATGCGGCAGGGCGGCAAAAGCCAGCAAGGGCATGTAATAGAAGGCTGTGATTTCCAAGGTCCCCGACAGATCACGTCCAATGAACGCGCGGGACGCCACCGAGGCGAATACGTGAAGCGCCATCGCCAGCATGGCGAGCATCGCAACCCAATACAGTGCCCCTGCCAGTCGATCAAAACTGGTTTTCAGGGTCAGATACATGTGGTGCTACCCTAAATCGCTTCAGCGGAAAGCAGCCGTGATCTGGCCTGTGCATTGAAGCGTGCAGGACTTAAACTGGGCCCCTGGGCCCTGTACATCTGAAACATTTCTTCCTCCCATTTTTCTTACGGGCCGCCCTCCCGACGGCCCGTTTGACGTGATGTGCCCTCCCTCTACAGAGCGGCGGACAACACCATGTCGGACAAGCGTTGAAAACGCTCGATATTCTGGCTTTCCTCAATCACCTTGGCGGTCAGGCAGACAAAGGTGATCTGTCGTTCAGGATCGACCCAAAACAAAGTCGATCCGGCCCCGAAATTGCCAAACGTCCGTGCAGAGGACATCGTGCCAAACTGTGTGACCCGCATTCCGGCGCCGCCCAGCGCAAAGCCAAGCCCCATATTGCCCGGCGGCGTTTCCCAGCCACGGGCCTGCGCCAGGTGGTGGTAGAGATCGTTGATCGCGTCACCAGTCTGCAACGTTGACGCCTTGTCGATAATTGCAGGCGACAGCAGGCGCACCCCCTCCAAGGAGCCCCCCTGACGCAGCATCTCGGCAAAGCGGAACACATCGCCTGCCGTGGTCAACGCCCCAACCCAAGGCAAAACCGCATCAGGATGTTCCATAGTGTCCGCAAGGTCCAGCGTATCCTTGTCTGTGATCCAGCTCGCATGCGGCATAGCCGATACGACCGGCACGATCCGATCTTTGTGCGCATCAATCACACCGAGACCGGACGAGGTCATTCCCAAGGGCGTGAAAATCTCATCCCCCATGATCTCGCGCACCGTTTTCTCTGCGCCATAGCTCCGGCGCACGATTTCGGCCATCAGAACGTGATTGACCGTTGGCGAATAAGAAAACGCCTCGCCCGGCGTCCCCACCACATCCATCTGACACACGGCATCCACCACCGCATCGAAATCATGCAGTTGATCAAACCCCAGCGGATTCGGCGTCGACGGCAGACCCGCGCGGTGAGTCAGCAGATGCCCCACATTGATCTGATCTTTCTTGGCCGAGCGAAACTTATCACGGCCGAAAAACTCCGGGATCACATCCACCACCCGCGTCGTCAGGGCAATTTTGCCGTGGTCGATCGCCTGCAAGACCAACGCGTTGGTAAATGCCTTGGTCAGCGAGTAGACTTTAAAGACATCATTTTCAGCCATCGCACGCCCGGCAGCACGATCAGCAAAGCCTATTGCCGTATCGACGGCCAGCTCGCCATGGCGCGCGATCTTAACAACTGCACCATCATAAAGACCGGCATCCACATCCGCTTGGATCGCCGCCTCAAACCGTGCCAGTGCCTCTGCATCAAAGCCTTGGGTCATTTGTTTCTCTCCTCTCCTCATACTGTCCTCCTCGCAGTCAAGCGCTGGCAGCGCTCACATATGCAGGCCGCCATTCGGCGAAATCGTCTGCCCTGTGTAGAAGCCGGAAGCTTCATCATCTGACAGGAATGCGACCGTGCGCGCCAACTCCTCCGGCTGCGCCAGGCGCCGGATCGGCTGCATACCAACCAGAAACTCCACCACCTCTTTCGGTTGCTGATGCATCAGGGGGGTATCGACACCGCCCGGTGCAATCGCATTCACCCGGATATTGAAACTTGCCAATTCAGCGGCCGCAGCCCGGGTCATCCCCAGAACCCCGGCCTTGGACGCGGGGTAATAGAGCGGCATGGTCACACCCGTCAGCGCCGCCGCACTTGAGATGTTGACGATGGCGCCGCCACCGCTGGCCTTCATATGTGGTACGGCTGCGCGAATGCAGTAAAACTGACTGAACAGATTCACCTCCAGAACCCTGCGAAATTCCTCATCTGTGGTTTTCTCGATGAATTCATGTTGCGGCTGCCGACCTTCGCGAAGCGCCGCCAGCGTCGCGACATTCGCGTCGATCAAAGCTTGGTTCGCCTCTGCATTCGGGGCGTTGATGCCCGCCCCGTTGACCAAAATGTCGAGACGTCCTTCTGCCTTTGCAATGTCGTCAATGCAGGCGGAAACGTCCGTGCTGTCGGCGATGTCGAGGGTCATGCCCCGGGTCGCCTCGCCCGCTTCAACAGCCTCATCCAGCCGCCCCTGATCACGGTCCAGAAGATAGACGCGCGCGCCCTGTTGCGTGAAAAGCCGCGCCGATGCGCGACCGATACCAGATGCGCCGCCAGTAATGACGGCGACACGATCATGTAATGCCATAATGCCTCCCTGAGCGGGCGTCCCAACCGAGTGTGTGCTATGGGCGCCCTGTCTTGATGACACAGGGTAAGCATGTTATTAGACTCATGTCTAGTGAGTAAATGACTGTATATCAACTTTGCCGATGACCTTCGGATATCGCCAAGAAGCACCCCGGAACATCGCAAAAACTCGCACATCCTAGGGAGGATACATGAGCAACCAAACCGCTGCGGGCGCTGAGGCGCCTATGTTGTTGACCGTTTCTGAAAGGCGCGATGTCGCGCAAGACATTGTGGAACTGACACTGCGCAATGAGGAGGGCACTGCGCTACGACCCTGGGCTGCCGGGGCACACATCGATCTGGAGCTGGGTGACGGGCTCACCCGACAATACTCTCTCTTGGGCGATCTGTCTGATCCTTCGGTCTGGCGTGTTGCCATTCTAAAAGAACCTGAAAGCCGCGGCGGGTCTGTGGCCGCGCATGGCTTGGCGGTCGGAGACCGCATTCCAGTGCGTGGTCCGCGCAACCATTTTGCCCTAGAACCTTCAAAGCGCTATATTTTTATTGCTGGGGGGATCGGCATCACACCGATCCTGCCGATGATTGCCCAAGCGCAACAAGCCGGAGCGGATTGGCAACTGATCTACGGTGGACGCAACGCCTCGACAATGGCCTATGCTAAAGAGCTTGCTGAACGCTATGGCGACAAAGTTGCCCTGTACCCACAGGACGAAAAAGGGCTACTGCCGCTCGAAACCTTGATCGGGTTAGAGCAGGAAGACACACTGATCTATTGCTGCGGCCCGGAACCGCTGCTGGCTGCTGTCGATGCTCACACATCCGCATGGCCGAAAGGCAGTTTGCATGTCGAACATTTCTCGCCGAAACCCATCGACGACGACATGCCCGATCAACCGATCGAAGTTGTTCTGGCCACCTCGGGGTTGACGCTTCAGGTGCCCGCCGACAGATCAATTCTGGACGTGGTCACCGAGGCCGGAATCGATGTTCTGACGTCCTGCCAGGAAGGCACCTGCGGGACATGTGAAACTTTTGTTCTGGAGGGCAAACCGCTGCACCGTGACTCCGTACTCACCGAAAGCGAAAAGGAAGCTGGCCAATCAATGATGATTTGCGTTTCCCGCGCATGCGGTGCAAAGCTCGTACTCGATTTGTAATATTCTTACGTCCCGAGCCATGCCATCATGGCTCGGGCGTCCTGACAAGGAAGTTCAATGGCCGTCTCTACCCCGAAAAAAGCAAAGTCGTCTCTGCGGTTTGAACAACAGCAGGAAACGCGACGGAAACTGGTCCAGGCCGCTTTCAACGTCTTTTCAGAAAACGGCTACCGGGACGCAACCATTCAAGACATTACCCGGGAAGCCGGCGCCAGTCGCGCAACTTTTTACATTCATTTCAACAACAAGGCAGAGGTGATCGCGGCTGCCTGGCAAGATCTGCTGATCGAAAAAATGATCCCACACTATCGGTCCCTGAACGCGGTTGACCCATGTTCCGAAGAGGCTCTCAGCCTTTGGTTCGACCGGATGCTGGCCCATTGGGAAGAGGACCGGAATTTTGCCATCGCCTCGAATCAGGCTCTGTCCGACGATCCCGCCTTGGCGGAAGTCTGGGTCTCCGGCGTGAAAGAGTTCTTTTTGGCGTCGCCCGATTTTACCGGAAAAATGCGGTGCGGCCCGGAACGCGCAAAGCTTCGCTTTCTGCTGCTGTGCTCACAGCTCGACCGTATCGTTTTCCACTGGTTGTCACGCGACACGGCCTTTGACCGCAGTGAACTGGTCAAAGAGCTGACGGTCAGCTGGATGAACGAGTTCTGAACATCCCCGAAACAGATCAACGCACAACCTGCAACCTCTGCAATTCATTGCTACTGGGCCACGTTCAAATTAGTCTTATGTAGAATTCAATCTCGGACTTCGTTTCAGCGCGTCTTTCGCCCTATTCTCAGAATACGACAGTTCAGTACACAAAAGACACTATGAGCACAGACACTGAAACGACATCAGGTGGAGTCGCTGCTGTAGACCGCGCTCTGAAAATCGTGAGATTTATTGCCCAGTCCGAGGCGGCTCCCACACTGGCTGCACTGTCGGAAGGAACCGGCTTTTATAAAAGCACATGCTTGCGCCTGCTGGCCTCTCTGGAAGCGGCAGGTCTGGTGACCCGACATGTAGATCATACCTATGGCCTGAGCCATTTCGCCTATGATCTGGGTCGCGCATATGAGAAGTCGCTGCGGATCACCGATGTGCTTTTGCCCCTGATGCAAGATATGGTCGACAACGGTTGCGAAAGCGCTTCCTTTCATCTTTTGCGCGACGCCCAGACCCGTGTATGCCTGCTGAGGATAGACAGTCACCATTCTACGCTGGATCGAATCCGTGCCGGTTCGGTTCTTCCTCTGGACAAGGGCGCACCAGGAAAAGTCATTCGTAATTTCTCGGAAGATACCCCGCGCATTGATCCATCTGCTGAACTCGTACAGGTCTCTATCGGGGAACGCGATCCGGCCTGCGGAGCACTCGCGGCACCGGTTTTCCGCAATGGCCTGCAGTTTGCAGGGGCCCTGTCGCTTTCAGGGCCGCTCGACCGGTTTAACGCCGGGACCATCCCGAATATGACGCGACTTTTGAAAGCCGCCGCAGAACAGGCAACTCTGGCGCTTGGCGGCTTCTGGCCTGCCAAAACCGAATAATAGTGCGCGCGCGCCCGAAAAGACTGCGCACCGCTCCCGACAGGAACAGCGCGCAGCCTTACTGCAAATCGACGCAGGTCTGGATCAGAGGTTCACACGAAGGCCGATTTCAAATGCAGCATCACGGCTTGCGGCGGCAGTTGGGGGAAAGCTTTCCATCAAGTCAAAGCCGTCGCCAGCCTCGAAGGAACTGCCATAGCCGGCGGTCAGCCAAGCGCGCTCCGACAATTGGTAGGCCCCTTCCATAGCATAGTCTCCATCGCTGTCCCCAACGACTGAGAAGTTCCAGTTGTCCGCACCGAAATTTGCCTGCAGGATGAGCTTGTCTTCCACTTCATCTTTCATGTAGAGGCCGTGAAGCCCGCGGAAGATCCCGGTATTTTGGCTCTGCCACAAGGCGTTCACGCCAAACAGTTCATCGTTTCCATCCGTGTTTTGCTTTTCATAGAACGCGACGAATGTCAGGCCCGCTTTCGGCAAAGGCAGGACGCCGATCAGACTGAAGTCCCCCAGATCATTGACGGAGGCCGAATAGATCCCAAAACTGCTGCTATAGCGCAGCGTGATTTCGGCTTGCGCCGGCATATCTCCGAAGTTCACCAAAGTCGCGGCATCATCGCCAGAGACATCGTCGTAGGCCAGATTGTGGTCGTAATAGGCTTCCACACCCCAGGCCCCGAATTGATTTTCGTATTTGAGATAGTCATTGGCCAACAGAATACCCGGCGCACCGTTCCCTGCATTGATCAGCGCGGCCCCCGTACCGACACAACGGTATTTTGGGACCACAGCGATATTGACGGGCGTCGCGCCATCATAGAGCTCTCCGGGCCGCTTCACGTGACCATCGACGTGAAAATACGGCAAGGTATCGCAGCGCTGTTCCGACGTGTAACTCAGCTTGCCGAAACGCCCGAAATCCAGTGAGACAGTGTAGTCATCGAGCGCGCCCTCCAACTGCGCACCCGTCGCCCCATCGTAGGTCAGGTTGAAGCCGACATCCAAACCGGCCTTGACGCCCGCACCAACATCATAGCTTCCCTTAAGGTCAAAATCCCCTGTGACGTACTCTCCACTATTCCCGTACCCATCATCGACGTAGCCGACCCACAGACTGGACGTTGTGGTCATTTCTGCTGCAGCAATCGACGGCGCCAAGCAGGCGAACACAGCCCCCATAACAATATTTTTCTTCATGCATTCCTCCCTTGAATAACGTTCTGTTCATCAGAACGCTTGTTCTATTAGACATGAGTCTAGTTACTAGGCAATAGTTTTAAACGTCCTAAGGCGACAAATCTCTTTGTCGAAGAAATGCGTTCGCGGGACTTTAGGAGGAATTACGGCCGCACTCCGAAATCGAAGTGCGACCTTCGCCATCAGACAGATACACACTGCCGATCATCTGCCTTTTGCCCAGATTTCGCGGCTGGCGTGAGCCTCTCAATCATTGGCAAAAGTTTCTCGATGTTCTGAACAGGTTCAAGCGCGGCAACATAGCGGTCGCGCCTCAGCAAAAGCGCATGGCCCAGACAGGAACGGAACGGCTGCTGCGACATGAAACGGCTTTGATCGCGCAAAATCGGAAAAGCCGCATTCACCGGGTTCATCCATTCAGGTGTCAGACCGATGATCTCGGCACCAGCCGCGTTGAGGCTTTCCATCGCCCCGGATCCCACCCACTTGTCCGGTTTTTCATCGAAAATCAGCACCACGGGCCGATCCGGCATGAAATAGTCAAGCAAGCGATCCTCACGCGCGGGAGTTGTGACTGTCGGTTGCGGGATCATGCGTCCCACGGCCCTCGCCTGTTGCCCGCCTGCACGCGGGCTTATAAGCCCATCAGAAAACTTGGGCTTCGGCTTATACTTCATCTGCGCCACGTAATCCCTCGCGGGACAGTAGAGTCCCAAGAGCCTGAAGGCTGCCCGAATTGACAATCCCCGCATGGGGGAATCCGGCATCATCACCTTGCCCATTTTCAGAGCCAGTTCGATCATCTGCCAGGCGTGCGGCTTGCGTTCCGTCTGGTAGCTGTCCAGCAGCGCTTCCGGCGCGTCCATCTTCAGCGCTTCATCCAGCTTCCAGGCCAGATTATGCGCATCACGCAATCCGCTGTTCATCCCCTGACCGGCGAAAGGGGGCGTCAGATGTGCGGCATCCCCGGCAAGAAACACGCGCCGATCGCGCCAACGCTCGGCAATACGCGCATGGAACGTATAGACCTTTTGTCGCCGAATTGGCTCATCCCGATCGGGGCCAACCTCGGCCAGAAGTCTGCGCGCAAATGCGTCCTCTTCGGCTTGCTCCGCAGTTTCCCCCGGATTGAGTTTAAACTCATAGCGTCGAATGCCCCGCGGCCCTGGAAGGGTGATCGCCGACCGCGCGGGATCACAGAACACTTCGGTATGGAAACACCGATTTTTCGTTGTTTCCAGATCCACGATCAACCAAGGCTCCTCGAAGGTGGAACCCTCCATCGAAATGCCCAGTGTCTTACGCACAAAGGAGCGCCCGCCATCGGCCGCAACCATGTAGCGCGCTCGTAAAGTCTGAACTGCACCCTTCTCTTCGATCCGCGCCGCAACATGATCAGCAGCCTGTTCAAACCCGGTCAGGATCACACCAAAACATGCTGTCACAGATGCATGGCGTGTCAGTGCCGCGCGCAACGTTGCCTCGAATTCGGGCTGCTCAAACGCGTTGCGTTTGTCGAAACCGTATTCCTTTATGAAAGGTTTCACCTCCGCAAATTGACGCCCTGACGGTCCCTGATAAAGGGACCCATAGCCTTTCGACGTAATGGCCGCGATTTCGGAGGAAAGCCCGGCAGCCTGCAACGCACGCATCGATTCGTCATCGATGGACACCGCACGCGGCTCCTGAACGGTGGTCTCATTGCGTTCGATGAGGGTCGTCCTGACCCCCATCGACCCCAAAAGATTGGTCAGCAAAAGCCCCGTTGGCCCCGCCCCGACCACCAGAATATCTGCGTCCAGAGATCTATTTTGCATGTCAGAACGTGCTTTCTGCCACGATCGGATTCACCAATGTGCCAAGCATGCCAATCTCGACTTCCACCACGTCGCCCGGCTTCATGTAGAGTGGCGGATCCTGCCGATCGCCAACACCCCCCGGTGTTCCGGTCACAATCACGTCGCCCGGCGCCAAAGGCGTGTAAGTGGAAATATACGCAATCAGCCGTTCGACCGGGAAGATTAGATCTGCCAGGGTCGCGTCCTGCATAACTTTTCCATTGAGACGGGTTTGAATCGGAAGTTTTGTATAGTCGCCAACTTCATCCGCACTCACCATATACGGACCAAAGCCGCCGGTGCCGGGAAAGGTCTTGCCCGGCCCGAACTGATGCGTATGACGTTGCCAGTCACGAATGGTTCCGTCGTTGTAACAAGCGTAACCAGCCACATGGGACAAAGCCCTGTCTTCGGGGATGTTGCGCCCTCCCCGACCGATGACGACAGCCATCTCACCCTCATAATCAAGCTTGTCCGAAACAGCCGGCATGATCATCCCGGCTCCATGGGCAATCTGGCTATCGGCATAGCGTGAAAACATGGTCGGGTGCTTTGCTTCGGGGCGCTTGGTCTCGGCGCGATGCGTTTCGTAGTTCAACCCCACACACAGGATCTTCCCGGCGTCCGGGACCACCGGCAAAAGGGTGATGTCGCTCAGCGCAAAATCCGGCGCTCTTTCCTCAACATAAAATGCAGCAGCGCTCATAAGGTCAGCTGCAATGAGCGCTTTGAGGCTCGTCACACACGGCGCCAGTTTTCCGGTCAGATCGACAATCCCGTCATCACGTAAAGCGCCAAATCCGCTTTGCCCAAGACGATTGAAACTTATGAATTTCATGATGCTTATCCTGTTAAGAGCGCAAAATAGCGCGACCCCATTTGTTGAGCGTGCGCGGATGTTGCGGCCAGTCGATGACTTCCCGGTCGTAGATGGTCTCAAGTTCGCCTGAAATCTCGATCCAGTTGCCATCAGGATCGGTGTAGAACACAAAAAGATTGTTGCCCGGCCCATGCCGACCCGGCCCCCATGTCAAAAGCACATCATTGGCCGCGAACCGGTCACAGAATTTCTTGATATTGTCGAAGCTTGCTGCCTCATAGGAGTGGTGATCCACACCTGTGCGATCAGATTTGAAGCATGCGATGGTGTGATGCTCATGGTTCGTTGTCGTAAAGATCGTCGCAGGTTCGCCATTTTCGTGCAGCACGCGGTCAGACAGGAAAAAGCCAAGTTTATCGACGTAGAACTCCTTGAAACCCTCAAGATTCTGCGTCGCAAACGTCAAATGTTGCGTCGGGCCGTGAATGCCCTCGCGTCCCGGCTCATAAGAGGTCGTACGGCTTTCTGCGACACCGAAACAGATCAGGTGCCCATCATTGTCTCGAACAGCAAACCCGCCACTCTCGAAATAGGGTGACACATTTTCGAGGATTTCCACCCCATTGGCCTCTGCCAAACGGCGCTGTGCCTCAAGCACATCAGCGTTGCGGTAAGCCAGCCCGGCATAGGCCAATTTTTTGTCTTCCCCCTTGATCGCCACAAAACGGCGCATCGGGCCGTGACAGCGAAATTCACTGTCCGAAATCTTGTCGACGCCCATATCCATATTGGCGGCATAAAAGTTGGCGAGACGTTCCGGATCGGAACTTTCGAAAGCGACGTGGTGCAAATATGCACCCGCCTGAACAGCATTGTGCGGCATAAGATCCTCCCATTAGATTTTTAATATTTCCTTTTTTTAAAAAAATATCAATATTAATATTAATTTTTTATCATTTTTTGGTAAAATCATAAATAATATCGCAAGTGCAAGCTCATGATCACCCAAAAGGCACGAGGAATCCGTCGATGAATAACACCTGGGAATTCGGGAATTGCAGACTGTCTGCGCGACGAAATTCTCGTTAAAAGGCAAATCAGAAAACATGCATCGCAGGGCGGATTTATGGGCCAGACAACGACGGGAATTTCACGCTACACGCGCATTCTGTCACTTTTCGACGATGCGCACCCGGCTTGGACAGTCGCTGAGATTTCTGACGCACTGGAGGCCTCGCCCAGCACGCTTTACCGCTTGATCCGGGAGATGGTTGCATCGGACATGCTCGAAAGTACGGTCGAATCCCGCTACAGGCTCGGCCCTTTTTTCGTCGAATACTATCGACGCATGCGCATGACCGATCCTTTGGTGCAGTCCGGGTCTAAATTTCTGCGCCCGCTTCTGGAACAGATCCCCTGCCCTTGCACGACTCTTCTTGCGCGCCTGTACGGTAAGACCGTCATGTGCGTGGCAGAAGAACGCGCCAACTCTGTGACATTTAAAACAAGTTATGAATTGGGTCTGCCCATGCCGCTTTTACGCGGCGCCACATCAAAAGCTGTCCTCTCGACGTTACCGAAACGACAAATCATGTCCTTGGCACGCGGGTCCTCCGACAGTGCAAGCGACGACGACAGCGCGCTTTACGCAGAGTTGACACATATTCGAAAGGCCGGAATCTGCGAGACACAAGGCCAAGTCGACGCCAGTCTTGCTGGGATTGCGGTCCCTGTGCGAAATGACAATCTGGGGATCAACGCCTCACTCTCTGTCATTGTCGAACAAAGCAACCTCACCCCGGAAATCCGCCACCAGATCTATGCATCCCTTTCCGCAACAGCACGGATGATTGAGGGCTTCATGATCAAGGGAAACGAACAGACACTGTAATCCGTGAGGCTGTACAATCCATGCCCGTAGGAAGCAGCCACGAAATAGCGACTGGAGAAAACGTTCATAAGAGAATTGCCGCCGAATTGTGGCCGCTGCCCAGAGAACCCGCGGGGTCTCGATTGTCATGACGTCATCTTTTTCCTATCATATCATCAGATCAAATCAAAATAGGGCAGTTATTATAAATGTTGCTAATTCGGCATTATGAGGTGCTGGTGATTCTGGCTGAAGAGCTGCACTTCGGACGTGCTGCCGAGCGGCTGAACATCTCCCAGCCGCAGCTGACCCAATTGCTCAAACAGATGGAAGAGATTATCGGCACCCTTCTCTTCGAACGCAATCGGCGCAAAGTCAGCCTTGCCCCGGCCGGTCGGATCTTGCTGCCCGAAGCGCGCGCTGTGTTGCGACAGGCCGCACGGGCGGAAAAGATCGCGCTGCATGCCGGGCAAGGCATGATCGGCGAGCTTGCATTGGGCTATATCGGCGCAGCGGCCTACAACGGTGTGCTGACGCGTCTTCTGCGACCGTTTCGCGAAAAAGCCCCGGAAACCCGTCTGAATCTCACCCTGATGGATCTCGACCAGCAAATCCCGGAGGTCTCAGCCGGCAACCTCGATGTCGGTGTGGTACGCCTGCCCTATCCGGATATGCCCTCTAATCTTGTCACCCGCACACTCTGCGAGGAAACCCTTCTGGCGGCACTTCCTGCCGACCACCCCCTCGCCTCCGGTGACGATGCCGTCGACCTTGGCGCGCTGAAGAACGAACCCTTTATTGCCACCCACCTTCCGCCCAACACTGGATTTGCGGCGTCGCTTCATCAGGCCTGTGCTGCGGCATCAATCACGCCGGACATCGTCTATCGGTCGCCGCAATTCGCCTCAATCGTCAGCCTTGTCGCCGCCGGTCTGGGGGTCGCGATCGTGCCCGCCTCGATCCGGAACGCACATATTCCGGGGGTCGTCTACAAACCGCTCGCGAATGTGAAGGCCACCGCCAATATTTGCCTTGTCTACCGGGCAACCCACGAAAGCCCGGCGCTCGACCTGTTTCTGTCCTGTCTGGACGATTCACTGCCACGCCCCTGAAGGAGCCCCTTTTGACCTACGAACACTTCACCACGCTGAGCGGCATTTTCCATGGCTACCGGGCCCCTACCGCCGGTGCGCCGACGCTGGTTTTCGCCAATTCCCTTGGCACGGACTTACGGGTCTGGGACCGTGTCGTCGCCCTGCTCCCCGAAAACTGGGGCATCCTGCGCCATGACAAGCGCGGCCATGGCCTCAGCTCCGCGCAGGATGCTCTGAGCATTGAAACCATGGCAGACGATGTGGAGACCCTTCTGGATCACTATGGGATCACATCCTTTGTCGGCATCGGACTTTCGGTGGGTGGTCTCATCATGCAGCGCCTCGCCCTGCGGCGGCCCTCCGGCATGACACATCTGGTGCTGTCGGATACGGCGGCCAAAATCGGCTCGCCCGATCTGTGGAACCCGCGCATAGAAACCGTTCTTTCCGATGGCATCGCCTCCATCCGCGAGGCAATCCTGTCACGCTGGTTCGCGCCGAGCTATCAGCAGACGGAAGATTTTGCGATGTGGCAGACAATGCTGATCCGCACCCCGGCCGAAGGCTATGCGCAGGTCTGTGCAGCGATCCGCGACGCCGACTTCCGTGACGATCTGGTCCGAATCGCGCAGCCGACCCTGGTGATCGCCGGCACAGAAGACAGCTCGACACCCCCTGCATTGGTCAAAGAAACCGCCGCCGGGATCAAATCCGCCAGCTTCCACGAAATCGCGAATGCCGGGCACCTACCCTGTGTCGAACAGCCGAAGGCTTTCGTGGAACTGTTGCGCAGCCACCTGGACGCCTGAGCCATCCCCAAAAACGTACCAGAGCAAATAAAAAGGGCCGCAAACGCGGCCCTTTGTCCATTCCGTTTTGACGGCTTCAGCCGACGGTGACACCACCGCAGACGAACAATGTCTGGCCTGTTACGAACCCGGACTCAGGGGCGCAAAAAAATGCCACAGCGTTGGCCACATCCTCGCCGGTGCCCAGCCGCTTCACCGGGACATTGTCAATGATCTCCTGGGTGCGTGGCGCATCGGGATGGTTGTTTTTCCAGAACGCCTCCGTCGCAATCGGCCCCGGAGCCACGCAGTTGACGGTGACGCCCTGAGGCGCCAATTCCAAAGCCCAGGTCCGCGCCATGGATTGCGCAGCCCCTTTCGTGGCGGAATAAAGCGTACGCAGTGCCTTGCCCTTCGTCACCCGGCTGGTGTTCATAACGATACGCCCGCCACCCAGGGCTTTCATCTGCGGCAGGAAGGCCTGCGCACAGATCAGGGATGGACGCAGATTGATGTGCATCAGCCGGTCAAAATCCGCAATCGCGACATCTTCCAGCAGGGCGGGTCGCACAATGCCGACGTTGTTGACAAGACAGGTGACCTCTTCCTCTGCTGCGATCTGCCGACACAGCGCCTGTGTCGCCTCCGCATCGCTCAGATCAATCTTGTGGTAGCGGTCTGCCCCCGACATGGGATCTGCGACATCCAGCACGAGGGTGCGAAACCCATCGGCCTTAAGACGCGCAGTGATGGCCGCCCCGATGCCGCAACTGCCGCCGGTGATAACGGCTGTGCGGCGCGCATAGCGCGTCATGTATCGTCCTCACGCACCGAAGATGGATGCCGGCACAACGGCGTGACACTGATGTCCATATAGGGGTAAAGCGGCAGCCCCATCAGCACCTCGTGCAGATGTTCATTGTCACGGCAGTCGAAGATGCTGACGTTTTCATACAGCCCTGCAACGCGCCAGATATGACGCCAGATGCCCTGATGCTGAAGCTCCTGCGAATAGGCCTTTTCACGGGCTTTGATCTCGGCTGCGACGTCGGGATCTATATCGACCGGCAGATTTACGGTCATCGAAACATGATAAAGCATTCAGTCCTCATTAAGCGTATTGCATGCGTTGAGATAGGCTTTGCGCCAGCGCGTTACGAAAACTCTCTCAAAAAGGCCGCCTTGAAAAAACGGATCCTGTTCGATGAAAGATTGCGCCTGCGCACGGCTGTCGAGATCAAGCAGGTAGACGCCACCGCTTGCCGTCTCGCCAGCATCATCGAGCTTTGCCCCGCAGGCCAGAAGAAGCGGCTTATGCGTCTCCAGAAAATCGAGATGCGCGGGGCGAAGTCGGTTGCGCAACTCTGCGCAACCGGGTTTGTCATAGGTTTCCACCATCCAGGGCATTTTCTCAGGCCCCAGCCGCCAGGAAACCCCAGATCGAAATGGTGCCCAGGAACACGACCCCGAGATAGAACAGCACCATCACCATATACCCCATCAGGTGCTTGAGCTTCAGGCCGGAGATCGCCAGCGCAGGCAACAGCCAGAAGGGCTGAACCATATTGGTCCACTGGTCACCGATCTGCACTGCCAGAGCCGTCGCCGGGATCGATGCGCCGAGTTTTTCGGCCGCATCCATCATCACCGGACCCTGAATCACCCACTGACCACCACCGGACGGCACAAAGAGGTTGATCAGACCCGCCGAGAAGAAAGAGGAAATCGGCAGTGTTTCGGCGCTTGAAATCGACACGAACCAGTTCGAGAGCGTCACGATCAGCCCGGAACCGGCCAAAATCGCAAGGATACCGGCATAGAACGGATATTGGATGATGATCCCGCTGACGACTTTAACCCCCTCGTTGAGCGCGGCCAGAAAGCGGCTGGGCGTCACGAAAAGGGTGATCCCCAGGAACAGGAAGAGCAGGTTGATGAAGTTCAGCGTCACGCTGCCGCCGTTGGCGAGGTACAGCGCGACATAGAGCAAACCGAACAACCCCATGCCGACCCCGAGGATTTTGGAGTGGTTCAGACGTTCGGCCAGCGTCAGTTCCTTGATATCCGGCTCTGCCACCGGCAGCTCCGGTTCGGGATGCGCTTCAAGCACATCTTCCGGGTTCTTCGGATGCAGCATCGCGTTGAAAAACGGCAGCGTCACCAGAATGATCAGGTTCATGATGATGATATAGGGCGAGAAAATCGTCTGATCGAGCGAGACCAGACCAATCACGTCCTCCATGAAATGGCCCGGCGTATTGAGCAGCAGCGGCACAGAGCCAGACAGGCCGACGCCGTAAACCGCAAACCCCGAATAGCCTGCGGCAATCACCAGCGGATAGTGCAACCCTTTGACTTTACGACCGAGCTTCTGCGCGATGAGTGTCCCAAGCACCAGACCGAAACCCCAGTTGAGCCAGCTGCCCACACCGCCGACCATAGTCGCGACCACGACAGCCGTCCGCGGAGAGTTGATGCCCTGGATCAACACATCCATCAGTTTGTCGACGGCCGGCGTCCGGGCAAGGATATAGCCCGCCAGCAGGATGATCGTCATCTGCATGGTGAAGGCCAGGAGGTTCCAGAACCCATCCCCCCAATAGGTTGTCGCTTCAAAAAAGCCGACGCCCTGAGACAGCATGGCGAAGACAACGGTCAAAGCCGTCAGAATAATCGCCACGACAAGCGGGTCGGGCATATAGCGGCTCACGATTTTCGTGAAAAAGTTAGCGATAGCGTTCACGGTTTCCTCCCTATGGGCGGGGCAAGGCCCCATCACCCCCTCAATGATATGATTTACTAATCACAAAAGTTAACTTATATTGTCAACAAATTTATTGGAGGAGCTACATGAAACGCATTGTGGTCGTCGGGGCCGGGATTATGGGCGCGCGCATATGCCGGCATTTTCTGCGCCATGGCCTGCAGGTGGCGCTGGTGGACCCATCCGAGGACGCCCTGAAAAAAGCACAGGAAACCCTACAGACCCCCGAGCAGAAACCGGTCTTTGCTCAAGCAGCAAATCAGCTTGCGGAAGCCTGGCGCGGGGCGGAAATCGTCTTTGAGGTCGTGCCGGAGGTTCTCTCTCTGAAACGCAAGGTCTTTGCCGAACTCGAAGCCTTTTTCGAGACGACCACCGTGATCGCCTCCAATACATCGGGATTGCGCACGTCGGAACTGGCAGCCGATTTGCGACACCCCGAACGCTTCCTGATCGCGCATTTCTTCAACCCGGCGGATCTGATCCCGGCTGTTGAGATCGTCCCCGGCGACACCACCACCGAAGAAACCGTCACCCGCGTCAGCACGCTTCTCACCCAGACTGGGAAAAAGCCTGCCTGCCTTCAGGCCGACATCCCCGGCTTCATCGCCAACCGGCTGCAGCACGCGCTGCTGCGTGAATGCTTTCACCTGATGGAGGCCGGAGTCGCAGATGCGCAGACCATCGATCTGGTGACCCGCTATTCGCTGGGCGTCCGTCTGGCCCTGATCGGTCCGCTGCTGCAGCGCGACCTGAACGGGCTTGAGACCCATCTCAATATCGCAACCTATCTCTACCCCGATCTCGATGCGCGCGAGACCCCTTCGCCTATCCTGACCGCAAAGGTGGAGGCCGGCGCGTTCGGACGAAAATCGGGTGAGGGATTCTACCATTGGGACGAGACACAGATCGCACAGATGGAACAAATTGAGGCTTTACTGCCGGAGGTGGTCGCACTTTCCGGCAAAACAGACGCTGATAAAGAGGAGTGAACCATGCCGCATTGGGTCAACCGGCCAGAGGGAAGCAACTGGGGCGAATTCGGCCCCGACGATCAACTTGGCACTCTGAACTACATCGGCCCGGACGAACGTCTGGCCGCCGCCCGTGAAATCTGCGCGGGACAGTCCTTCGGCCTGTCGCTGCCGCTCAATCTTCCCGGTGCTCTGGAACTGAACCCCCGCCGCAAACCGCCGCGGCTCTCGCCCACATGCCTCGGGGATACGCCCTATATCAACTATCCCCTGAGCAATGTGGATCCGCAGCTGAGAGATGTTCTGAGTGACGATCAGGTGCTGCTGTCGACGCAATACTCGACGCAATGGGATTCGCTGGCACATGTCGGGGCGCTGTTCGATGCCGATGGCGACGGGGTGGCGGAACGGTGCTATTACAACGGTTTTCGCGCCGATACCGATGTCGTCGGCGCGGGGGCGGAAGGTGAGCACGCCTCTTATGCGCGCAAGCTGTCCGTCAGCGAAATGGCCAGATCACCGATCCAGGGTCGTGGTGTCCTTGTCGACTTCGTTCGCGCCTTTGGCATGGAGCGGGTCATCGTGGACCGGCCTTTGCTGGAACAGGTGTTGAAAGAGCAGAATGTCGACATCCGGCGCGGCGACATCCTTGTGCTGCGTACAGGCTATGCAGAGGCACTTTGGGATATGCAGGATGCACCCGACCCCGAAGGGCTGGAACGCACCGGCGCAGTTCTCGACGGCACCGACAGCTCATTGCATGACTGGATCACGCAAAGCCGCATTTCGGCAATCGCTGCGGACAACTATGCCGTCGAGAATCCCCACTCTGATCCCTCGGCCTGCTGTTTACGCCTGCCGCTGCACCACCATTGCCTGTTCAAACTTGGCCTGCCTCTGGCAGAGCTGTGGTATCTGCGCGAGCTTGCACAGGCGCTTGAGGACGCAGAACGCCACGCATTCTTCCTGACGGCGCCGCCTTTGTATCTGCCCGGGGCAATCGGATCGCCGGTCACACCCGTCGCGACCCTGTAACCGAGACGGAAGCACGGACATAGAAAAAGGGGGCCAAGGCCCCCTTTTTCAGGTCAAGTTGCGCGCGTCTTCAGAACTTGGCGATCAGGTTCAGGAAGACACCGGAGCTTTCATAGTCGAGATCGGTCATGTCCTCGGAAACCTGCCCCCATTCATAGCCGACACCGATCTTGGCGTTGTTGCCGACGTGACGGTAGACACCCAGCAGCGCGCCGGTGTCATAGGTTTCGCTTTCCTCGGTGAACATAACACGGCCTTCGGCCATGGCGTCCCAATTGTGGACCACATGCCAATCCAGCCGCATGATCCCCAGATGTGCCGTCGACGCGCTGAAATCATCGGTGCCGCGCGGGGCCACTTCGGATCTGCGGTAACCGTATTTGCCGCCCAGTGTGAACTGTTCGTTCAGGTCGTAATCGACATCCACCGACAAAACGTGGCTCTTTTGCGCATCGCCTTCGGTGTCGCCATTCACGGTGACCTGATCGGCGCCGGGCAGATCATAGAGATAGGTGTATTTGAACAGAACGTTCAGACGCTCATGATCGATCGGGCGGAACCCGTAACCAAGGCTGGCCTCGACATATTCGCCGTCGCGGAAGCTGTCGGTGTCATTGTCGGAAATCAACGCATCGACATTGCCGAGCCAGCGGGCGCTTTCACTGTGATGGTATTCAAACCCACCCGCAAAGGCCCAGGTATCGGCATCCTGTGTGGCTCCTTCCCCCGTCTCGGTCCGGTACTCCAGACGCCCACGCGCGCGCAGCCGGTCCTCGTCGGTGTAGGCCACCCCGACAGAGAAAGCATCGCGTTCGATGTCGCCGTTGTTCTTATCGCGCACCGTGCCGCTCTCGATGCCACCGGAGAAGGTCCAGCGCGCGGTCGGCGTATAGGTGATGCCATAGGCTTCCGTCATCGCATGACGTTCACCGTAGAAATCCATCGATGTTTCCGCAAAGCTCGAGAATGTCGTCGAATGACGGTAGCGCCCGCCCATCACGACCTTGCCGCGGTCTTCGCCCACCAGCTCATAGCCGCCGTTGGTCCGCGTCGGGTCCAGCGTATAGCCAAGATAGATCTCATTGTCGGCGGTCGGCGAATAGGCCAGTTGACCGCTTGCAGCAAAGCCAGCTGTCCCGTCGGAGGCCTCACCGGACAGCTTGACCTTTTCGCCAAGACGGACCGCCGCCCCCAGCCCGATGCGATCGTCACGATCCAGCCCGCCGGTACGCTCCAATGTGCCCTGCCCCAGAACCCAGACTTTGGTGTCCTCGCTGAACGCATAGGTCAGCCGCGCCGCCAGATCGGTCCGCGTACCGGTTTCCGTTGGGTCGCCGATGGTGGTCTGGTCGAGATAACCAAGCCCCATGTCCAGCGTCCAGTTTTCGGACATCTCATAGGACATACGCAGCTCGCCCTCGGTTTCGCTGTCGCCACCGTCGCGCTGGAAATCCTCGACCGCCAGACCAAAGCTCAGCCCCTCTGTGACTTCAACCTCGCTCTCCACACCGACCAAAGTCTGATCTTCGGTAATGTCTTCGTTGAGGGTCGAGAACCCGGCTTCCTTACGTTCGTAATAGAGCTCGGCATACCCGTCGCGCTTCAGCCCCAGATCCGAGAATTCGACATGGCTGTCGAAACGGTAGGCCATGGCATCTTCCATGCCCGAAACGCCGTCTTCGGTGATGGTGAGCCCCCCATCCGACGACAGGCTACGCCCGAAGCCCGGCCCGTCTGTTCCGGCCACCTCGGCCTCAAGATAGCTGTCTTCGCCAAGGTTGTAGTGCAGATCCACCGCGGCCATTTTCTGATCCGCAATGCCCGTGGTTTCGTTCATCGCCGTGACACCCAGACGCAGGTCGTTGGTCAACCAGCCTTCGATACGGCCGCCATAGGAGAACCCGTCCACATCCTCGGTCGTCGGCGTGTATTCATATTGCACCACAAGGTTCACATCGTATTCGCCGATGCCCGATCCGACGATGCCGCTGTCCGACGCCGAAGAATTCAGCGGCGAGCTGAGGGTGATGACCCCTTGCATGTAATCGATTTCATAATCGACACCGGCACTGAGCGTTTCGGTCGAAATGATCCGCCCGGTATCGGGATCGACCACCTGGACCTTGACCGTTTCCGAACCACCATTGAGATCCTGACGGGTCAGGAAATAGACCGACCCGCCGGTCCCGCGCAGAATATCTCGCTGCGGCAGCGTGTCCGGTTGGGCCCCGTAGATGACGCCGCGCACCCGCGCCTCGCCATCTTCCGTGCGGGCCGCCGTGGCGCTGCGCAGTTCCGCACCATAGAGCGAACGCGTGTTGGACAGCAGTTCCCCGCCCGACACATCCGCTTTAAAGTCACCCCAGGTCAGGCGCGTATCGTCTTTTTCGACCCGCAGATACACCCGTCCGGAGGTTGGCGTATCGTCGTAGCTGGTCGAGTCGTCGCCGTAGGTCGGGTAGAGATCTTCCGGGTCCAGCCGTTCGATGACCGACCGCGGGTCTTTTTCATCGAGCCGGCGGAAGATGTCTTCGATATCGCCTTCGCCCGTGTCGAGCGATGAGGTCACCGACCATCCTTTTTTGGTGATCCCGGAAGCATAATAAGCCAGGCGGCCCTCAGCGTAGTTCTGTTCGTAATCCGGATCCGCTTCGGATTCCGTGTCCTTAAAGCGGTGACCGAATGTCAGATCGGCGATGGCGACATAGTGCCAGTCGCTGGCCGGGATTTCGAGCTTGCGCGTGATCTCATAGGGACGACCGCCCTGCGAGAATGCCACATCCACATCATGATCCCCGGCGGGCATGACGCGGCTGACCAGAAACTGGCCCGAGCCATTCACCGGAACCTGTTCGCCCATCACCGTCACGGGGCGCGACGGATCGGCACGACCCGACACGGTCACCATCCCGCCAGACAGCGGAATGGCGCGTTGACGGGTTCGGTCTTCGCCCTCACCCGCCGCCGACAGCCGCGCGCCAGAGGTGTCATGCGTGTCGAAAGCCCGTGTCGTGCGCGTCAGATCGAGAGGATAGGTTTCATCATAGCGCCCCTTCGCATCATAGACGCGCAGCACATAGACCATCTCATCGGTGCCGTCCTCGGGCATGACCCAGTCTGCCGTTCCGTTCGGTGCGACGGGCAAAGTGGCCACCGTGCGCGGCACCCGGCCAGACGTGTCGATGACACGCACTTCGGCGCGCGTGACATAGGCCGGGTAGTTCATCGAGGCACGGAAGGTCACGACCTCCCCGGCCCGATAAGCGGCCCGCAGATCATCGGTCGATACATTGAGCAACCGGCGCGGTGTCAGCCCGTCAAAACGCACATCTATATCCGCGGCATCGGCCGCAATATCAGCGGGTCGGCGGCTGTCATTCGGCGGCAGCGCCCCGGCCAGCGGGTCGCTGTCGATCGAGATCGAAAAGCCCTGCGCGTCGAAATCCGAGCCCATGGTTTCCTTGATCATCTCGGTGTTCTTGCCCACCGGCATCGTGACCACGATGTCCGAATTGGAGCGTTTGCACCCTTCCGGCTGCGGGGCAAGAGCTTCCGCACAGGCCTGCCCTGCTCCGTCATCTGCGGCCAGCAGGGTTGCAGGGGCCAGCAGCGTCCCCAGCGCCAGTGCGGAAACCGAAAGGCCGAGGCGGGCCGATTTGGGCGACATGAACACGTTCAACATACCAAAAGTCCTCATTTCTCAACCCTCACAATCGTCTTCTCGATGGTGAGCTTGACGCGCCCCGGTTCAGCCCAGAGATCGCGGATTTCATGTTCGACCAGCCGCATCAGGCGACGCGCCTGACGTTTGTCAGCCGTGCTGGCATCGTCGGGCAGATGATAGGCCAGACGCAGGTGCACCGGTTCACCGGCGATCTGATCGACCAGAGCGCTCAGCGCCTGAGACAGGGCAGGAGACAATTCCGCCCCTTGGCCGGACTGCACAAAACCCTTGGCGTTCAGATCCACACGCACCACACGGGTCAGGGCCGCCCCAAAGTTCAGCTCGGTCATCTTACCGGGCGTCAGACGCACAACCCGCGGATTCTCTGTCGTCAGGCGATAGCCTGTCGGCAGCGAGCGCGTGTCCAGTTTCAGGATGAAATTGGACCCACGATCCTCGGGCAGCATGGCGCAGGGCACGTGATAGCGGCCGTATTGGTCGGTGGTGATCACCGTGCCATCGACCCCGGTCAGGCGCACCGCGGGAATGCCGTTTTCGACGATCTCGCGTTCCTCACGGGCTGGCGCCGCCAGTTTGCCGCCGTATTTCCCGCCATAGATCGCATCGTCATCGACGATCAGGCTGATCGGGCCATTCTGATAGCCATCGCGGTTTAGGTCGTTGAACACCTTGCCGTAGACATCGCCACAATCGAACACCGGTTCTGGCGTGATCGTGACCGTGGCCGTAGCCTCAGGCGACAGCGGTTCACGCGTGGTGGAATCGCGCAGACGCGCCCGGTTCACGTGATCGCCCACATCGGCGCTGGTCAGCACCCGTGCAGACAAAGTGGCCTCAAGCGTCGTCAGCGGCGGCACGGTAATTTCCGGCCATGTAACAACCTTGCCCTGCACCGTCACATCGATAGGCTCCCCGTCCCATGTCGCGCTGCCGTCGACATAGACAAAGTCGCTGGGCAGAACATCCATGAGGTCCATGGTGCCGCTGGTGCGCGGGTTCTCATTGGTGACCGTGATGGTGTAGGGCACCACCGATCCGCGTTCCACGACGCCGCGCGGCGTCGTTTTCTGCAGGATCAGCCCGCTGTCGTAGAGCAAAGGTTCCAGCGGATAGACCGTCGGATCATCCTCGGTATTGCCGTCGCTGTCGTCGCCGTCATCAGACAGGTCGCTGACTTCGCTCGGGTTTTCGGTGAACTCATCGGGATACTCGGGCATCGCCGTGGCGGTGATCTGGTTGGACAGGCCTCCGTCATCCACCGCCTCAATGGTGAGTTCGAAGGTCGCCGTATAGGTCGCGACCTCCCCCATTTCCAATGTGCCCTCGGCAGAGCCTTCGCTGGCGGACACAAAGGTAGGCCCACTGTCGAGCGCGAGCGTCGCGCCGCTGCTCAGCGTCACGAAGGTGTCGCTCAAAGCCACATCATTGATCACCGTGTTGCCAAGGTTTTCGACCGTGATGGTGTAGGTCATCAGATCGCCCACCCCATCGACACCATCGCCATTGTCGGTCAGCTCCTGGGTCTTGACCGCCTCGATGCCGCTGATCGGCTGCTGGATCACGGTTTCCACCGCCTGATCGCAAACCGTCGGATTGTCGATGCGACAGATCTCATAGGTCACCTCATAGGTGCCTGCGGGATTGCCTTCAGACAGGGTGATCAGCCCGGTCGACGTATCCAGAGTAAGTTCCGGATCGGTCTCGACCACTGTGATCGTGACATTGTCCAGTGTCGCGGGGTCCGTCCCCAAAAGGTCGGAGGCCAGCATGGAGGTGGTTGTCCCGCCATCCGTGTCAAACACGAAGGGATCTTCGGACACGGCTTCGATAAAGACCGTCTCGGCAATCGCCGTGTCTTCATCTGTGACCGTCAGCGGATCTCCGGTGGTTTCATCCTCTCCATAGGTGCCTTCGACGGTGGCGGTGTTTTCCACCTCCCCCCGATCGATGTCGGCCTGCACCAGCAGGTATTCCCCGGTGTAGGTGGTATCATCCGTATCACCCGGCGCCAGAGAGGCAATCGGTCCCCCCGACAACACCAGCCCGTCAAGCAGGTCGGTGATGGTGACATCTGTCAGCGTCACATTGCCGGTGTTGGTGACTTCAAAGGTGTAGGTCAAGGGCTGACCAACCTCTCCGGAAGTCTCCGACAGTTGCGAATTGTCCACCGTTTTGATCAGCTCAATCGACGGATCCTGATCCAGTGCAACGACCGTCGGCGTATCATTGTCCGTATCCGTCCCGGAAGTGTCGGTCACATCCTCATCGTCCGGATCCTGCGCCGTCGCGGTGGCGACGTTTACGACCTCGCCCGCGTCAATATCGGCCTGGGTCAACGCATAGGTCGCCCGGAACGTGGAGCTGTCGGTCTCACCCGGCAGCAATGTCGGAATGGACGTCGCCGCAGAGGATGAGAAGTCGATCCCGTCCAGGGTGTCGCTCAGCGTCACATTGGTCAGCGTCACGTTGCCGGTGTTGGTCACTGCGAAACTGTAGGTGATGATATCGCCCACCTCAGCAGGGCTTTGCACCCCGCTGTCATCTGCGGTTTTCACCAGAACAATTTCTGCCACCTGATCGGCGGGCACGTTCGTTGGGGAATCCGCGCCCTGCGACGTGATCGAGTCGTCCGTCACCTCATTGCCAAAGGTATCCGTCCCCGTGACCGTCGCCCGGTTCAGAACCTCGCCCTTGTCGATATCGGCCTGCGTCAACACATAGGTCGCCGAGAACGTGTCGGTGTCCACAGCGTCCGGTGCAAGCGATACAATCGGACCGCCTTCCAGAGTGTCCTCCACCAGCGTGTCGGTCAGCGTGATGTTGGTCAGCGTCTGATCGCCCGTGTTGGTGATTTCGAAGTAATAGGTGATGGTGTCCCCCGGCACGGGCGGATCCGAAAAGTCGGTGGTCGCGGTTTTCACCAGCTCAATCGACGCGCCATAGCTTGGGGTCACAGGCGTCGGGTCATCCTCACCGCTGTCATCGCCGCGCCCGTTGCCATTGGCGTCGGGATCGGTGCCATCGTCCGACAGGTCCGTCAGCATCTCGTTGGTCGCAGGTGTCTGACCGGTCAGGGTGCCTTCACCGCTAACCTCGGCCTGGTTGTCATAGAGTTCACCGCCGCTCTGCGCGCTCGGCAACGGTCGTGTCGGCTGAACCTGAAGACTCACGGTGATGGTACAGCTCGCGCCCGCCGCCAGCGAACCGCCAGAGACCAGATCAATCGCCGTACCGCTTCCGGTGAACCCGGTGTTGAGACCGGAACAGGAACCGCCCGGTGCCTGGCTAATGGTATATGTCCCATAGCCTGTGGCGCCTTCGGCAATTTCGGACGCATAGGTGCCAAATAGCGGCGCCCCCCCGTCCAATGTGTCTGCGACCGTGATGTTGTCGAGCGCTTCAAGGCTGAAGTTTTCGACAACGAAACCAAAGGAGATGTCAAAGGACCCATCGTCATTGATCTCCGGGCCCGCACTCAGCGTCTTGGCAATGCCAATCCGCGCCTGAGGAACCAGACCGAAATCATTGTCGGTGGCGTCAGTCTGTGCAGGCAGATCGATGGAGGAAATCAAGACGGCACTTGTTGCCGTACCCCCTGCTGTGCCTGCGCTGCTGCCGCCATCCACAAGATAGGACTCGCTGACATCGCCACGGGTCACGCTATAAGTCCCCTCCGGCAGGTTGTCGAAGCTATAGGCCCCGTTCCCGTCCGTGGTGGTCTGAACGTTGACACTGGTGCCATCAAAGGCCGTGCCGGTCAGCGTCACGGTCACGCCGCTCAGACCGCTGTCCTCGCTGTCCAGTTCCACATCGTTGTCAAAATCACGGAACACCGTACCCGACACCGAAGAAGACACCACGTCGACGGGACCCGAGTTTTCATTGTTGCTCGGGTCCACGTCCATTGATGAAGTCGAAATCTCAGCCGAATTGGTAATCGTTTGCGGATTGGACGTCGTGGCTGTCACGCGGACCGGCACGGTGATCTCAACCACACCCCCGCTGTCGAACGTGCCGAGGTTACAGGAGAAACTGGTTTCGCCCGCCGCCCCGGTACAGGAGCTCAGCGTCACGCTGCCGGTGCCACTGGTCACAGAGGGCGTGCCCGTCAACTCCATATTGGCGGGCAGGCTGTCGGTGACTTCCACATTGTCGGCTTCGGCAAGCTGAACACCATTGACGGTGCCGCTGTTGTTCCGAACCGTGATGATGAAATTGAACCCTTCGCGCAGATTCACCGTGGAAGGATCAGCCACTTTGCTGACCACTTCGACATCGGCACGGGTGCGCACGGTCGTGCTTTCGGTCACCGTATTGTTGGCGTCCAAGCGGTCATAGCCCGCCGCCAAGCCCGGAGATTCCAGATTGGCGTTGTTGCTCGTTGTGCCTTTCGACACCCCACGCGCTACAATGGTGACGACTTTCGCTTGGCCTGCGTCGATATTTGCAAAGGTACAGCTGAGTGTACCGCCGACGTCCCCAGGCTGGGGCGCAGAACAAACTCCGTCCCCAGGCTCATGTGACTGATAGCTAAGATTGCTCACCGGCATCAGATCGTTCATCGTCACGTTCTCTGCCGCAGCAGGGCCGTTGTTGCGGATGGTCACGGTGTAGGTGACGTCTTCCCCCACGGCGACCGGATCGATGCTGTCGCTTTTGTTGACCTGAAGGTCATAACGCGGCTCGGTCACTGTGGTTTCAAGCTGAGCACTGTTGTTGGTTGTGTCGGTCTCATCAGTCGTCGTCGTCACAAACGCAGTGTTCGTAAGCGTTGTCCCGACCAGTGCCTCGGTCGGACGCACGACGATTTCAACGACCTTCTGCCCCCCGGAACCGATGTTCCCCAAGTTACAGATAACTTGGTTGTTGCCCGCACCCGTCACACTGCCCGCGGCAGGCACCTGACTACAGGAGGCCCCACTGGGCGGCGTCGCCGAAACAAAAATAAGATTGTCGGGCAAAGTGTCTGTCACCGTCACGTTCTGCGCGGTGCTGAGCCGAATGCTATTGCTCGCGTTCTGCGCAGTGACGAAATACGACAGGTTTTCACCCGCCACAGCCACTTCCGGCGTGGCGCTCTTTGTTACGGTCACATCCGCACGCGCGACCATTTCATAGGTCACGGTGCTGGAGTTGTTGGTCAGATCCGGATCCGCCACGCTCTGCGACAGAACCTGCGCCGTGTTGCTGAGTTCCCCCGCGTTCGCGCCCGGGCGCACCTGAACCTCGATTGTCGGACAGCTCCCTGCGGTACAGACCGCCAAAGTGTCAAAGGTACAGCTTAGCTGTCGCCCACGCCCCCCCGATGCAACGGTCGAACAGGACGCCCCTGCCGGAGCGGTCACAGACACAAAACCGGCGTCAGTCGCACCTACGCTGTTATTGATGAGGTTCGACAATGTATCCGTCACCGTCACACCTGCGGAAGTCGCAGGACCATCGTTGATGACTTCGATGGAGAAGGTCTGGATATCGCCCGCGCTCAGGCTTGTCTCTGCTGCGGTCTTGATCACCCGCAGATCGGCACTCGCGCCCTCCGTGCTGCTGTCCACACTATAGGAGCTGGAAGAGGATTCCCCGTCTTCCCCCCATTCAACAGTCGCCTCATTGGTCAGCGTACCAGTCGCCGTCGCAAGCGCGGTGATCACCAGATTCGGCGTACGGGCATTGGGGCTGAGCGGCCCATTCCCATCGGCTGCGTACTCATAGGTACAAGTGATGGAGACCTCCCCGGGGGTTCCAACCTGTGCAGGGCAGGACCAGCCATTGCCCTCGAACCCCTGATAGGTCATCCCGGCAGGCAAATTGTCGGTCATTGTGACCGTGCCGTAGAAATCAGCATTGCCGGTGTTTTGCGCGGACAGGGTGAAGTCATATTCCTGCCCCTGAACGACCAAGGCCGGGGACGGGCCATCCTTGCTGGCCGTCAAAGAAACGCTGGCCTCTTCGATGACACGCCCGCCGTCGGAGGCGGTATTGTTGTTCGGATTCGGATCCGTCGGCCCGGTCGAAGAAATCTCCGCCGTGTTGGTGGCGGAACCTTCGGACACGGCAGTGGCATTGATCAAGATGTCGCCCAGCGCCACATTCGACCCACTCGTCAAACCGTCTGATGTACGGGTACAGGTTACGGTCTGCCCCGAAACCTCGCAGTCCCACCCTCCGGAAAGCACCTGGATTTCCCCGATTTCATAAGTGCTCGGGATGACATCAACGATCTGCAAGCCTGCGGGAATATCCCCGGTGAACCCAGGCGACAGGGTGAAGACAATTTCGTCATCAATCAGGATCGTGCCCGGGCCCGAGTTGCTTTTGCTCAGATAAACATCACTGCCCTCGTTCAGAACCGTTGATTGGCTATCGGTATTATCATCGGTCAGCGGATCGACCGGACTGTCGACGCTCACGCTCCCGGCCGCCACCAAGGACGACCCGTTCCCGGATGTGGTGATCTGGCCACCGATCGAGAACTCAAAGCTGTCTTCGGCCGAAATCGTTTGAGGAAGCGTACAAACAAAACCACCGCCGGAAACGGAACAGTAGCCGGGTAGGTTTGTGAGGTTGATCCCCTCCATGGCCGGAATTTCAACGACGACGCCGGTGGCCGTGTCTGGCCCAGCATTCGCGACCGTATAGGTGTAGCTGACAGTTTCTCCCGACAACGCCGTATCCGGACCGGTCACGGCAATCGCAACATCCGCGCCGTTCAAAATCGTCGTGGTTTCGGAGAAATCGTTGTTATCCGGATCAAAGTCATCCCCTGTGGGGACAATCCCGGACAGGACGATCGCACCGTCAACCTTGGATTTAACGACCGCCGTCAGATTGAACGTCTCATCTACAGCAAGTGCGGGAATATCACAAACAACTGTCGCAGGACCGTCCACCGGGAACACCGCTGCGCTGCCTCCGACTGTACAGGACGTTTCCGGCACCTCCGACAGATCGGCATCTTCAGGAACAGACAGTTCGATGGTCGTCGGTGGGGCCGCACCCTGCGAGGCCTGCGTCACATTGTTGTTCACCGTGATATTGTAGTTCACGTAACCACCGGCAACCATCGGGTCGGATCCCAGATCGTTGGCGTTGACCACCCAGTCGTAGCTTTGCGCAACCGCTTGCCCCGGTGCAGCGCCAATCCCCATCCCCATGAAAACAGCCGTAGCCAGCCCGACTGAGGCCCAACCCATATGCAGTCCATTCACACAACGTTTCACACCCGTACTCACGACGCGCTTTGCGAGCCCACTCATTGTTCGGCACCTTTCAACGGATTGGAATTCAGGATCTCCTGGCACTTCAGGGACACCAAAGGCCCTGCCGGAGACGTCAGCGGGCAAGCTGTCTCGCCCTTTGGAAAACTTTGCTTACGCAACGACTGCACCCTCACTTTAACTGGGGATTACCCCCAATACATACGGTGGGTGTTTGCGTTGGCGATCTGAGGATTGGGACACCTGACAACGCGGTTTTCCTGACAAAAACCGGGAAGCACAGACATTTGAAATCAATGACAGGCACACGAGATCTACGCCCCGAGCACGGGACGCAAAACAAATGCATCCTGCAGGGCAAGATGCGCCTTCATCATTTTTGAAACCGATTGCACAAACGGCGTTTGTGCGCGTTCACCCCACCGCAAGTCTACCAACATATCTTCCCGACAAGGCCACCCTCATAACCGTCAGAAAGACACATCCACCAAAATCAACACTTTACATTTTCAGCTCTAGCACGGGCTGGCGGACGGATGAAATTTCTCGAAAATGTATACATCGTAGTCAAGAAAGACACCAAATATGACAAAAGCAAATTATAAAGACTACACAACTCTCAAAATGAACTTTTGTAGTCTATGCGCAACCACACTGCGCAAGATGTGCCTGAAAACAAATGCATGAGTGCGCTTGATGCATGCGCATACCATATCTCGTTCGCGGGCACGACTTTCGCCACGTCACTGAAGAATGTATCAAATCACAGGAGCATGGCGCACCTTAACGATGTGAAAACGCACTGCGCCGGTCGCCAGTCCGCCTGCGTCGGGACAACGACTGGGACCACCCGTATCAGAGAGGCTCTCAGTCCTCTTCGGACTTTTTGTATGTGTAGCGATAGCTGTACCCATAGCCGTAGCCATAGCCCGCATCGGCGCGACGATGGTCAAAGCCGTTCAGAACAGCGCCCGACAGCTTCACGCCTGCCGTGGCGAACTGATGCTGCACCGCCTCAACTTCGCCCAGAGGCGTTTCGTCGAACCGGGCCACCATGATAGTCGCCCCAACGGCACGACCGATCACTACCGGATCCGTCACCGCCAAGGCTGGCGGGGTATCTACGATGGTCAAATCAAAGCGGCGGTCCAGTTCTGCCAGAAGCTCGGCAAAACGTTTGCGCATAAACAGTTCGGACGGGTTCGGTGGGAATTGCCCCGTCGGCAGGAACATCAACCCCGTATAGGTTGAGGGCACAAGAATGTCGTCCAGTTCTGCTTCCCCGGCCAGATACTCCGACAGGCCCGGTTGATGCTTTGAAACCTTGAAATACCGCCGCAGCCGCCCACGCCGCAAATCGGCATCCACCAGACAGACTTTTTGATCCGCCTGCACCGCTACGGCGGCCAGATTCACGGCCACAAAGGATTTCCCCGCTTCCGGCGCCGCACTGGTGATGGCAATCGACCGCGTCCCGGCATCCAGCAGACCAAAATGCAAAGCCGTACGCAGCGACCGAAAACCTTCAATCGCGAGGTTTGACGAATCCGTAAATGCATGGATCGGCAGGTGCGACCGGCTCTTCCGGTGCGCGCTCGCCTCTGGCAAATGATTGATGGTTGCGAAAACCGGCACTCCCGTCGCTTCGATCTCCTCGCTGCTGTGAACGCCTTTGCGCAACCAGGCGCGCAAAAGCACCCCCCCCGCACCGGCGATCAAACCAAGCAAAAGGCTGAGCGCAAGGATACGCGATCTCTTTGGCGCCACCGGTAGGGGCGCTGTCCGTGCCTGATCGACGATCCGCACGTTGCCAATCGTGCTCGCTTTGAGCACCTGCAACTCCTGCGCCCGGTTCATCAGCTGCACATAGACTTCCTGCGCCAATTCCAGATCACGGGTCAGGTTGAACACCACGCGCTGCGTTTGCGGCAGTCCACCCACTTCGCTGCGCAGTGTCTCCAAACGGCTTTCCAGACGGGCACGCGCGTTCAGCAACTGCTGATAAACCGGGTGGTTCGGAGTGTAGCGTTCCGACAGTTCATCTTCCTGATCCGCCAATTGCTGCAATTCGCTCTCCAGCGACGAGATCTGCGTCAGCAGGCTCTGGCCTTCGAACCCCAGATCGATCGCCTGTTGTTCCTGGCGATATTGGTTCAACGCGTCTTCTGCTTTTTTGACGGCCGCCTCAGCCTCGGGCAACTGGCTTTCAACAAAGGTCAGGCTGCTCTGAGCTTCCGCTGCTGAACGTGAAATATTCTGCCGTAAATAAGCCTGTGTGATCGCGTGCAACTCCCGCTCGACCGACTGTCGGTCCGCCCCCGTCAGTCCCAGCTCGAGAATGCTCGTCTGGCGTCCGCGCTCGGAAACGGACAGCCGCCCACGCAAACCATTGATTGCGGCGCTGTCGGACAGATGCTTGATGGAAAATTCCCGACCGGGGCCAGCCTGCAGGTCTCCGACGCGTAAGGCAAACTCAAGATCTTGATCCATCAGCGTCTCGCCCACGCGCCCCTGACGGGCGACACCATTGGGCAGGGTGATGGTAAAGCTGCCATCATCTCCGGCCACCAGAGACATCTCTTCCCCGAGCCAGAATGACGGCACCTCCAAAAGATCGAGCCGCAACACCTCATCACCGCGCGCAAACGCTGCAAGCCCTGCAAAATTCGGCAAGGGCAGCCCGAGTTTGACCAGAGCCCGCAGTGCAAGCGGCAATTCTTTCGGCTTCGCCTGCCAATCCAGGTGCACATCGGCCACTGCTTTGCCCAGTACCAGCCGCGATCTCAGGATCTCAATCTCGGTGGCACTGCGGGGTTCGCTGCCGGAAAGATCGGACAGGGCCTCTGGTAAGGCCAACTGGCCGCTCTTTTCCTCAAGCTGCAGCAAGGCATCAGCACGATAGGTTGCCGGCGTTCCCACGGCGATGATCGCGCCGATCACCAGCGCGACAACGGCGACGCCCGCAATCCAGTATTTCCCTGCCCAAAGTCGGCGTAGCAACGCGAGAAGGTCGATTTCATCGTCTTCAAACTGCGTGGACGGGTTTGTACGGGTGTCAGACATCTGGACCATCACTCCTTGGGCGACAGGCGCTTTGCCCAAGCTTCTGCCGCAGCAGAAATCTCGGCGAAGACCTGCTCATGAAAGGCGGCGGGCCTGCGATAGGGGTCCGCGATGCCTTTGGCGCCACTCCATTGATCAAATAACATAATGCGCCCCGCCAACTGCGGAGCACGTTGAATAATTTCTCTGCGGTGCCCGTTTTCCATGACCAGAATAAGATCATAACGCGCGCCCATATCTGGCGTGAATTGCCGCGCTTCGTGACCGTCGAGCGAAAGCCCATGGGCCGCCGCAACACTGCGCATCGTGTCATCAGCTGCGTGGCCCACCAAAGCACCAATGCCCGCAGAGCGCACATGCAGCTTTGGCAAAGCCGTAGCCAGCGCACGCTCGCCGACAGGAGAGCGACAAATATTCCCGACACACACAACCAGAACAGAGTCAAACACGCGCTTATCAGCCCTCGATGTCCTGCAGCCTGTCCGTCACACTGATCGACGGCAGCAAGCGGGTGATCGTGTCGTTCCATTTGCTGATCGGCGATCGCGTCACATAGACAACATCTTTCGGCTCCAATAGGAATTCCGTTCCCAGAAGCAGCCCTGTCGGCGAATCCGTCACCAGTTGGAAAACAGTCACATTGGCACCTTTTTTGCGGAACACAAAAACCCCGCGCGCATCAGCCCGCAATTCCTGCAACCCGCCCTGCCGGGTGAGCGCCTGTGTCAGCGACGTATGCTCACGCGACAGATCGATCGCCGCAGGCTTTGCCACCTGCCCCAGAAGATAGGCCTCTTCGGCTTCCTGGCGTGGCACGGACACGACATCACCGGACCGCAGCAACGGATTATATCGCTTGCCATCTCCCTCAAGGAACCGTTCGAGATTGACATTATATGTGGTGTTTCCACGCCGGATTTTGACCCGGCTGAAATCGGCAGCCTCTGTGGCGCCGCCTGCGGCGTTGATCGCTTCAAGCACGGTCAGCGGCACAGTGGTCAAAGCCTGACGATTGGGTTGATTGACTTCGCCCGCGACGACAATGGCTTGCGAATTGAATGCCGCCACACGCACCTCAAGCTGAGGGTTCGGAATAAACTCCGCCAGTTTTTCGCGCAAATCCTCGCGGATGATTTCCGGCGGACGCCCCAGCGCCTGCACCTCATTCACGAAAGGATAATAGAACGTGCCATTGGCCTGAACCCGGAACCCCGATTCGGCCGCACTGCGTTCAGGGCCAGCCGGCAGCGTCAGCTCCGGGTGATCGAACACATCAATGCTCAGGATGTCGCCCACCCCGACCTTGTAGTTCCAGACCTGCGGCTCAGGCACCCTGTCGGAGGCCGGCACATGTTCGGGGACGGTATAGCTGTCAATATTTTCTGCTGTCAGACGAATGACTTTGACATTTTCGGGCAGGTCCTGCTGACCCTGCTCAGTGACCGGAAATTTCACATGGCCCTCGGTGCATGCCACAAGAAAAAGCCCCAGAAAAAGCGCGGTTATCGCTTTACGCATATTTTGCTCCTCGCAGAAACATCGTCAGCCCAGGGGCGTTGTCCGTTCGATACCGCACTACACTCGTCAAAACAGGGCCCAGTTGCAAGTCAAAGAGACGCCGTCCCGTCCACTGACTGTTCTCACTGCCCAGCGTCTGTGTTCCAGAGCCCACCGCCACTTGCAAGCACCCATTGCGATTGGGGCGCATCATATCATGTCGCGCATTCACCCTGCGCGGCATCACGGCGAATCGATCTGTGCAAATATTCAAACCGCCCATCCGACAATGGTTATTTTCTTAAAGAGGTGCACAATTATAAATTTATTCGTAAAAATATTATTCTACCTTAACGTGTTGGGATTGCGCAGCTTCCCTAAGGTTAAGGTCGCCTTTGCCTCGAGGGACAAGACCCAAGCCTTGAGACCATTTCCCACATTCCCTATCAACTTAACATACTGGTAACCATGATTTAGGACACAACGGATGCTGAGTGACTCCCAATGCTGCTTCCAAAGGCGCTCCGTAAATTTGGACTGTCCAAAACAATACCAAAGTATATATTTTAAAATCGAAAGTACTATTCTATATTTCTTCGGCAAGGCCCTCTTGTCAATCTGTTCGCGCAATTTCGCACCCTCTCATCGAGTAAATTTCCAATGATGTCTCATTTTACCCATCTCATCCTACCCACATTTCTCGT
Source organism: uncultured Celeribacter sp. (assembly GCF_963675965.1). NCBI lineage: Bacteria > Pseudomonadati > Pseudomonadota > Alphaproteobacteria > Rhodobacterales > Roseobacteraceae > Celeribacter > uncultured Celeribacter sp. The sequence continues at coordinate 2,440,331 of NZ_OY780935.1, read as the reverse complement.
TTCAGCCTGCGTGTGTCTTCTGATTCTCGCGACCAAATCCCTCCATATGAAGTTTGCCCACCGGCGCGCCGACACTTCAGCCGTTCAAGCCGCGCACCACACCCCAACCCCGCGGATCGGTGGGCTGGCCATTCTCGCGACACTCCCCCTGATCGCCCTATTGCTGCCGCCGGACGCCGCGCCTCGTTTCGGGCTTCTGGTCGTGTCACTTTTCCCGGTCGCCCTAGCAGGTTTCGCAGAAGACCTCGGCTGGCATGTCCGCCCACGCAACCGGCTCCTGGCTGCAATCTTTTCCTCTCTGATCGCCATCACGCTCCTGAGGATCTGGATCTCCCATGTAGACATTCCCGGCTTTGACACGCTGCTGGCTTGGGCGCCGCTCGCGATTGCGTTCACCGCCTTTGCAAGCGCCGGGATCTGCAACGGCTTCAATCTGATTGATGGCGTCAACGGCCTGTCTTCCAGCGTGGGACTGGTTGCGGCGGGGTCCATGGCCATGATCGCGCATCAGGCCGGCAACGTCCCACTCACTGAAATCAACCTAATGTTGATTGGCGCCCTGCTGGGGTTTTTCGTATTCAACTTCCCCCTCGGCGCGATCTTCCTCGGTGACGCAGGCGCCTACGGCCTGGGTCATATTCTGTCATGGCTCGCAATTTCTCTAATGATCCGCGTCCCGGAGGTCACACCCTGGGCTGTGCTCCTCATTTTCTTCTGGCCCATCGCTGACACGTTTTTCGCGATCTATCGGCGCCGCATCGCGGGCCGCCCCACGGATCAGCCCGATCGGCTCCACTTTCACCAGTTGGTCATGCGTGCCCTTGAAATCACGCTGACCGGACGCAAGCTGCGTCGCTTGACCAATCCCATGTCGACCGTTGTCATGATGCCCTTGTTTACGGCCCCGGCCATTGCCGGTGTGCTTCTGTGGGACAAGCCCGGCTGGGCTTCGGTCACGCTCTTTGCATTTGGTTGCCTCTTCGTCGCGACCTATGGAATCGGCCTGACACTGGCCCAAAGCAAACGCCTGCGCCCGGACTGTTTCCGCATGCGGGCACAAATGCTGGCAGCGGAATGGACCACAAAGGCCGCCCCAAGGCATAATTGATAACCCCCTGAAAAGCAGATGCTTTTCCTCCCAACCCAGCGTGGCGCGGCGGAAAATCATCAACAACTATCTGATTTTTAATAAATATCCTGAAAGAAAGGCACGCTGAAGGCCGGTTTTTGGCCCCTACAGCGGTCGCTTTCTCACCCCTGCATGTGTTAAAGTGTGTTTGGCAGAAGGCCATACAGCGCGTGGATCGCGCAACTTCCAAATACTCAGGTGATATGATGAAACGGCGTCTTATGAACGGCGCGCGGACTGCATGGCTGTGCCTCCGCGCACTCTATGCTTATGCCTTGGTGTCTTGCCAATCCATTTTGCCAATTCTTTTGGGGGGCCTGTTTCTGGCAATCGCTCCGGCATCCGCGACGGCTGTGCAACTGCATCCGGTTCTATATGTTCAGAATGATCCTGGGGGGTCCTTGTCGGATCGCGTGGCGGAAATCGAACGCATCCGCTCAACCGGCACCCACGTAGAAATCACCGCCGGCTTTTGCAACTCCGCTTGCACCATGTACCTTGGCCTGCCCAATACATGCGTTGCCCCTTCTGTCAGCTTTGGGTTCCATGGCCCCATGAGCCAGTTCTACGGCATCCCTCTTTCGCAAAAGGAATTCGACCATTGGTCTCATGTGATGGCCTCATATTATCCTGAACCTCTGAGAAGCTGGTTTTTGCAAGAGGCCCGTTTCACCACCATGGGCATCGAAAAAATTTCCGGCCGATCGCTGATTGAAATGGGCATCCCTGCCTGCTCTTGATCACGTTGGCGATGCCGGTGCCGCTGGCTGAAAGCCGACAGGATCCGTAACGCTGCCCCCGTTCGAGGCAATCACCGCCTCTGAGGCTTGCTCAATACTCGACCGCAGCCCAGCTGTCGCTGCCGAATTCGCGGCCGTCTTCATTGCCGACCCCACTGCAGCCCTCACAGAGGCATCCGGGGTCAGCCCGGAGGCAGACAGAAACTGCGAGACCAACGAGGCCAGCGCTTGTTCTTGCTCAACCGGCCCGGAAAACGTTTGTTTCAAAGCCGCAATTTCAGCCACCATCAACTCTGTGCAGGCGGCCTCTCCGCCGGCGCAGACGGACAGGATTTCCTCTTCACTCAATGCCATTGCTGGCCCTGAATACACCGAAGAGGCAATCGCGGCGCATAGCGCCAAGCTTCCAAGTCGAATGCATTTCATTGTCTCACCTCACTTCATTCCCAACCAGATCTTTATCCCGCTTCACCAGACCCATTCTGTTCACCACAAGAGGCTGAACGGCCATTGGCCCGGCAACGTTTAAAATGAGAATAGAATCTAAATATTAAGGAAAGCTTGACGCGGGCCCGGCGCAGCAAACTGTTTTGACTTCTTCTCGATAGCCACACCTCAGATGACGTCCCGCCGACCCAGCACGTTTACGGTTTCTTAGGAATTTCTCTGCACGCTGCCCCGGCAGCTCAGCGGACATATCAATCGGCACCATTGAACGGCAACGGAACACAGACGGGCATCACGGACAGCGTCATGATAAAAAGGGGGTGGCTTGAAAGCGGATGGGATGGACGACAGCATCGCCGCCTCAGCCCTCGCTTTTCACTAGGGACTTTGTTCCTAGGGGCCGTCTTCTTTGCCCTGTTTGTTGCGGCTCTTATGGCATTACGGCGGGAAAGCTTCGCGCTCATCGCCCTTCGACAGATGGAAAGCCGCCCAATCTCCGCTGCAAACCAGGCCGATCTTCAGACGTCACGGGCACCGACCGGCCCGATCCTCACAACGCGTCTTGATACCGGGACTGGGGTGGACAGAGGCGTAACCCGACAGACCCCGGACATGCCTTTCGAAAAAGCCAGCCAGCCCGACAGCGCACATCAACTGCGCCCCCTGTCCCTTGTGCTGCCGAATTCTCTGAGCGGTCAGGCGCTTATTTTGGAAGAATGCGCCCATCGCGTCTGGGCGTTCAACAACACGCGGCAAGCCATGGAGCGCATGCGCACCGCGCTGATCGGTTTGCGCGTCGCCAGCGGTCTACCCGCTCAAATCGCCGGTTCCACTGCTATCAGCGCCCCTCTTCCGGCAAGCCTGACATGGTGCGCCCGGCACGTTGCACGCATTCAGACCCGGAGCCCATCTTGGGGCCTGCCGCCGCTTGTGGACGCCGGCCTGTCCGTCGCCCAAGCGGACCCACACAGGGCAGAGACCTTGCTGTTGCGCTCGCAAAAACTGTCGCCCAGCGAAGGGTGGCTCGCGCAGAACCGTGTCCTGCTGGCGCGGCATCTGCCTGACACGCCGTCGCTGCTGACCGCGGTTGATCGCGACCTCGCGTTGCTCTTGTCCACACCGAGCCTGTCGCAGTGGGTCGCAGAGCTCTACCTGCGCGAAAACAGCAGTCGCGACCGCATTCGCAACGTCGCCGAACGCCTGCCGCAACAGACACAGAATCATTTCCTCTCGGAACTGCGCCGCAGCAGCCTGACGCGGAGCCTGCAATGATCGATTTCGCCCGCATCGTGCCCCGCCCCATACACCAAAGAGATCCGATCCCCGCTCCCGAAGATCTGGCCGAAACACTGCATTTCACGGTTCATCCCGTCGCCCATACCCCCCAGGAAGAGGTCATTTTGCGCCGTTTGAACCGCGTTTTTCTCTGGCTGATTGCGGCAATGCTGTTTCTGGCACCCTTTCCTGCGGGGTCCCATCGCCCCATCGCCTGGATGATATGGTCGGCCAACCTTGCACTGATGGCGGCGGTGTATTTCCTGCTGCGAGCCAAAGGGGCACAGCTGTCGCCTTTGCGGTCGCAGCGCTTCGCCCCTCTCATTTGTGTTGCGCTGCTCATGCCTGCCTTCGCGACGCTCCAGATGCTGCCACTCGGAGATCTGTTTGCCGGTAGCAACACCACAACCGGTCTTTACCGCGCCCTCTTTGGCACCCTGATCCCAGAGGGACGCCAGCCAGCCAGTCTCAGCCTGAACGCCCCCGCGACCGGGCTGGGCATCCTGCGACTGGGGGGGCTGCTCTGCCTGTTCATTCTTGTTCTGGAAACCTGCTCTGCCCCGATCCGCACCCTCAGACTGATGCGGCTGATCTATTTCGGCATGTGTTTGCAGGCACTTTGGGCTATGATTGCCCTGCGACTGTTGGGCGATATCGCACTCTTTGGGGAAAAGACCGCCTATCTGGGCTGGGCCACGGGTGGATTTGTCAATCGCAACTCCTTCGCGACCTATCTAGGCATGGCGCTGATCCTGGGTAGCGCACTGATGCTGCGCAAATTGCACCGTCAAAGCCACAATGCCCGCAGCGATGAGCTGACACAGACAGGACTGCATCTCGCCTCCTTGCTGCTGCTGTCGACCACGCTTTTGGCGACAGGGTCGCGCATGGGAATCGGTGCGACAGTCGTGGGGCTGATCGTGCTTTTCCTCTGCGATGCGCAAACCCGACCGCGCAGACAGCGGCGCTGGGTACTGACCCTACTGGCTGCCGGGATCATCCTTGGCGGGATCGCCCTTGCGCTGTCGGCCAATACCGGGGAACGCCTGCTCTTCCTCGAACAAGATCTTGCGACCCGCCTTGCACTCTATGCGCAGGTCTTCGATCTGATTCAGAGCCGCCCCTGGACCGGCTATGGGCTGGACTGCTTCTCGATTGCTTTTCCGCTGCGCCATACCGAACCTGTCTCGGCGGCAACCGTCTGGGATATGGCGCATAACAGCTATCTGACACTCTGGGCGGAACTGGGTGTGATCGCGGGCAGTGCTCCGCTGATCGCCCTGACATGGGCGGCCTGGCGCCTGATCAAACAGCAAAGAGGTGCCGCGCGCTTTCACGCAGCCCCGGTGGCGGCTCTGGCCGTGATGGCTCAGTGTGCGGTGCATTCGACAGTGGATTTCAGTCTGGAAATAGAGGCCAACACCCTGCTGTTCGTCGCGATTGTGGCGCTTGGTTTGGGGCGCATCTTTCCCACCAAAGGCCCCATCACATGACGGCTGCAGCGCAGACCACCGCCGCCGCCGCGCTGACCCGGCTGTCGCTGGACCGCAGCCCTGCGGTCACCTATGCCGTCGGTGACATTCATGGCCAGTTCGATCTTTATAAAGCTCTTGAGGCGCGCATACTGCGGGATGCCCTGCGTTATCCGGCGCCGAGATTGCTCGTTCTCTTGGGCGATGTCATAGATCGTGGGCCACAAAGCGCGCAGATGATTGATCACCTGCTGCGCCCACCGCCCAAGGGGCTTACCCGGCTGTGCCTACGCGGCAATCACGAGGCGCTGTTTCTGCGCGTGCTGCAAGACCAGCGCGGGATCAAAACCTGGCGCGACTGGGGCGGGCGCGCCACGCTCAGCTCCTACGGCATTCGCAGCGATCAGGCCGAGGGCCCCAGACCAGCGGCGCTGCGCGCCTTGGCGGCCACCGTACCCGCAGCCCATCAGACGTTTCTGTCGCAACTCCCGCTCAGCCTTGATCTGCCTGCGTGGTTCTTTTCCCACGCAGGGGCCACACTGCAACGCTCACTCGCCGAACAAACCCCCGACGATCTGCTCTGGGGCGCGTCCGGATCACTGCGTGACGCCACAGCGTTTGGCAAATGGGTGGTGCATGGGCATGAAATTGTCCCTGAGGCGTCATTTTCACGCGGCGTCCTGCGTCTCGACACCGGCGCCTATCGCAGTGGCCGGTTGAGCGGTGTGCGGCTTTGCCCGGACCAGCCGCCCAGATTTTTCGCACAAACCATGACCGCTCACCAATTGCGTTAACCATTTGGAATGAATCCTTAACGCATAGTTCCCTCATCAAGTCTTTTTCACAGTCAGGATTTTCACATGCCCACCACTGACACGGCATTCACCGGAGTTCCGGCCATCCTTCGTCGTCAAATCAAACTGGTACTGGCAAGCGCCGCAACGGTTCTGTTGATTGTCCTGCTGTATCTGCTGAATGCCACACCCATCTTTTCAGCCTCAACGTTGATTTACGTGGATCCGTCGAACAAGGACCTGCTGACATCCGAAGGCACAGCCTCACTGTCAGGGGCTGCCGAAAATGCGCGGCTGGAAAGCGAGGTGGAAATCCTGCGTTCCAACAAGGTACTGCTGGCGACCATCGAGCGTGCCGCGCTGTTGCAAGATCCGCAGTTCGGTCCACATCTGAGCCGTATCGACAAACTCAAAATGGCCCTTGGCATGCCCGCGCCCGAGACGGGCAGCGGAAATGCCGCCCTGACCGAAAGTCTGCGTCGTCTGTCAGAGGCCACCACGATCCGGCGACGCGGTCTGACCTACCTAATCACGGTCACGGTCGCTTCGCCCGACCGGCAACAGGCGGCTGAGCTCGCGAATGTGATGTCACAGGCCTATATCGACCTGCAAATCACCGCCAAAACCGATGCCGCACTGGCCTCCCGCGATGTGCTTCAGGCGCAAATCGACCGTGCGCGCGGTCAGTTGAGCCAGAGCGAGGCCAATTTCGACAGGTTTATCGACGACAATCTGGACCGGCTGGAACAGGAGATTGGCACCGAAGAGTTCAGCAACCTGCGACAGGCTTATCAGGACGCGCGCGACAACAGCTTTGCAGCGCAATCCCGGCTGCAAACGGCGCAAGCGGCCCTTGATCGCCGCAACTGGGACGGCCTACTGGACACTCTGTCCTCTGAGGCCATGACCTCTCTGGACCGTCAGCGCCGCGAAATCCGCGATCGCTTGTCAGGCACCACCCCCGGCAGCACCCAAGCCGTCAACCTACGGGCCAGCCTGCTGGAGATTGAAACAGAGCTGGAGCGCACCGCCAATGACAACCTGACCGCGCTGGAAAGCACCCTCGCAGGCCTGCGCGAAAACAGCGCCTCCCTGCAGGGCAATCTGCGCACGGCCCTGCTGCAGGGCAATTTGTCGCCCGACAGCCTGTCCCAAATTTACGCCCTGCAACAAGAGGCCGACATCGCCCAGCGACAATATCGGACGCTTCTGACCCGCATGCGCGATCTGGAGGCCCAGGCGCAGGTTCAGGTCGCCGACAGCCGCATCGTCTCCCCGGCCATCGCGCCGCTGCACCCGAGCTCACCCAAAACCGGTCTACTGCTGGGGCTGGCCATTCTCGCGGCTCTTGCCGTGGGCACGGGTCTGGCGCTGCTCTATGAATACGTCGTTGGTGGCGTGGTCTCGCAACAGCAGTTGAACAATGTGCTGCCGGTGCGCGCTCTGGCGACTGTCCCGAAAGCCGATCTGGCGCCGGGGCAAAGCTCCGTGGCGGATCTCATCGTGGATCAGCCACTATCCGCCTTTGCCGAGTCCCTGCGCCGGATCAAGGCCGGACTCGATCAGGCGCAGCCCGGACGTGCTGACAAGACTGCCCGCGTGATCATGGTCACATCCGCCGTGTCGGCAGAGGGCAAATCCTCCTTGTCACTGGCCCTTGCGCGCACCTATGCCGCGACCGGAAAACGCGTTTTGCTGATCGATGCGGATCTGCGCAAGCCAACCCAGCACCTGCAGATCGGCCATGCCCCGGACACAGGCTTTATCGACTATCTGCAAAACCCGCAGAACACGGACCCCGACAATCTGTCTTTCTATGTCGCCGACCCGAAAAGCGATAGCGGGGTCATCCTTGGGCGCGGGCAAAGCCGCATTCCCACCGATCAACTGCTGCAATCGAGCGCTTTTGAAAACCTGATCAAACAGGCCCGGTCGCAGATGGATGTGATCCTGATCGATACGGCGCCGCTTCTACCGGTGGTCGACGCCCGTTATGTCGCGCCGATGGTGGATGAAGTCCTGCTCTGCGTGCGCTATGGGCGCACCTCGCAAGGTGCCTTGCGCGATGCCTATGCCCAGCTGACAGAGGCCATAGGGGCCGAAACCGCCGTATTTTCGGTTCTGAACCTGAACCGGTTCAAGACCTCGGGCTACAGCTATTACGGCTCCTATGGCACACAAGCCACCGCGCCGGCGGCAGCCTCTGCCGCCGACCCCGCACCAGCACAGGGTTAACGCCTTGTTCCTAAATGAATTTTCAATTTTTGTGAATTTTATTTACAGACACATGTTCTAATTGGTGAATATATTTACAAATAAACTCATACATTGCAGCAAGTTAGAAGAAGTTTCACAGATTTATCTGTAAACCTATCTCTTGAGGAGGGCGCCAGATTCCGATCCGGCGCACATAAGGCGGCCCCCGGTCATTCATTGCGACCACGGCCCCGCCAGCAGACAGAATGGGAGGCATCATGTCGGAACAAAGCACGACGAGTTACGCGCCGCGGACGGAATTTGCGGCGTCCGCGCATATCACGGCGGAGGATTACGAGGCGCTGTACCGGCGTTCGGTGGAGGATCCGGTGTCGTTCTGGGCGGAACAGGGCAAGATCCTGAACTGGATGGAACCCTACACGCAGGTCAAAAAGACCTGTTTCGATTTCGGCCGCGTCGACATCAAATGGTATTCCGACGGCGTGTTGAACGTCTCGGCCAATTGCATCGACCGCCATCTGGCCAAGAAATCCCTGCAGACCGCGATCATCTTCGAGCCCGACGACCCCAATGAGCCCGCCCAGCACATCACCTATAAGGAGCTCTCCGACAAGGTGAACCGCATGGCCAACGTCCTGCTCAGCCAGGGCGTCATGCGCGGCGACCGCGTGGTGATCTACCTGCCGATGATCCCCGAAGCCGCCTATGCCATGCTCGCCTGTGCACGCATCGGCGCGATCCATTCCATCGTCTTCGCGGGCTTCTCGCCCGACGCGCTCGCCAACCGCATCAACGACTGCGGCGCCAAGCTCGTCATCACCGCCGACACCGCGCCGCGCGGCGGTCGTCGCACACCGCTCAAGGCCAACACCGATGCCGCCCTGCTGCACTGTTCCGACAAGGTGCGCTGCCTTGTCGTCAAACATACCGGCGATCAGATCACTTGGATCCAAGGCCGCGATGTCGACGTCAAATACCTGATGGAACACGCCAGCCCCGACTGCCCGCCGCGCCCGATGAATGCCGAGGACCCGCTGTTCATCCTCTACACCTCGGGTTCGACCGGCAAACCGAAAGGCGTCGTGCACAGCTCCGGCGGCTATCTCACCTATGCCGCGCTGACCCATAAATATGTCTTCGACTATCACGACGGCGACGTCTTCTGGTGCACCGCCGACGTCGGCTGGGTCACCGGCCACAGCTACATCGTCTATGGTCCGTTGGCCAATGGCGCCACCACGCTGATGTTCGAAGGCGTGCCGAGCTACCCAGATGCGGGCCGGTTCTGGGCCGTGTGCGAAAAGCACAAGGTCAACCAGTTCTACACCGCCCCCACCGCGCTGCGCGCCCTCATGGGGCAGGGCAACGAATGGGTCGAGAAATACGATCTCTCCTCGCTCAAGGTGCTGGGCACCGTCGGCGAGCCGATCAACCCCGAGGCCTGGAACTGGTACAATGAGGTCGTGGGCAAGGGCAATTGCCCCATCGTCGACACCTGGTGGCAGACCGAGACCGGCGGCCATCTGCTGACCCCGCTGCCCGGGGCGATTGCCACCAAACCCGGCTCGGCCACCCTGCCCTTCTTCGGCGTGCAGCCGGTCATTCTGGACCCGCAGACTGGCGAGGAACTGCATGAGACCGCGGCCGAGGGCGTGTTGTGCCTCAAGGACAGCTGGCCTGGGCAGATGCGCACCGTCTGGGGTGATCACGAACGCTTCCAAGAGACCTATTTCCAGCAGTACAAAGGCTATTACTTCTCCGGCGACGGCTGTCGCCGCGACGAAGATGGCTATTACTGGATCACCGGCCGCGTCGACGATGTGATCAACGTCTCGGGCCACCGCATGGGCACCGCCGAAGTCGAAAGCGCGCTCGTGGCCCACGCCAAGGTCGCCGAGGCCGCCGTGGTCGGCATGCCGCATGAGCTCAAGGGTCAGGGCATCTATGCCTATGTCACCCTGATGAACGATGTGGAACCCTCCGAGGAGCTGCGTAAGGAGCTGGAGAAATGGGTCCGCACCGAAATCGGCCCGATCGCCAAGCCCGACTTCATCCAATGGGCCCCGGGGCTGCCGAAAACGCGGTCGGGCAAAATCATGCGCCGCATCCTGCGCAAGATCGCCGAAAACGACACCGGCGCTCTCGGAGACACCTCAACCCTCGCCGACCCATCAGTCGTCGACAATCTCATCCAAAATTCGCTCTATCAAGAATCTGCGTGAAAATTACGCAAATATGGTAGAGTGCCTGCATCGCACCACAAGATAAAGGCGCGATGCCCCGGGGTCAGTCTCAGAACCTGGCCCCATCTGATAAAACTGGAGGGTCCCGCAGGGAGGCGGGGTCCCCCACACAGATCCGGACCGGCGCGACACGACGACCGGACGGATCGGGGACAAAAGGGAGGACCGCAACATGGCGGACAATTCAGACAACAATGCCTATTGGTCAGCGAACAAGCGGATCATCGGCATCTCGCTGGTGATTTGGTTCATCTGTTCTTTCGGCTTTGGCATCTTGCTGCGCCCGGTGCTATCCGGCATCGCCGTCGGCGGCACGGATCTTGGCTTCTGGTTTGCACAACAGGGCGCGATCCTCGTGTTTCTGGTGCTGATCTTTGCCTATGCGATCAAGATGAACAAACTCGACAAAGAACACGGCGTCGACGAGTAAGGAGCCCGGAGAGATGGATCAATTTACCCTCAACCTGATCGTTGTGGGCGCGACCTTCGCGCTCTACATCGGTATCGCGATCTGGGCCCGTGCCGGGTCCACATCTGAATTCTATGCGGCTGGCCGGGGTGTGCACCCCGTGCTCAACGGCATGGCCACCGGCGCGGACTGGATGTCTGCCGCCTCCTTTATCTCCATGGCGGGGATCATTTCCTTTGGCGGCTACAACACCTCTGCCTATCTGATGGGCTGGACCGGTGGCTATGTGCTGCTGGCCATGCTGCTGGCCCCCTATCTGCGCAAGTTCGGCAAATTCACCGTGCCGGAGTTCATTGGCGACCGCTTCTACAGCCAGACGGCGCGCACCGTTGCCGTGATCTGCCTGATCATCGCCTCGATCACTTATGTGATCGGCCAGATGACTGGCGTCGGCGTCGCCTTTTCGCGCTTCCTTGAAGTGGAAAACCTCACCGGTCTGCTGATCGGCGCGGCCATCGTGTTCTTCTACGCCGTGATCGGCGGGATGAAGGGCATCACCTACACGCAGGTTGCCCAATATGTCGTTCTGATCATCGCCTACACCATCCCGGCGATCTTCATTTCGCTGCAGCTGACCGGCAACCCGATCCCGCCTCTGGGCCTGTTCTCGGACCATGTTGCCTCGGGCGAGCCGCTTCTGGCCACGCTGAACGGCATGCTGACCGATTTGGGCTTCACCGAATACACCAAACAGACGGACACCACGCTGAACATGTTCCTGTTCACCATGTCGCTGATGATCGGCACCGCCGGCCTGCCGCATGTGATCGTGCGCTTCTTCACCGTGCCGAAAGTGTCCGATGCACGCTCTTCCGCGGGCTGGGCGCTGGTGTTCATCGCGCTGCTGTATCTCACCGCACCTGCGGTTGGCGCCATGGGCCGTGTGAACCTGATCGACACCGTCTATCCGCAAGGCACGACGGAAACGCCCATCGCCTATGAAGCGCGTCCGGACTGGATGAAAAACTGGGAACAAACCGGCCTGCTGAGCTTTGAAGACAAGAACGGCGACGGCAACATCCAGTATCTGGCAGGTGACGCCAACGAACTGGACGTGAACCGCGACATCATGGTTCTGGCCAACCCGGAAATCGCCAACCTGCCGTCCTGGGTGATCGCCCTGATCGCGGCCGGTGGTCTGGCAGCCGCGCTATCCACCGCAGCCGGCCTGCTGATGGCGATATCTTCGGCCGTATCCCACGACCTGATCAAATCGCAGCTCAATCCGGGTATCTCGGAAAAAGGCGAACTGATGTGGGCCCGTGGCTCCATGGCCGTGGCCATCGTGATCGCCACCTATCTGGGGGCCAACCCCCCGGGCTTTGCGGCACAAACCGTGGCACTGGCCTTTGGTCTGGCAGCTGCCTCGATCTTCCCGGCACTGATGATGGGCATCTTCTCGAAGCGCATCAACAACAAGGGTGCCGTAGCCGGGATGCTGGCAGGCCTGCTGGTGACCGTGGTCTACATCTTCCTGCATAAGGGCTGGTTCTTCATCCCCGGCACCAACAGCTTCACGGATGCGGATCCGCTGCTGCTGTCGATCAAATCCACCTCCTTCGGGGCGGTTGGCGCGATCATCAACTTCGCCGTGGCCTATGTGGTGTCCAACGCCTCCGAAGAGCCGCCGGTCGAAATTCAGGAGCTGATCGAAAGCATCCGCATCCCGCGCGGTGCCGGCGAAGCCGTCGATCACTAAACGCCCGCTTCGGGCTGGCCAGACGGCCCGCCCGAAGTCATAGTTGATCGGGCGCGGGGCAGACATCGCCTCGCGCCCTTTTTTTCATCCTGAGGACGCCCCGTCCCTTTGCCTTGCGAGACTGGATCGACCATGGACGTGACCGAAAAGATCATCGGGTTCCTGCAAACGACCCACCCATACGATGTGCTGCCCCGCCAGGAAATCGAAGCGCTTGCCCAAAGCTTTTCGCGCAAAACCTTCGCGCAGGGTCAGGTCATCTACGCCCATGGCGAGTTGTTGGAAGGGCTCTATCTGATCAAGGACGGAGCCGTGGAAATCACCGATGTGAACGGCGCACAGGTGTCCTTTCTGCAAAGATCGAACCATTTCGGCGAGCGCGGCCTGCTCCGCGACGGTCTGGCCGCAACAACGGCCACTGCGGCGACCGACACGACCCTGCTGATCCTCACCCCTGCCGCCTTCCGCGAAGGTCTGTCCGGCAACCCGGCCTTCGCCCGCTATTTCAAACGGGGCCAATCCCGCCCGCAAAGCACATCGGGGCTGATGACACAGCATGTGTCGGATCTGATGGCGCATGAACCCGTGCGCTGCAGCCCGCAGACCCGCATTGCCGATTGCGCCCGCCAGATGCGAGATGAAAAAGTCTCCTCCGTTGCCGTGGTCGAAAACGACCAGCTTGTCGGGCTGGTCACCGTGCGCGACATGACCAACAAAGTTCTAGCCGAGGACCGCGACATCAACGGCCCGGTTTCCGACATCATGGCACGCGATCCGATCACCCTCACGCCCGGGGCGCTTGGTACCGATGTGATCCACGTCATGCTGGAAAACCATATCGGACACCTGCCGATCGTCGAAGGCGACCGCTTTGTCGGCATGGTCACCCAGACCGACATCACCCGCTTTTTCGGTTCATCGCAGACGCAGATGGTGTTCGACCTTTCAGGCGCAAAATCCATTACCGAACTCGCGCGCGTCACGGCGCGACTGCCAGAATTTCTGATGCAGCTCGTGGGTGCGCATCTGGCCCATGACATCGTCACCCGCAAAATCACCGATGTCGCCGACATCGTGACCCGGCGTCTTGTCGCCCTTGCCCAGGAAAAGCTTGGCCCGGCCCCAACCCCTTTTCTCTGGGCTGCCTGCGGATCGCAGGGACGTCAGGAACAGACCGGCGTTTCCGATCAGGACAATTGCCTGATCCTCTCCGATGAGGCCGGGCCGGAGGAAATCGCCTATTTCCGGCGCATGGCCCGCTTTGTCTGCGACGGGCTGGACGCCTGCGGCTATGTCTACTGCCCTGGCGACATGATGGCGACCAACCCGCAATGGTGTCAGCCGCTGTCAGTCTGGTCGGGGTATTTCGACAAATGGATCAACACGCCGGACAACATGGCCCAGATGCTTGCCTCAGTCATGTTCGATCTGCGCCCCATCGCCGGGGACGCCGCGCTGTTCACCCCATTGCAGGACAAGGCGCTGGCTGCCGCCGGGCGCAACTCGATCTTCGTGGCGCATATGATCGCCAATTCGCTCAAACACACGCCGCCTCTGGGCCTGCTGCGCGGCTTTGCGACGATCCGGTCGGGTGAACACCGCAATCAGATCGACATGAAGCACAACGGCGTCGTGCCGGTAGTCGATCTGGGGCGCGTCTATGCGCTGCAGGGCGGGCTGACACCGCCCAACACCCGCGCCCGCATCGAAGCCGCGATTGAGGCGCAGGTCATCTCCGACAGCGGCGGGCGGGACCTGCTGGCAGCCTATGACATGATCGCAAATCAACGGCTCGAACATCAGGCAACACAGGTGCGCGAAGGCCTGCGGCCCGACAATTTCCTCAGCCCCCCGGCGCTTCCGGCCTTTGAACGTTCCCACCTGCGCGACGCTTTCGTGATCGTGCGGACTATGCAATCTTCGCTTGGCGCCTCGGCGGCGCGCAGTTAACTCAGAAGGGACCAATCCCCATGCTTATGGAATTTCTCGCGACCATCATCGCAGGCGTAGGTGCCGCAGGTCTGATCCTCGGCCTGCGCAAACTCACCCGGGGGCGGTTGCCCAAATGGCTCGCCCCGGCTGCGGCGGGTCTTGCGATGCTCGCCGTCACGCTGCAGATGGACTATTCATGGTTTAACCGTTCACTCGATGCTCTGGGCCCCGATGCGGTCCTTGCCACGCAAATCGAGAAAAAACAGATATGGCGGCCCTGGACCTATCTGGCCCCGATCACCACCCGCTTCGTGGCGCTCGATGGAAAAGAGGCCACTTGGTCCGGCGATGTGGTTGTCACCAAGATGTACCTGCTGTCACGCCATCAGGACGGCGCCATTGTCCCCGTGGCCTTCGATTGCGATACGCCGCAACGCGCCGATCTGATCGGTCTTGCCAAGGCCCCGATCCCGGACATGCTGGCACAGGTGAAATGGATTGAGCTGTCCGACAACGATCCGATTTTGCGCGCAGCCTGCGATCAACTGCGTTAGAAAAGGGCAAGGGAGGCACCAAAACAGACCATGCCCAAGCCATTGAATATCCTGCTTGTCGAGGACGAAGACAATATCGCCATCGCCATGGAGTTGCTGTTGAAGCGCATCGGCGCCCACGTGACCCGTGTTACCGATGGCGATCAGGCCCTGCCCAACATCCGCGCCCAATCACCTGATCTTGTCATTCTTGATGTCTCCCTGCCGGGCCAGTCCGGCTATGCCATCTGTCAGGCGATGCGCCTGTCTGCGGATCTGGCCGACATTCCCGTGCTGCTGGTCTCCGCACGCAGCTCCGCCGCCGAACAGCGCAAAGGCCTGGCCATGGGGGCAAATGCCTTTCTGGCAAAACCCTTTTCCATCGAGGCCCTCATGCAGACCGTCAAAGACCTGACCGCAGGGGGCCGCAATGAAGGTTGAACAGTGGTCCCTGCGCCTGCGTGTCTTTCTGTTCTTCGTCCTGCTGGCCGTGGTCGCCATTGTTGCCGTCACGGGCGGGTTGTATCTGGGCTATGCCCGTCTTGGCCTTCCCGAAGCCTCCGATGGCTTCGTCTTTGCCGGGGCCATCGCCAGCTTCGCGATTCTGGCCGTCACTGTCTGGATCTGGCTGATGTTCGACGAAAACGTTGCCAAGCCGATCCAGCGGCTGTCCGGCGGCATGCTGGCGCGCGCCCATGCGGATGTGAACGACACGCTGCACGAAAACAGCGCCCGCTATCTTGGCGATCTTGCCCCGGCGGCTCAGGCGATCACTGAAAACCTCTCGGCAACGCGTAACAAGCTGGCCGAGGCTGTTGCACAGGAAACCACCCGGCTGATCGAGGAAAAGGAAAAACTCTCGGCCCTCGCAGCAGAGATGCCGCTTGGCATCCTGCTGGTGTCCGGCCATCACAAGATCGCCTTTTACAATGGTGCGGCGGCAGATCTTCTGTCCGCAGACCATCTGCCCGGACTGAACCATCCCCTCTCTGAATTTCTCCACCCTGCGCCGCTGGAAGCTGCCTATCGCCGCCTGTGCGCGGGCGAAGGCGGCGAAGGCCATGTGCTGCCCGTGACCGTCGCCACCCGGCATGGCGGGCAGGTGCTGGCGGCGCGCATGCGGCTGATGCATCCGGCGGATGCCGGAGACCCAACGCCGCCCTATGTGCTGACACTGGACGACGTCACCGCCGATCTGGCGCAGCACCGGGACCGGGATCAGCTTTTGGCCCGTCTCTTTACCCGCTTGCGTCCCGCCGTCGCATCGCTGCAAACCACGCTGGCCGCGCGCGACACGGACGCGGCGCTGCGCCATGACGCCCGGCTGAATGCCGCGCTGATCGAAGAGATCGCCGATCTGACCCGGGACCTCGCCACATTGGACGCCGACTATGAAGCCACAAAGGCCGAAAGCTGGCCCATGGCGCAGGTGCGGGCCACCGATCTGTGCGACGCGCTGACGGCGCAGCTGGCACAGTCCGACATCGCACTGATCGCAGATGTGCCGGAACCGATGGATCTGACGCTGGATGCCATCCAGATCACCGCGCTTCTGAGCAAAATCGCGCGCCGCATCACCCGTGACGGCGGCAAAGCCCTGTCCTTTCTCATCACCCGCGACACCCCTGCCGGGGCCATGCTGGCACTGGGGTGGACCGGCGACACGCTGCCCGTCGACCGGCTGGAACACTGGCTGAACACCCCGCTGGACGTTGGGTTGAACGACATGACGGGCCGCGAAGTGCTGGCCCTGCATGGCACCGACATCTGGCCCGAATTTGGCCGGGGCAGCCGCGCAGTGCTGAAACTGCCGATCCGTCAGGCGCGCCGCCTGCGCCGCATGCCAGGAGAAAACCGGCGCACGGTGACCTATGACTTTGACCTTCTGGCGCAAACACCACCGCAGGATTTCATGGACACGCCCCTGTCCCGTCTGAGCTATGTGGTTTTCGACACGGAGACGACCGGGCTTTTACCCTCGCAGGGGGATGAAATCTGCCAGATCGCCGCCCTGCGTGTCGTGAACGGCAAGATCGTACAGACCGAAACACTCGACATGCTGGTCAACCCGGGACGCCCGATCCCGCCTTCCTCCACGCAGGTGCATCACATCACCGACGCCATGGTGGCCGAGGCGCCGCGCATCGAGATCGCCGGGCGCGCTCTGCATCGCTTTACCCGCGAGGCAGTTCTGGTGGCGCATAATGCGCCGTTCGATCTGGAGTTCCTGCGCCGCCATGAGGCCGGGATTGGCGCGAAATTCACCCAGCCGGTTCTGGACACTGTGCTGTTGTCCGCGATTGTCTTCGGCCAGTCGCAAGACCACACGCTGGATGCGATCTGCGCCCGCCTTGGCATCACCATTCCCCCGGAGGCGCGCCACACAGCCATGGGGGACACGCAGGCCACGGCAGAGGCTTTTCTGAAAATGCTGCGCATGGCCGAAGAGAAAGGCATCCACACTTTCGGAGACGCACTGCGGGAAATGCGCAAGCACAAACGCCTGTTGCAGGATGCGAATCTGCCAGTGGAGGCCTAACGCCCGCGCTACGTCCTCAGCGTAATGCCCGGATTTCCCCGATCGGAGTCCGGTGATCGTAGAAAGGCACCGCCTCGGGTGGCAAAGGCCGCGACAGCGCGGCTTCCGCCTCGCCAAGAACGACGCGGGTCACAAAGGGCAGATCCAAACTGCGCGCATATTCGAGCGTCACCCATTGCAGATGTGACAACTCGTCTTCGGCCTGTGAAAAATCATCCGGATCACCCTGCAAACGCGCGGCATCTGCCAGAAAGAACCGTGCATCGAACCGACGTGGGCGGTTGGGAGGCGTGATCGCGCGAAACAGGAAATGAAACCCGGTCACATCGGGCAGAACCAATCCGGTTTCTTCCCGCAATTCCCGCAGGGCCGCGTTGGGAAGTGCCTGCGCCAGACGCCCGTCCGCTTCGCGCGCCAGACGGCGCTGACACTCTGGTGACAAGGCGCCGGGCACGGGCCGGTCGAAATCTTCGGGATCAACGGCGCCGCCGGGAAAGACGAATTTTCCGGGCATGAATGCCGCCGTCTTCCCGCGCTGCCCCATGAGGACATGCGGCATCTCATCGATCTGACGCTGCAAAATGATCGTGGCGGCGTCGCGAATGGGAATATCCTGGCTCATGCCAGCACTCTAGCCCCGGATCAGGGTTCGCGGAAGGCCTCTTGGGATTTATAGAGCGGTTTCATCAGATAGCGCAAAAACGTCTTGGACCCGGTGTGCAGCTCTACCGTCGCACGCATGCCCGGCCGGATTTCAATCTGCTGCTGGCGTTCGGTCAGACTGTCGAGATCAACCGAGACGGTCACACGATAATAGGGTTCGGCATTCGGGTCCCGTTCATCTTCAAACGTGTCCGCAGAAACAACCTTCACGTCGCCCTTGAGCGAGCCATAGATCGTATAGTCATAGGCCGTCAGCTTGATCGTCGCCTCCTGCCCCGGTTCGACATGGGCAATGTCTTCGGGCCGCACCTGCGCCTCGATGAACAGGTCTTCATCGA
The DNA here is from genome assembly GCF_963675965.1 of uncultured Celeribacter sp. Taxonomy (NCBI): domain Bacteria; kingdom Pseudomonadati; phylum Pseudomonadota; class Alphaproteobacteria; order Rhodobacterales; family Roseobacteraceae; genus Celeribacter; species uncultured Celeribacter sp. The sequence continues at coordinate 2,421,841 of NZ_OY780935.1, read as the reverse complement.
CGGGAATGATCTGTACGATCTCGTCCCCTGGTCGCACCACCCCGCCGATGGTCGTCACGGTCAGATTGTTGACGATGCCGCGCATCGGCGCGGTGATCACCGTGCGTTCCAGCTGGTCCTGTGCCAGTGTCAGCTGCTGCTTGACCGTGGCAATGTCTTTGAGCGTATCCGAATAATCCTCAGCCCGCTCCAGCTTCATCTGGCTGACGATTTCATTGTATTTCAGTTCGGCATCGGAAAATGCTTTACGCGCCCGCGTGACTTCGATCAGGGCGACGACATTTTTCCGGAGCATGTCTTCCATTAGATCGCGTTCCGTCGCGGCCTGTTTCAACACCGCCTGCGCACCTTCGCGACGCGCATTGAAATCCCCGACACGTGCGCTCAGTAGCGCCCTTTCGGAGGCAACAGCATCGGGCGCACGCGCCGCAAGCGCCTCGGGCACGGTAAAACGGCTTTCACCGGCCATCTCCGCCTCAAGACGCAAACGCCGGATCTCAAGCGCATCCAGTTTTTCCTGCAGATCATCGGCAGAGGTGCGAAATTCCGTGCCCTGAAGGCGCGCCAGAACTTGCCCCTGTTCAACCTGTTCGCCCTCATGCACCAAAAGCTCCGACAGAATCCCCCCTTCGAGGTTCTGAACGATCTGCGGACGCGACGACGAAATCATTTCACCATTGCCCCGAACGATCTCATCGACGCGAGCCACCGAGGCCCAGAGCAGAAACACCAGCACCACAAGCGCGGAAATCCGGATCACCCAGCTAGGGCGATTGAAATCCTGTTCCAGCATGGTTTCATAACTTGCCATCACCGTCCCCCCGACAGATGCGCCATGACCTGATCGCGCGGCCCGTCAACAACCATACGCCCCGCTTTGAACACCATGGCGCGATCGGCCAGATCGACAATGGGCATGCGGTGCGTTGCGATCACCGCTGTGCGCCCCTGCAACCACGGTTTGAGGCGGGCCACCAGCGCGGTTTCCAACGCCTGATCCAAGGCCGCCGTGGGTTCATCCAGAAGACACACCGATGGATCCTGCAACCAAAGCCGCGCCCAGCCGATGGACTGACGCTGACCGACGGACAGGCCTTCGCCACCATCTCGAATTTCCAGATCAAGGCCACGATGATGCCCGCGCACAAAGGCACCCAGCCCCGCAAAGTCCAGCGCACACAACAGCCGCGCATCCTCGCGCTCAAGCCCGTTCAGGTTAAGGTTGTCGCGCAAGGTGCCTGCAAACAGCCGCACATCCTGCCCGAGATAGCCGACCGAACGGCGAATATCGCGCGGATCGATCTGGGACATCTCCGTCCCGTCGAGCAGCAACCGTCCCTGCGTCGGCGCATAAAGACCGGCGAGCAGCTTCAGGAAGGTGCTTTTGCCCGATCCATTCGCCCCCAGAACCGCAATCCGTTGTCCCGGTTTAAGGTCAATCGCTGCCAGATCCAGTGTCGGCGCGCCCTCCGGGTCGTAACGAAACTGCATTTCGCGCATCTGATAGGCACCGGAAATGCGCGGGCGACGCAGGAAATTCCGGCCCGCATCATTGTCCTGTGGCGCACTGGCGATGGCGTCCAGCCCATCGAGCGCGGTTTTGACATTGCTCCAGCGCGCCAGCGTGCCTGAGAGCTGCGTCAAAGGCGCCAGAGTGCGCGAGGTCAAAATGCCCGTGGCAATGATCGTGCCGACGGTGAATTCGCCCGCAAACACCAGATAGGTGCCCGTCACCACCGCAAGAATATAGGTGAGCTGCTGTACCCCCTGAGACCAGAACGTCAGGATTCCCGAGATCTTGCGCTGTTCCGACGATTTGACCGCCGACAGCAGATTGAGTTCATCCCAAATGCGCCGCACGCGGTCTTCGCCGCGCTGGGTCTTGATCGTATCCAGTTCAAATACCGCCTCATGCAGCAAACGCGTGGCGCGCGCCGAAGCACCCTGGGTCTCCTGGGTCAGCCGCATCATCTTTTTCTGCATCAGATAGCCCGGCACGACCATCACAACCGCGCCGATCACCAACAGCCACACTACCGGCCCGGCGATCGAAGCCACCAGAGCCAGAAACAGAAAGATAAAGGGAATGTCGGCAAGCGACCCGATGGTCGAAGCGGTGAAAAACTCTCGCACGGCACCGAATTCGCGCATCGCGGAAAACAGACCTGTCGGCGTGGTCGGACGCACATCGGAACGCATGCCCAAAAGCCGCCCCATCAGCATGGATTGCACCCGCATTTCGATCTGCCGTCCCGCGCCATCCATCAGACGTGCGCGCGCCAGTTTCAGCGTCGCTTCCAGCGCAATGGCCAGCACCGCGCCCAATGCCAAAACCCAGAGGGTCGACTGCGATTTATGGGGAATCACACGGTCATAAACCTGCAGAGAAAACATTGCCACGGCCACAGCAAGCACATTGGCGACCAACGATCCCAGTGCGATCTCACCGATCTGACGCCGGAAGGCTTTGAATTCCCCCCAAAACCAATGCTGTTTTGAGAAATCTGGCAAGTGTGATCTGGAAATCGCATCGATGCTTTTCCACCCACGAACCAAAGTTCCGGCAAAATAAGGCGCGAAATCTGCAAGAGGCACCGTTTCGCGTCCATCCTCTGCCGCGGGAGAATAGAGCGTCAGCGCTGTGCCATTTTGTTCCAGCACCAAAACCACATGGCCCGAGGTCATATAGGCCAGCGCCGGCCAGAGCTTCGGCGTGATCTTCGCCTTGCTTTGAACCTCGGCCTCCAGACCGGTCAGACGCAATGCCCGTGCCATCGCGGCAGGCGTGACATCCTCACCGCTCTGATCGGCAAAGCTTTCCATCAGATCTTCATGGACGGCGGAGAGGCCGAAATGCGCGGCCAGCGTGCCGACCAGCTCCGCACGCTGGGCAAAGCGCGGCGGGAAAGGCCGGGTCTGTTGCTGTGTGTGTGACCGCGCCGGAGCGCTGCGATCGGACACCACGCGCAGGTGGTCGGGCTCAAGGCCGCGCTCCGGGCTTTCGCCCTGTCGGATCGGGGCCGCTGACGTCCCTGCGTCCCCCGCGCTTACGTTTGCGGCCCCGGATAAAGAGAAGGCAATTTTGGAGGGTGTCGTCAAATCTTCGCCCCTTCTGCCAGAGCGCCCTGCATGCGTGCGATTTCCAACTCCGCCTGAACAACCTGATATTTCAAATCGATATGCTGTAGCTCGTTCTGGATCATCTGTTCATAGACGTTCAGCACATCCATGACGCTTTTCTGACCCGCTTCGAATTGCTCTTGAAAAATGCGGTAGTTGGCGCGGGTCTGCTGCACCAGATCGGCAGCATCGCGTTCCTGACGGCGCAGAGCACTGAGCTGACTGTCCAGACGCGACCGTTTGCGCGCAGCCGTTTCGCGTGCCTGTTCCACCTCGGCCAGTGCTGCCGCTTCGCGCGCCCGGCTGGCGTCCATTTCCGCCGCCGTTCCAAGCCCCAGACCGGTGCCTTCATAGTCAAGAGAACGGGATTTTCCGACCCCCAGAATGGTGGAGGCCGACAGCGTCGGCAGCATGGCTGCTCGTTCTGCCTTGCCCTCGGCGGCGGCGCGTTTGGCTTCGGCTTCGGCGCGCAAAACATCCAGCGCTGTCATGCCACCCATGGGCGTGTTTACCCCGGCGGCATGTGTCATCTCGGGCAGGCTGGCCCCGCCGGTCAGGGCCGCAAGTTCCGCGCGGGCACTGGCTTCGGCCTCGCGATGAGTGCTGGCCTCATGCGCCATTTCCGAAATGGTCGAACGCACCACACGCTGATCGGACAGACTGGAGGCTCCGCCTTTGACACGTTCGGTCACAACGCGGTTGAATTCCTGCATCCGGCCCAGTCCACGTTCGGTGATCCCAGCCTTTTCACGCGCTTCCGCGATGGTGATATAGAGCGTCAACCCGTCATACAGCCGGTCGTTCACGTCCTGCGACAGGGCGACCGCGAACACTTCGACATCGGCGGCGGCGAATTCCCGTTCTGCCTTGCGTTTGCCATTGTCATAGAGCGTCAGATCGACCAGCAACCCGGCAACCACATCGCCCAGCGCATTCAGGGAAATCGTCGGCCCAATCGTGGGCAACCAGTTTTTCGACCGCGCCACCGCCCGCATCCGGGCCGCCCGCAACTCGGCCTGCGCCACACCCGAAGAGGTGGCCATGACCGCATCGGCCACCTGTGCATAGGCAGACCCCGGCGCGAGCACGGTTTGGCGCGCCATCAGGTCGGAAATAAGCGGCGAGGTGGCTTGCTGATCGGTCATAGACAGCGCAGCGCGGGACGTTGCATCGGGCGTGCGACCGGATCCGGACAGGATCGACATCGGACCCGCCCCCCGCATGCAGCCGGACAGTGCTGCCGTCAGGGCCAGCAGCGTCGCGAAAGTTCGCATCTGTCTCACCATCGTCTCATCCGTCTTCCTGTACTCAAGGGCAAAGCGGGCAAGCGCACCATTCTGGCCGCCTGCCCGCCTCTCTTCGGGAATTACGGAAGGACGACTTCGATATTGTGATCGATCAGCACCTGATCGTCGCCCAACGTGTAAATATCGTAGGAGGTCCCGTCGATCGTCGTCGTGTCAGTCAGGCTGCCGCCGTCGAGCACGACACGGTCATCCGTGTCCCCGGTGATGGTCAAGGTGTTGTCATCACCGGCCAGACGATCCAGATCCGCTGCCGTGAGGGTCACCTCACCGCCATTGACGAATTCGAGATTGATCGTGTCGATCTCGAAACCATCCAGCCCCGCATTGTCGGTATCCACAGCGAAATATTCGCCGTCCGGACGGTTCGTGGTGGTGTCCAGAACCAGCAAAGAGGCCGAGTCGTTGCCCGCATCATCTTCACCGACCACGACGATCTGATCGCCGTTTGACACGTTCTGACTAAAGTTCAGATAGGTATCATCGCCAAGATCGATCGCCGTGTGGCCAACTTCCGTCGCGGTGCCATCATCGCTGAGCGAGAAGACTGACACATCTTCGTCGGTCTCCGCGATGGTGACCGCGCGAATGCCGCTGGCGTCACGGGTGATCGCCTCGATGTTTGGGGTGTCCGCTTCGGTGTCCACCGCAATCGTTGTGGTTTCACTCAGCGTGTTGCCCGCCGCGTCAGTCGCGGTCACCACCAGATCGGTGGTATAGGTGCCCAGTTCGATCTGATCTGCGTCATAAGTCACGCTCCAGCTGCCGTCTGCGGCCACCGTCGCAGCCTGCGTCACACCATTGAGTGTCACTTGCACGGCAGATCCTGCCTCGACGGTCCCGGTGAAGGTCGTGCCTGCGGCGACTTCGGACAGGTTCAGCGCAGTATCAGCCTCGATGCTCAGATCATTGACCAGCGTGTCATAGGTCACGGTCTCTACAAGAGAAGCTGTGTTGCCCGCCGGATCGGTGGCGTTGATGATCACATCGGCTGTGCCCTCGCCCGCAGGCAGGGCGGACGCAGGAATCTCCGCGCTCCAGCTGCCATCAGACGCCACCGTCGCGGCATAAACCGCCCCGCCATAAGAGACGGTCACCGTCGACCCGATTTCAACGGTCCCCGACAGGATCACACCTTCTGCCGTTTCGGCCGCGTTGACGACACCATCAGCACCGCCCTGCACACCGGTTTCGGCGAAGTTGGACACCAGCGTGTCGACTTCGACGGCGGTTTGCACGGTTTTGCTGTTGCCCGCGTCATCCGAAATCGTGGCCGTCGCTGTGGTGTCATATTCCCCTGCAGTCACCTCTGTCGCTTCGAAAAAGGCGGCAAATGTGCCCTCTGGTGTAGACGTGACGGTATGCGACGCGCCCCCCAAAGTGACTTCGACCGTGTGGCCCGGCGTGGCCGTTCCGGTGATCCAGACCCCGTCAGAGGCTTCGACCGCGTTGATCACATTGTCGCCTTCGATCGGATCGCTAGACAGGGCGATGTCCCCGGCGACCGTATCGACATGCACGGTGCTCGTGGCCGTGGACGTATTCCCGGCTGCATCGGTGGAAACGGCGGTTAGCTCGGTGTCATATTCCCCGAAAGCCACGGTGCCAGCGGCATAGGTGACGCTCCAGACGCCGTCGCCGTCGGCCACCACAGTCTGGGTCACGCCGGCCAGCGTCACGGCGACACTGGCCCCCGCCTCCGCCGTCCCGGAGAAGCTCAGCGCGGATTGGCTTTCCACCTCGTTCACCGTTTCGTCGCCGCCGGAATGGCCGCCATCAATCGCAACTGTTGTGGTCGTGTCGACCTCAAAGCTGCCAGAGGCGATCGCGGTATTGCCGGCCAGATCGGTGGCCTCCACGCTAACAGCGGCGGTGTACACCCCCTCCGGCAGGCTGCCGTTTGCATAGCTCACCGACCAACTGCCATCTTCCGACACAGTCGTCGTCTGCGACACACCGGCCACGGTCACGACCACGGTTGCCCCAGCCTCGCCGGTGCCGCTGACCGCAACCCCATCGGTCATTTCGGTCAGGTTCACGGTGCCGTCAGCCCCACCGGTATTGCCGTCGAGCGCCACGGAGGTTTCAAGGTCAATCGTCACATCATGCGTATAGGTCGCGGCATTGCCATAGGCATCGGTGACCGTCGCGGTCACGGTGCTCTCGTAGGTGCCTCCCGGCAGTTCGGACCCTTCGAAGGTCACGCTCCAGGTGCCGTTCTCATCGACCACGGTTTCCACCGTCTGGCCCTCTAGTTCGACAACGACAGTCGCACCGGCTTCGGACTGGCCCGAGACAACCACGTCGTCGCTCGCCTCAACGATGTTGATCACGTCATCGCCTTCGACCGTGTCGAAACTCAGGTCCTCGGCCTCGGTGTCCACCACAAGCGTTTCGATCACGGTGCTCGAATTGCCCGCCTCGTCGGTCGTGGTGACGCTCACCTCTGTGGTGTATTCCCCACCATCGATGGTGTCGCTGTCGAAATCGACACTCCAGGTGCCATCTTCATCAACGGTCGTCGTGTGCGTCGTGTCATTCACAGTGACCTCGACAGTGGCCCCCGGTTCGCCTTCACCGGCAAACCCGAAGCTGCCACTGTCGTAGCTGTCGCCATTCACATAATCACCAGTGTTTTCGACACCAGAAGAGACCGTAACATCTGGCGCGGAGCTGTCCCGACCGCTCTCATCGTCATCCCCGGTGTTGATCACGGCAGCGCCGACCACGGCTGCGCCTGCGGCGGCTGTTGCAGCCGCGCCCAGACCACTGCCCCCGAGAAGCGCGGCCCCGACCAGTGGCGCGACAACCGGTTCGACCCGTTCCAGATCGAGGAAGGCAAGGCGATCATATTCGCTCCATTTGCCACTCAGATCGATGTCCTGATACGAGGCGTAAAGCGCGCCCTGATCATCATCGGCAAATTCGACCCGGGTCATTTCACCATGCTCCGAGAGCAGCAGCTCACGGTCGCCACCTTCGAAAAAGCCCGAAAGCGTCACAACCTGACCATCCGCCAGGTGCAGGACCAGATTGTCGCCCTGCCGCACATAGCTCACGACGTCCGACGTTGACAGGTTCAACGAAATATCGTCGACGGTGCGGACGTCTATCACGTCAGCGTTTTCAGAAATCGTGCCTGTCGTTACGATGCCCGCAGAATCGCGGGTCGAGAAATTCAATCCCAACATTATACCAATTCACTTCTGCTCGATGTTGCCACTTGCCGTTTTTCGACCGCAGCTTCGTTTTGATTGGCTACATGCGATACAGGAAGTCACGGGATTGCACTAGTGCACAAATGCCTCACTTGGCATGAAAAAGTCTTAATTTTCCCTTTATAATGCAGGCGACTAACGGAATTCAGGCAGGAATATGTCATTGTAGATGAAGTGTTTTTTCCGGCTTCGCGCATAGGGTGAGAACGTAAAAACGCTCCCAGCCCAGCCCACGAGTCAGACAGCCGCACGCAGCGCGGCACAACCTATCAGATAGATGACCTAAGTCGGCGCAACCTTAGGGCGTTAGAAACCACAAAAACTGAAGACATCGCCATGGCCCCGGCGCCAAGCATCGGAGACAATTGCACCCCGAAGGCCGGATAGAACACCCCGGCGGCGACAGGAATCAGGGCCGCATTATAGGCAAAAGCCCAAAACAGATTCTGACGGATGTTGCCCATGGTCTTGCGGCTGACGTCAAGCGCCGTCACCACAGCCGCCGGATCGCCGCCCATCAGCACCACATCCGCCGCTTCGATGGCCACATCCGTGCCGGTGCCCACGGCCACACCAACATCGGCAGAAGCCAGCGCAGGCGCGTCGTTGATCCCGTCCCCGACGAAGGCGACCGTGCCCTGCGCCTTGAGCGCTTCGACGATCTTCGCCTTGCCCTTGGGCAGCACCTCGGCCTCGACATGGTCGATGCCCAGCTTGTGGGCGATGGCCTCAGCCGCCTTCCGGGTATCCCCCGATACCATGGCGACCGTCACCCCACGCGCATGCAGCGCATCAATCGCGGTTTTCGACGCTTGGCGCACCGGGTCCGAAACCCCGATCACCCCGGCAGGCTGACCATCGACAGCTACCAGAACCGGGGTAATGCCCTGTTCCGCCAAACGCTCCAGCGGCGCGTCAAAAACACCGACATCCAGCTTTTCGCGACGCATCAGACGCATGTTTCCGATCAGCACCGACACCCCGGCAATTTCCGCTTTCAGCCCATGGCCCGCCACAGCACGCGCCTTGTCGACAGCTGGCAGGGTCAGCCCCAGCTCCCCGGCGCGGCGTTCGATCGCGCGGGCAATCGGGTGTTCGGATTGCGCTTCGGCCGCTGCGACGAGCGCCAGAAGATCTTCCTCAGAGCGCCCCCAAGCCTCGATCTCGGTCACATCCGGGCGGCCTTCGGTCAGCGTGCCCGTCTTGTCAAAGGCCACAACGCTCACACCCTGGAGCGCCTGCAGAGCATCGCCTTTGCGAAACAGCACGCCCAATTCCGCCGCGCGCCCCGTGCCGACCATGATGGAGGTCGGTGTGGCCAACCCCATGGCGCAGGGGCAAGCAATGATCAACACCGCCACACCCGCCACAAGCGCATGCGCCAGAGCCGGATCAGGGCCAAAGATCAGCCAGACCAAAACGGTCAGCGCGGCCAGCCCCATGACAGCAGGAACAAAATACATCGTCACCTTATCGACCAGTGACTGGATCGGCAGCTTGGCGCCCTGCGCATCTTCCACCATGCGAATGATCTGCGCCAGCATCGTGTCCGCACCGACCTTTTCGGCCACAAAACGCAGCGTGCCTTCGCCATTCACCGTGCCGGCAATCACCGGGCTGCCTTCCGATTTCGCCACCGGGATCGGTTCCCCGGAAATCATCGCCTCATCGACATGGCTTTCGCCTGACAGCACCTTGCCGTCCACCGCGATCTTTTCACCCGGACGCAGATGCAGGATGTCGCCGACGACAATGTCTTCGATCGGCACTTCGACCACCTCGCCGGAGCGCTCGACACGGGCGGTTTTGGCCCGCATGCCCGCCAGTTTGCGAATAGCATCACCGGTGCGCCCCTTGGCGCGGGCTTCCATGAACCGCCCCAGAAGGATCAGCGTCACGATCACCGCCGCCGCTTCGAAATAGACATTGCGCGCGCCCGTGGGCACCACGGAGGGCACAAAGGTCACCACAGTGGAATAGAGGAACGCCGCTCCGGATCCCATGGCCACCAGCGCATTCATGTCCGGCCCGCCGCGCAAGAGCGACGGAATGCCCTTGGCAAAGAACAAACGCCCGGGCCCGGCCAGAACCACAAGCGTCAGCAGAAACTGTACCATGCGCCAGGGCTGCGCCGGGACGGTTGCCATCCACCAATGATGGAAAGCAGGCACCAGATGCCCCCCCATTTCAATCAGGAAAATAGGCAGGGTCAGCAGCACCGCCCACAAAAGCCGTCTGGACAAAACGCGGGCCTCATCGGCTTTGCGGTTCTCGACAGGCGCATCATCATCCACCCGCGCATGCGCTTGATACCCGGCTTTCGCGATCAGCTTGCCCAGCGTCGCCGCATTCTGTTGACCGCTCAGAAACTGCACCTGCGCGGTTTCCGCGGCCAAATTGACGGAGGCCGATGTGACACCTTCGGCCTCGGCCAGAGCCCGCTCCACCCGACCGACACAAGAGGCGCAGGTCATGCCCTGCACATCGAACACAAGGGTTTCTTCCCGGGCGGGATAGCCCGCCTTGTCCAGAGCCTCGACCAAAGTTCCAAGGGCAACCGCATCGTCGACCGTCACATCCGCGGTCTCGGTGGCGAGATTTACATTGGCTTCACGCACCCCCTCGGTGTTGCGCAAAGCCCGCTCCACCCGCCCGACACAGGAAGCGCAGGTCATACCTTCGACCGATAAACGGGTGCTGTGCATTTTGTCACTCTGGCTTTTGACGCGTATACGTTTACTTATGTCTCATGACGGCGGGCGGCAAGGCACGCCGCCGTGACAAACTGACAACCGACGCAGACAGAAAGGTCTCAATATGTCCGTCTTTTCCGTTCCCGATATGAGCTGCGACCATTGCAAAGCCAGCATCACAGAAGCGCTTGAAGCGGTCGACGATACGGTCGAAATCGACGCCGACATGGAGGCACGTGAAATCGATGTGTTCTCTGACGCTGGTGACGAAGCCATTCTCAAAGCCTTGAAGGACGCAGGCTATCCCGCCACGCTGAAAAGCTGATCTTCCTTGCGTCTTCCCCAAGATGCATGCGAACGCTGAGAGACAACGACGACAGCCGGAAGACATCCCCATGAGCACCTCGCAGCTGACCGCCCCAGACAGGATCGCAGCAGACTGGATCGCCGTTGACTGGCGTGCCCATGGCCTGACGATCTGGGCCATGGATGAGGCCGGGCAGCCTCTGGCTGATGCGACCGCCGCCGCACCGCAAGATCGTGCAGGCTACGATCAGGCGCTGGCAGATTTGACCCGTGGCATGGGGCTGCCGTCCGGTTTGCCCGTCGTGGCCGCAGGCCCGTTTGCTCGGGATCCGCGCGCGGTGCCCTGCAAGGCCATGCCCGACCGCCTGTCCGCCGAGGCGGAGGTTCTCTTTCCCGCGCTCACTCAGGAAACGCCCCGCCATCTGACGCTAGGCGCAGATGCCGTGATCGCGGGCTATATCACGGACAACCCCGGCTTTGACGGCGTCTTGTGTCTGCCGGGACCGCGCATCACCACATGGGCACATATTTCGGCGGAAGAGGTCGTGTCCTTCCGCTCTGTCGCCACCGGCACAGTCATGGCCGGCCTGTCCGAACAACCCGATTGCGCGGATCTTCTGACCGGCGAAGCTCTGGACACAGGCGCCTTCGCCGATGCCCTCTCTGACGCCATGTCCCGGCCAGAAAACTTCACCTACCGTCTGGCCTCTCTGCAGGCAGAGGCGCGCTTGCGCGGGACCGACACGGCCAAAGCCCGCGCGGTCACGCTGGGCTTTCTGATCGGCTTTGAACTGGCCGCAACCCGCCCCTATTGGCTGGGGCAGGCCATCGCTCTGATCGGTGACCCGGAACATAGCGCGCCCTATGCCCTGGCGCTTGATGCGCAATTCGCACCCTTCAGTCGCGTCAGCCGCGCCGAAATGCTGCAGGCCGGACTGCGCGCAGCTTATAAAAAGGCTTTCGGATGATACGGCGCTTTGGCCAGTTGCAGGACGGTCGCCCCGTCGAGGCGATCACCTTGCAGGCCGGATCGCTCAGCGCGACCATTCTGAACTATGGCGCGATCCTGAATGATGTGCGACTGGCGGGCGTGCCCTATGGGCTAACGCTCGGCAGCCCCGATCTTGCGGCCTATGACCACGGGCCGATGGACTATTTCGGAGCGCTTGTTGGCCCCGTCGCCAACCGGATATCCGGTGCCTCCGCAGAGCTTGATGGGGAACGCTTTCAATTTGAGGCCAACGAAGGGCCCAACACGCTGCATGGTGGTCCAAAAGCGCTGCACAATGCGCTCTGGCAGCTCGCCGAACACAGCGAGTCCGCCGTCACGCTGGAGGTGCAGTTGCCCGATGGGGCTGGCGGCTTTCCCGGCAATCGCCACCTGCGCGCCCGCTACAGCATCGAGGCGCCCGCGCGCCTGCGGATGGATCTCTGGGCCAAAACGGATCGCGCCACCTTTCTCAACCTTGCCAATCACTCCTATTGGAACCTCGATGGCACCAAAACCACAGAGGGGCACTGGTTGCAGGTGCGTGCGGATCGCTACACGACCGTGGATGACCATTTGATCCCGACCGGTGTCGCCGATGTCACAGGCACAGCCTTTGACCTGCGAGGGGGCCGGGTGCTGCGCCCCTCCGACAGCCAGCGCTATGACACGAATTTCTGCCTGTCCGACGGTCCGGCGGCCTTGCGTCATGTGGCCACGCTCACGGGCACAAGTGGCATCAGCCTGCGCCTATCCACCACCGAAGCGGGCCTGCAGGTATTTGACGCTGCCCCCATCGGCAGCGCGCCTTTCATCAGCCATCGCGGATTTGTCGAAACCGGGTTTTGCGGCATCGCCCTGGAAGCCCAAAACTGGCCAGATGCGCCGAACCGACCGGAGTTTCCGTCATCTGTCCTGCGCCCGGAAACGCTTTACCATCAAACGACCCAGTGGCAGTTTTCCAAACCCGGCGACGTGATGTCGTGATGGCGCTGCACAGCCCCCTTAACCAGTAAAGCCGACTCCGATCATGTATGAATCCAGATCCACGCCACCGATTTCCCCCGCCAGATTCCGCAAACGGCTGTTCCTGCATGTTCTGGTGGCCGGCGCCGTGGTGCTGGGATCTGCCGGTCTTGGCACACTGGGCTATGTGGGACTGGAAGGCATGAGCTGGCAGCGCGCCCTGCTCAATGCCACGATACAGCTGAGTGGACTGGGGCTGGCCGAAGTGCCCGGAACGGGCCACGGCCAGATCTTTGCCAGCCTGTTCGCACTCTACTCAGGCTTCGTCTTTCTGGCCGTTTCCAGCATTGTCGTGGCCCCGATCCTGCACCGCCTCCTGCATAAATTTCATTATGCCGAAACGGACAGTCACGAGAGTTAACCCTCGGTCGCTGCCGCGTACCAATTGCGGATCGCAGCGCGACTGTCATCGTCAAGCGCCATATAGGTGCCCGCCGGCGGCATCGCATGGGTCACACCGGCCTGCAGCCAGATTTCCTTGGCCAGCGTGGCCACTTCCTGCGTGGTTTCCAGACGAATCCCCTTGGGCGGAGACGCCATGCCGTCCCAATAGGGTTCTTTGGAATGGCACATGGAACAATTGTTGACGACGATCTCATGGACATCGTCAAAGCCCGGCGCTGCAGCGAATTTCTGCGCCGCCGTCCCGAGCAGCGCCGTGTCATCGCCTTCCGCCTTGTCCTGCAGGAAAATCCCTGCAGTCGAGAGCCAGATGATCGCTGCAAACAGGGCAGCGGTCACGCCCCATGTCCACCACAGCATCCCCTTACGGGCATGCATAGTGTTGAAGAAGTGACGGATCGTGACCCCCATCAGGAACACCAGAGCGGCGATGATCCAGTTGTATTTCGACGCAAAGGCCAGCGGATAGTGGTTCGACAGCATCATAAAGATGACCGGCAGCGTCAGGTAGTTGTTATGCGTCGACCGTTGCTTGGCGATCTTGCCGTATTTCGCATCCGGCGTACGTCCGGCGATCAGGTCCTTCACCACGATTTTCTGGTTCGGAATAATGATGAAGAACACGTTTGCGGTCATCACCGTGGCAGTGAAAGCCCCCAGATGCAGGAAGGCGGCACGGGCCGAAAACACCTGCGTGTAGCCCCAAGCCATGGCCACAAGGATCACATAGAGCAGGATCATCAGCCGGGTGTTGTTGTCCCCGAACTTGGATTTGCAGATCAGATCGTAGGCGATCCATCCGAAAGCGAGCGACGCCAGAGAAATCAGCACCCCCCAAAGCGCGGAAATATCAAGAACATTCGGGTCCAGAAGATACAGCTCGGCGCCGTGATAATAGAGCACCGCCATCAGGGCAAAGCCCGACAGCCATGTGGCATAGCTTTCCCATTTGAACCAGATCAGGTCCTTGGGCATCTGTTCGGGCGCAACCAGATATTTCTGGATATGATAGAAGCCACCGCCGTGCACCTGCCATTCATCGCCATCTGCACCGCTGGCCAGTTTGCGGTCGCGGTGCAACCCGAGATCGAGCGCAATAAAGTAGAATGAAGACCCGATCCATGCGATCGCTGTCACCACGTGCAGCCAGCGGATTGCGAATTCCGCCCATTCCATGAAGATTGGCATAAGGCTCATCTGTTAACTTCCCCGATATGTCGAATAGCCGAAGGGCGAAAGCAGCAACGGCACGTGATAATGGCTGTCCGGATCGCTGATGCCGAAGCGGATCGGAATCTGGTCCAGAAACAATGGGTCAGTGGTCGCCTGTCCGGTCCGGCGCAGATAATCGCCGGTAAAGAAAATCAGTTCATAAATGCCGGGTTCAAACGACTCTGCGGGCAGAATCGGCGCATCCGTGCGGCCATCTGAATTGGTAACGGTCGTTGCGATTTTCTTGTGGCTGTTTCCGCTCACGCGATAGAGCGCGATTTCGATCCCCCCGGCTGGCAGTCCCAGCGCCGTATCGAGGACATGGGTGGTTAAAAACCCAGAAGTCATAAGTCATTTGCCCATTTTGGAAGCGTTTCTCACAAAGGCTGGGGGATATAGGGGGGAAACGCAATCAATCTTTTGCACTCCCCGCAGGAGAAACGTAGAAAAAACGAGCGAAAGCCTACCAATTAGTCAAAAATATAGAAGGCCTCTCAAAATGCAAAAAAAACCAGCGCGTTACGTTCGAAACATGCAAGGCTACGGGGCAAATGCGCCTGACCCGCAGTGGCCGGGTGGCGCGAAAGTGGCTGTTCAATTCGTCCTGAACTACGAAGAGGGCGGGGAAAACTGCATTTTGCACGGCGACGAGGCCTCCGAAGCCTTCCTGTCCGACATCGCTGGCGCGGCCATGTGGAAGGGCCAACGCCACTGGAACATGGAATCCATCTACGAATATGGCGCACGCGCGGGCTTCTGGCGCCTGCATCGCCTGTTCACCGGCGCCGATATTCCCGTCACCATCTATGGCGTCGCCACCGCTCTGGCACGCAGCCCCGAACAGGTTGCCGCCATGCAGGACGCGGGCTGGGAGATCGCCTCGCACGGGCTGAAATGGGTCGAACACAAAGACATGCCCGAAGAGGAGGAGCGCGCAGCCATCGCAGAAGCCATCCGCCTGCATGAAGAGGTCACCGGCGAACGCCCCTACGGTTGGTACACCGGGCGCTGTTCGGCCAACACGGTGCACCTTGTCGCCGAAGAAGGCGGCTTCGAGTATGTCTCTGACACCTATGATGATGACCTGCCCCACTGGCTGGAGGTCGGTGATCGCGACCAGCTGATCATCCCTTACACGCTGGAAGCCAATGACATGCGCTTTGCCACGGCCCCGGGGTACATCACTGGCGAACAGTTCTTTACCTACCTCAAAGACGCCTTTGATGTGCTTTATGCTGAAGGCAGCGAAAGCACGCCGAAAATGATGAACATCGGCCTGCATTGCCGATTGATCGGTCGTCCAGGCAAGCTCGCCGGGCTCAAGAAGTTCCTTGAATACATCAAGGGCTTTGACGACGTCTGGACCCCGCGCCGCATCGACGTCGCTCGGCATTGGGCCAAAACCCACCCGCATCAGCGCAAAGCCCGTCCGTCGCAAATGTCGAAAGACGACTATGTCGCCAAATTCGGCGGCATCTTCGAGCATTCGCCCTGGATTGCGGAGCGCGCCTGGGAACTGGAGCTCGGCCCCGCGCATGACACTTGGATCGGCACCCATTCCGCCCTGTGCCGGGCCTTCCGCAGCGCCTCGGACGCCGAAAAAAGCGGTGTGCTCATCGCCCACCCGGATCTGGCCGGAAAACTTGCACAAGCCAAACGCCTGACTGATGAAAGCACCGCCGAACAGGCCTCAGCCGGACTGGACGCGCTGACCGATGAAGAACGGGCCACCTTTGAGGCTCTGAATGCCGAATATACAGAAAAATTCGGCTTCCCCTTTATCATCGCCGTAAAAGACAATACCAAGGCAACCATCCTTGAGGCCTTCCGTGCCCGACTGGAACACTCCAGAGACGACGAATTCAAAACGGCCTGCAAGCAGGTCGAGCGGATCGCGTGGCACCGCCTCAAAGACATGGATGTCTAAGCGAGACCATAATGAGCTACGAATATACCTATTGCGCGCCGACAGGCGGGCTGCCGGACCAAAACAATCACGCACGCGAGCGTGCCGTCTTCACCAATTCCTATGCAGTCATTCCGCATGGGGTGATGTCGGACATCGTGGTCAGCTATCTGCCCGGCTGGGAAAAGACCCGCGCCTGGGTTCTGGCCCGTCCGCTGACCGGCTTTGCCGAAACCTTTGCCCAACTGATCGTCGAAGTCTCTCCGGGCGGAGGCTCTTCCAGCCCTGAACCCGATCCCATGGCCGAATGCGTCATGTTCATTCTCGCGGGCCATGTCCGCGTGACCATCGGCGCCAAAGCCTATGAACTGGATCCGGGCGGGTATGTCTTCGTCGCACCGGGCGACAATTACACGATCCAGAACGACACGGACACGCCCGCGACCTTTGTCTGGATTCGCAAGAAATACGAACCGGCGCCGGGCATCGACATGCCGGAAAGCTTTGTCACCGCCGATCACGAAAAACCGCCGATCGAAATGCCCAACACGTCGGGCTACTGGTCGACCTCGCGCTTTGTCGACCCGCATGACCTGCGCTATGATTTCCACGTCAATATCGTGACCTTCCTGCCCGGCGGCACCATCCCCTTTGCCGAAACCCATGTCATGGAACACGGGCTTTACGTGCTGCAGGGACGCGGTGTGTATCTGCTCAATCAGGACTGGGTCGAAGTCTCTGAAGGCGATTTCCTCTGGCTGCGCGCCTTCTGCCCGCAGGCCTGTTATGCCGCCGGTCGCCGTCCGTTCCGCTACCTGCTGTACAAAGACGTCAACCGTCACGCAAAGCTGGATCTGGGCTGATGTCCCGCACAATCCACACCGAACCGCTCACAGCCGAGGCCTTTGCGCCCTATGGCGATGTGCTGGACGCTCGGGGCGCGCCGGACAAGATCATCAATCAGGGCAAATGCGGTCGCTACCATGACCGCGCCCTGGTCGATGCCGGTCCCGCGACTGGCGGACGTGTCGGCATGTCGATTTTTCACGCCGAATTGCGCACCTTTCCCTATGCGCTCGACTTGATTGAACGTCATCCGGAGGGCTCGCAGGCCTTTGTCCCCATGTCCGCCGACCCGTTTCTGGTCATTGTCGCGGATGGACCCGATGCAACACCGCGCGCCTTCGTCACGGATGGGTCGCAGGCGATCAACTTTCATCGCGGCACATGGCACGGGGTACTCACCCCGCTTGCTGGCAACGGGCTGTTTGCCGTGGTCGACCGGATCGGCGACACCGCCAATCTCGAAGAGCATTTCTTCGACACACCCTGGCAAGTGCTCTCCAGCAGCACGGAGTAGGCGTCGGTTTTCGCGTCTCTGACCCCGCGAAACAATCGACAAACGCAGACACAGATCGCACAGTTCTTTCCAATGATGACGCAGTCCGACAATCGGGCCGCGTCCACCAGAGGGGGAGACACATGCAACTGTCAGCAGCACTGGACACCATCAAAATCATCGGCACGCGGCTGATCCGTCTGGATTTCAAGGGTATTCAGCGGTTGTCCCGGGTCAACACACTGTTTCACCCGGACAAGATCGTCTGGAACTTTTCGCATCTCGATCAGCTGTTTCATGCCCTGCCCTTCGACATGCCCAGCGCGACGCCTGCGCCCCTGCCCGTCGCCACAGGACCCATTCCCACGAAGTTCAGCCCTGCGGCACAAAACCCAGATCTGGACAGCTATCTGCGCGACCGCAATGTGACGGCCTTTCTGGTGCTCAAGGACGGTGCCATCCGGCATGAGCAATATCTCCAGAACACCGCTCCGGAAGATCCGCATATTTCATGGTCCATGTCCAAAAGCGTCACCGCCCTCTTGCTCGGCATATTGATCGACAAGGGCATCATCGACGAAGAGGTTCTGGACCAAGAGGTGCAGACCCATGTGCCCCTGCTGACAGGCTCCGGCTATGACGGGGTGCGCCTGTTCGAGGTGCTGACCATGTCGAGCGGCGTTTTGTTCAACGAAGACTATGTCGACTATCACTCCGACATCAATCGAATGGGCAGGATCATCGGGGTCGGTGGCTCGATGGATGATTTTGCCGCAACGCTTGAGCGGCAATGGCCGCCGGGGCACTACATGCATTACGTCACTGTCGACACCCATGTGATCGGCATGGTGATCCGCGCCCTGACCGGCGAAGCGATGATTGATCTGCTGAACCGTCATGTCATGATCCCCATGGGCTTTGAACATGCGGGCTTTGTGATCACCGACGAAAATCGCGAACCCTTTGTCGCGGGTGGCTTCAACATGAGCACCCGGGACTACGCCCGTATCGCTCAGATGATGCTGCAAAAGGGCCATTGGAACGGGCAGCAGATCGTCTCGGAAAGCTGGGTGGAGCGCATGACCACACAGACCGCCCCGCGCCCCGATCCGGAAACCGCGAAAATCCCGGACGGGCAGTTGCGCTACGGGCTGCAATGGTGGCTGCCGCCAAATGCCACCGAGGGCGAGTTTTTCGGCATAGGCATCTATGGACAGTATATGTACGTCAACCGGCCCTGTGGCGTCGTGATCGCCCAGAAAGCTGCAGATACGGCCTTCCGCGACGGCGACGGCGCGATCAACCTGCGCACCCTCGTGATGTTTCGCGAAATCGCCGAGGGCCTGGCGCAGAGCTAAGGCTTCTCAGCCAAAGCCCCCACCCCCGGGGGTGTCCATGCCAAAGACCCCGCCCGCAGGCAGGTCGATTTCGTCATTGCCGTTCAGATCCAACCGGCGCCCGTCTGGCAGCTCGGCCCAGTTGCGCCCCAAGCCACCGGGTGCACCGCCTTTCACACCGAAAGGCGGCACCGAACGGTGCGACGACAATGTGGTCACCGTCACCGGCTCCAGAAACTGCAACCGCCGCCGTGCGCCGTTGCCCCCGTGATGCGCGCCCGCACCGCCAGATCCCTGAAGGATCGAAAACTCCAGCAGGCGCACGGGGAAACGTGCCTCCAGAATCTCCGGGTCGGTCATCCGGGTGTTGGTCATATGGCTTTGCACCGCGTCACACCCATCGAAATCAGCACCCGCTCCGGTGCCGCCCGCGATAGTTTCATAGTTCTGGAAATCCGCATTGCCCCAAACGAAATTGTTCATCGTCCCCTGAGACCCGGCCAGAACACCCAACGCGCCGAACAGCGCATTGCAAGCCGCCTGCGACACTTCGGTATTGCCGGCGATCACCGCCGCCGGCGGCCGCGGGTTCAGCATACATCCTTCGGGCACGACAATGTCCAACGGCTTGAGACAGCCCTCATTGAGCGGGATATTCTTGCCCACAAGCGCCCGAAAGACATAAAGCACAACCGCGCGCGAAATCGCCAGAGGCGCATTGAAATTGCCCTCATGCTGCGGGCTGGTCCCGGTGAAATCGATCACCGCCCGCCCGCGTTTGGGATCTGGACGCACGGCCACACAGATCTGTGTGCCGATATCCATCGGATAGGTGAACGCTCCCGGCTTCAACCGGGTGATCACGGCGCGCACCGAAGCTTCGGCATTGTCCTGCACATGCTGCATATAGGCCGTCACCACATCCGCCCCGTAGCGCGCGATTACACCCATCAACGCCCGCCGCCCGGTTTCATTGGCAGCCACCTGCGCCTGAAGATCGGCGATATTTTGGTCGATATTGCGCGCCGGATAGGGGCCGGATGCCAAAAGCGCACGCAGGCGTTCTTCCTGAAAAATCCCGCCTTTCAACAAAGGTTCATTGTCGATCACGACCCCTTCGTCGCGCAGCGTGACGCTGTCGGGAGGCATCGACCCCGGCGTCCGCCCGCCCACATCCGCATGGTGCCCGCGTGAGCCAAGCCAGAAGGCAGGTTTCGAAATCCTAGGGCCGTCTGCATCTCCATCATCCCCCGACACAAAGACCGGTGTCACCACCGTGATATCGGGCAAATGCGTGCCCCCACGATAGGGGGAGTTCAGGACGAAAGCGTCGCCCTCCACCACATCGGGATTGAGCCGCATGACCGTTTGGATGCTGTCGGACATCGACCCCAGATGCACCGGCACATGCGGCGCATTCGCGACAAGCTGCCCGTCGGCGTCGAAAAGCGCGCAGGAGAAGTCAAAGCGTTCTTTGATGTTCACCGACCAGGCTGTTTTGGCCAGCGTCGCCCCCATCTGATCGGCGACCGACATAAACAGGTTCGACATGACCTCCAGAAGGATCGGATCGGCCTCAGTGCCTGCGGCCGCCTCGCGACGGATCGCCCTGTCCCGGCTCAGCACCAGATTGGCCTGCGCATCGAGCCGCGCGGTCCAGCCCGGCTCAACCAGATTGGTGCCCGTGGGTTCTGAGATCACCGCGGGCCCAGCAATGGCGCAATGCGGCGACAGATCGGCCCGCGCATAAAGCGGCACCTCGCCCCAGCCCGCGGCCTCCACCTGCAACAATGCTTTCGGTTCAGCCGGGGTCGCGGCGATTTCCAGCGCCACAGGCTGCTCACCGGTTTGACCGATCGCCTCTACGGCGATCATATCGATCAGCAGCTCCCGACCGGGCGGGGCAAAACCGAAACGCGCCTGATGTGCCTCAGCGAAATCGGCAGCCATCTGCGCTGCTGTCCCAAAGGGCACATCCAGAGTCTGATGCGATCCGGCATAGCGAATATGGGCACGGGTCAGAACCGTGATGTCTGCAACACCCTGCGCCGCGACCTCCTCCCGCGCTGCCTGCGCCAGCTGATCAGCCAAGGCCCTGACCTGCGCCAGATCGCCGAGCGGGCAATCCGCCTGCGCCTCACGCAGTGACCGGATCTTGGCCAGCCCCATGCCATAGGCGGACAGGACCCCGGCAAAGGGATGGATCAACACCCGCGACATGCCCAGCGCATCGGCGACCAGACAGGCATGTTGACCCCCGGCGCCGCCAAAACATTGCAGCGTATAGCCCGAGACATCATGTCCCCGCTCGACCGAAATCTTTTTGATCGCATTGGCCATATTGTCGACCGCGATGCGCAGAAAGCCTTCGGCAACCTCCTGCGGCGACAACTGTTGCCCGCTCGCCCGGTTGATCTCCCGTGTCAGAGCCTCAAAACCGCGCTGGGAAGCCTCCACATCCAACGGCTGATTGCCATCCGGCCCGAAGACCGGCGGGAAATGATCCGGCGACAGCTTGCCTAGAAACACGTTGCAATCGGTGACGGTCAGCGGACCGCCCCGACGATAGCAGGCCGGACCGGGATCGGCGCCGGCGCTTTCGGGACCGACCTGAAACCGGCCATCGCGAAAAGTACAGACCGATCCGCCACCGGCCGCGACGGTGTGAATATCCATCATCGGCGCGCGCATGCGCACCCCGGCCACCTCGGTTTCAAAGGACCGTTCATACTGGCCCGCATAATGCGACACATCGGTGGAGGTGCCCCCCATGTCAAAGCCGATGAGCCGGTCAAAACCTGCGGCCTCGCCTGTGCGCACCATGCCGACAATCCCACCCGCCGGGCCCGACAGAATCGCATCGCGTCCCTGAAACAGCGCCGCATCGGTCAACCCGCCACTGGATTGCATGAACAAAAGCTTTTCGCAGGCATGGCCCAGCGACAGAGCCTCGGCCACCTGATCCACATAGCGACGCAGGATGGGCGACAGATAGGCATCCACCACGGTCGTATCGCCCCGCGACACCAGTTTCGCCAGACGCGAGACCTCATGCGACACCGACACCTGCGTGAAACCGATGTCGCGCGCAATCTGCGCCACCCGCATCTCATGTTCGGGGTTCAGATAGCCGTGCAAAAACGCGATGGCGACCGCGCGCAGCCCGCTGTCGAACTCTGCCTGCAGATCTCGACGCACGGCTGCCTCATCCAACGGCGTGACGACCTGCCCGCTTGCATCCAGGCGCTCCGCCACCTCGGCCACACGGTCATAGAGCACGTCCGGGCGTGCGATGTTGAGCGCGAACAGATCCGGCCGCGCCTGATATCCGATGCGCAACAAGTCCTGAAAGCCCTGAGTGATGAGCAACAACACCGCTTCGCCCTTGCGCTCCAACAGCGCATTGGTCGCCACGGTGGTGCCCATCTTGACCGCTCCGATCGCGCCTTCGGGGATCGCGGCGCCCGGCGCAAGCGCCAGCAGATCGCGGATGCCCTGTTCGGCCGCATCACGATACCGTTCGGGATTGTTCGACAACAGTTTGTGGCTGTGCAGCCGCCCCTCCGGGTCTCGCCCCACCACATCGGTAAAGGTACCCCCCCGGTCGATCCAGAAATCCCATGTGCCGCGCGCGCCCATCTGCCCTCGTCTGCCGTTATTTGCCCTGCAACTGCCCCCTGACGGCCAGTTCGCCAGAAGCCTATTGGATCCCCCTCCTGGCAACAAGACAGGTGAGCGCAACGCAAACATTCGCCAGGGACGGAGGCGGGAACTTTGTTGGGGAAAAACCGCGATTTCCCTCTTGACCCTCCGCGCAGGACCGACTACCTACGCGGCACTTCGGCGGAGTAGCTCAGTTGGTTAGAGCAGCGGAATCATAATCCGCGTGTCGGGGGTTCAAGTCCCTCCTCCGCTACCATCAAACCCAAATAGTTGTGTTGTTGCAAAGGCCTTGGCGCCCGTGGACTCTCGACAGGCAGCGCAAAGGCAAACAGGCCCGCATCGCGCACCGAAAGCGCCGCCAACCGCTTTACAGATCCGAAAACTGACCTTCTGCCGCTTTGTGAAATGGGCCTCTTATCCACCCAGCAAGATCGCCAAAGGGCACCCCGGCCCGAAGACCGGAGTGCCGTTGATGTCGCCAGAATTGATCAGCACTTCTGTGTTACGAGCTTGGTGAAGACATAGGCTTCGATCGCTTCCGGACCGCCTTCGGACCCAAAGCCCGAATCCTTCACCCCGCCCAGCGGCAATTCGGGCAGGCCAAGGGCCGTGTGGTTGATCGCCAGCATGCCCGTTTCCAGATGGTTCTGCAGGATCTGCGAGGTCTTGATCGAAGAGGTAAACGCATAGGCAGCAAGACCGTAGGCCAGTCGGTTCGATTCCTCGATCGCCTCTTCAATCGTGTCGAAGGGCGCCAGAATCGCAACCGGCCCAAACGGTTCCTCATGAAGGATCCGCGACCCGCCGGGCACTTTTTCCAGCAGCGTGGGACGATAGAAGAACCCCGGCTGTTCGATCCGTTCGCCGCCGGTGATCAGGGTGGCCCCATCCGCGACCGCCTCTGCGATGATTGCCGTGACGGCTTCGACACGGCGTTGACTGACCAAAGGCCCCATACGTGTCTCACGATCAATCCCAGGCGCCGGGGTGATCTGCTCCGCCTCTTCGCGCAACCTTGCCACAAACCGGTCGTAGATACCGCGCTGCACCAGAATGCGTGTCGGAGAAATACAAACCTGACCGGCGTTGCGGAACTTGAAAGTCGCAAGATCGCGGGCCGCCGCATCAATATCCGCATCGTCGAACACCAGAACCGGGCTGTGCCCGCCAAGCTCCATGGTGATCCGCTTCATATGCTGACCTGCGAGTGCCGCCAATTGTTTGCCCACAGGCACGGAGCCGGTAAAGGACACCTTGCGAATGACGGGATGGGGGATCAGGAAATTCGCAATGTCCGGCGGGTTCCCGTAGACAAGGTTCAGAACACCAGCTGGCAGGCCGGCTTCGGCCAGAACCTCGGCCAGAACCGCCGGGCTGGCGGGGGTATCTTCTGGGGGTTTGGCCACCATGGTACAGCCTGCAGCCAGCGCCGGGGCCACTTTGCGTACAAGCTGTGAAAACGGAAAGTTCCACGGCGTGAACGCGGCCACGGGCCCCACCGGCTGTTTGAGCGCAAGCTGCATGACATCGGGGCTGCGGGCGGGAATGACCCGACCATAGATCCGGCGTGCTTCTTCGGCAAACCAGTCGAGAATATCCGCCGCAGAGCGCAGTTCGGTTTCCGCTTCGATGATCGGCTTGCCCATCTCAGCCGTCAACACCTTGGCCACCTCATCGACCCGGTCCCGCAGCAGCGCGGCGGCACGGCGCAAAATCGCCGCGCGCTCCATGGCGGGCGTATCGCGCCACAGCGGAAAAGCCTTATTTGCAGCCTGTGCAGCTTCTTCCAGATCTGCCTGCGTGGCCATGGCGTGATACCCAACGGTTTCGCCCGTGGCAGGGTTGTGCACTTCGGAGCGTTTGCCATCAGAAGACGCGCGCCAAACCCCATTGATGAAAAGTTTCGTATCCGTCGTAGACATGATGTCATTCCTTCCTGACGGCTGCATCTATTGCAGCAAGTATTGTGTGAAGAGGACGATGTTCGGGAACGCGACCATGAGCGCAATGATCACGAGATCGGCGAGGATAAAGCGTGACACCCCCGCGAAAATCGTGCCGATGGGCACCCGATCCCCCATCACGCCCTTGAGCACAAAGACGTTCAGACCGATGGGTGGGGTGATCATGCCGATCTCCAGAAGCTTGGCCACCAGCACACCGAACCAAAGCAGCTCAATGCCCGCTGTTTCCACCAGTGGCAGCAGGATCGGCAGCGTCAGAAGCATCGCGCCAATCGGCTCAAGGAACATGCCCAGGATCAGATAGAGCACGGCGATCGCAAGGATCAGCAGGAGCGGTGAAACGCCCATGCCCACGACCGTATCGGCGATGGCGTCGCTCACGCCCGAAAAGGTAAAAAAGCGCGTCAACATGCTGGCACCAACCGCGATGATGAAGATCGAGGCCGAAATGGTCAGCGTTTCCTTGAGCGAAATCCACACGCCTTCAAGGCTGATAGACCGTCGCACCAGAGCGATCACGAGAGACAGGGCCGCCCCGACGCCACCGGCTTCTGTCGGCGTGAAGATCCCGGCAAAGAGACCCCCGAACACCCCCAGCACCAGAACAAGGATCGGCCAGACATCCCGCAGGGCATCGAAGCGCTCTCGCCACCCGATATGCTCTTCGGCTTTCGGGGCCAAATCGGGGTTCAGCATCACCCGCACCACGATCACTAACGTATAGGCAACGACGGTCATCAGACCGATCACGAACCCCGCCAGAAACAACTGGCTGACCTGAACCTGCGCGATAATGCCGTACAAGATGAAGAGGATGGAGGGCGGGATAAGCGCACCGATGGTCCCGGCGGCGGCAATGGCCCCGGTTGCAAGACCTTCGTCGTAGCGGTAGCGCAGCATTTCCGGAGCCGCGATCCGCCCCATCGCCGCCGCACAGGCAATCGACGAACCGGTGACAGCCGCGAAACCGGCACAGCCCAGCACACCGGCCACGGCCAACCCGCCAGGCAAGGCCGACAACCACATGCGTGCGGCCCGGAACAGACCCGTGGTCAGCCCGGCATGAAAGCAGAAGAACCCCATGAGGACAAACATCGGAATGGACGACAAATGCCACGTCGCCGTAAAGCTGTACGGGATAACCCCCAACGCGCCCCATGCGGCCTTGGGCGACACAAGAATGGCCATGCCGCCAAAAGACACGCTGATCAGCGCCAGCGCGATTGGCACGCGAAAGGCAATCAGGGTCAACAGAAGGGCAATGCCCGCGAAACCGATCTGAATATCAGTCAATGGCCTCTTCCTCCATATGATCGTTCGCAGCAGCAGGCGCGAGGGCCGAAGGGTCCTCGACCCGGGTCAATTGGGCGACGAGCCGCCAGAGAAGAACCAGCGCCAGAAGCCCGGCACCTGCGGGCAGGATGAAATAAGACGGCCAGATCGGCACTTTGATCCCCTGCTCGTAGCTGAAAGCGCCGATCTGGTATTTCTTGACCGCCTCTCCCCAGGTCGCCCAGGTCAGCGCGGCGAAAACGACCACGCCCAATGCCGTGGAAAACACGGTCAGGATCCCGCGCATCGTGCGCGGGAAGGTGGCGTAGAGGATCTCAACCGAAATATGCCCGCTCAATTTTTCGACCATCGCCAGCGGCAAGAACGCGGCAATAACCATGTAATATTGCGACACGATCGGAATGGTGCCCGGCAGCGGGCGGTTGAACACGAACTTGCCGACGACATCGGCGGTAATGTGCAGCATCATCAGAAAGATGGCAGCCGCGCCAATGGCGCCGTAGGCCGCGATCAATCCGCGCAATAGCTTGTCGGTCTTTTGCATAACAGCCTCTCGAAGCAAAAGCTGGGCGGGACACCGGACGGCGCCCCGCCGGCAGTCCTCAATTCAGCCCGTAGGTGGCCGGATCGACTTTCGAGAAGACTTCGGTCCACAACAGCTCGGTCATGGCCTCCTTGTCGTCATAGACATCCTGGGTGAGCCCTTTCCAGCGCTCAATCAGCCCGGCGATCTGCTCGTATTTCTCATCGACATTCTGCAGGCCGAAATCATTTTCAAAGCTCGCCTTGATCACAGCCGCATCGTCGGCGACGAAGTCCTCGGTGGCTTTGACCAAGTCCTCCGGCGCTTCGATGATTTCGGTGCCGTTGGCACGGGCCTTTTCAATGTCCGTTGTGGCGGCCAGATGGTAATTGACCGTGATCGCAGCCGAGTTGAACGGCGCAAGCCGCAGGAAATCCGCACGCTGTTCGGCGCTCAACCCGCGCCATGTATCCAGATTCATGTTCATGGAACCGACACCGGCGAAGCTGCCGCCAGGCAGGCCGAGCGTGATGTATTTCGTGACGTCGAACAGCTGGAAGTTGCCCAACTCAGGGGCAGAGATCATCGTGCAATCGACAACGCCTTGCGACATGGCTTCGTAAATGTCATTGGCCGGGAGCGACACTTTCGTCCCGCCGAAATGCTCAGCCCAGCGGCCCATTGCATCCACAGAAGATCGCATTTTCTTGCCTTTTATATCTTCGACACCCCGCACCGGGCTGGTGCAGAGCTGAACATATTCCGGCGTGCCGATGGCCCCCATGAACAGCTGATTCTGCGCGGCGAACTGCGCCTGACATTCGTCGCAATGCAACATGATATATTCCGTCATCGCCCCGGCCATCACCGCCCCCGAAGATTTGGTCGGCGTGCCCACAGTGGCGAGCATCGACATATTGGCCGGCAGATTGGATTCCGAGAATTCCGCCGGATAATACGGGGTCAGCACATAGCCTGCGTCGGCCAGGCCATCGCGCACGCCCGGCGGCGTTTCCTTAAGATCCAGAAGCGACAGCTCATAGACTTTCAGCGCCATATCGGTTTCGGCCTGAAGCTTTTCGTTGAACTCGGCAATCCCGTCCGTGACGGCACCACCCGGCGGAAACCCGATGGCATAGCGCAGGGTTTCCGCGTGTAGCGCGGTTGCGCTCAATGCTGTGCAAGCTGCAGCTGCCGCCAGAACGGCACGTGTCTTGATCGTCATGTGATTATTTCCTCCCAATGAATATGTGCCGGCCCTTGCACGGGCCGGTCACGGCTTTCAGCCGCCAGCCAAAATGGCGCGACCCACCACCTTTCCGCCCTCAAGCAGATCAAGCACCTGATCCGCCTCCTCCAGCGGATAGACATGCGTCGGAATGGGGGTGATATTACCCTGTCTGGCCAGCTCCATCAGCTCCGCGAATTCGGTCAGAGACCCGGTGTAGCTGCCACGGATCGTGACGGATTTGAGCGGCAGCATCGGGATCGCCCAGGGCGTTGCCCCACCGAACAAACCGACCACGACAATGGTCGCACCTTTGCCCACCACGGTCATCGCAAGTTCGGCAGTTGTCTCGGCACCCACAAAATCGATCACTGCCAGAGGAGCACCACCGCAGGCTGCATGGATCTGGGCCACCGCATCCTCTGCAGTGGGATCGACCGCCACCACAGCACCCGCCGCCAGAGCCGCCTCACGTTTGACCGGATCGATATCGACCACGACCGGCATCTTGACATCCTGCGCCTTCATGAGCTGAAGACACATCAACCCCAACCCACCCCCACCGATCAAAACCGGCGTGTGCGTCTGCGAGGTGGCCGATATCTTCTTGAGTGCCGCATAGGTCGTCAGCCCCGAACAAGCCAGCGGCGCGGCGACTTCTGGCGCGATGCCATCTGCGTCGAACAGATAGCGCGGATGGCCGACACGGATATGCGTCGCATAGCCCCCATCCCGGTAGATCCCGAGAAACCGGGGCGACGCACAGACCTGCTCTTCGCCAGCCTTGCAAAGATCGCATTCGCCGCAGCCTCCCCATGGGTAGACGACATAGGTTTTCGACATGTCGACCGGACCGGCATCTGGGCCCGTGGCCACGACCTCGCCCGCGACCTCGTGACCGGCGACCATTGGCAGTTCGACACCACGTTCGGCATAGTTCAACCGCCGACCATGGCCCAGATCGAAGCCGCCCTCTCGAAAATGCAGGTCTGTATGGCACACCCCTGCGGCGGTCACACGCACGATCACTTCACTGCCTTCGGGCACCATATCAGGGCGTTCTTCCCCCTGCAGCGGCTGACCGAATGAACGGATACATTGGCAATACATATGTCTCTCCTCCCAGACATCGTGTGCGGAAATCATTTGACGATGGAGCAGAGCATCAGGCACAGCCCAACACCCCGGAAGACGCGATATCGCATCTTCCGATTGCTCCGGGCCGCCCTCAAAGCGCCTCCTCAAACGCCGGGCTGCCTATACTATGTGAAGCTGGACACCACTCCTTTGCTCTGGGCCGCTCGGACGTCTCGCGCCCGAAGTCGTTCAGATTGCTCCTCGCCTTCCTATCGAACCCCGGCCAGTTGCCCCTCCCGCCGTCTTTTACAGAGGGCATCCAAGAGTTGCGTTTTTGGCCCGTCCGGTCCACGAATCAACAAACAGAGGATCCGCACCAAACATTCTCCATATAAAACGCCATTCTTCAACAAGAAAAGTAGATGAAAGAACCCAGCTCAGGAAAAACCGTTCCCGCCGTCGACAACGCCATGAAATTGTTGCGACATATTGCATCTTCCAGCGCGCCCGAAGGCGTGGCCACAATCGCACGGGCAACCGGCACCAATGTTTCCACGACGTTCAACATCCTGAAGACGCTGGCGCGTGACAGCTATGTGACCTTCGATCCGGAGACGAAGACCTATAAGAGCGGTCTGGGTCTGCTGTCGCTGGCGGCCCCGGTGCTGGGTGCAAATCCCACCGATCTGATCCGTCCCCTCCTGGAAGAACTCGCCGAGGACCACCGCATTCTGATTGCCCTCTGGCAGGTCACCGAGACCGATCGCATTGTGCTGATCGACAGCGTCCCGCCGCAACGCGTGGTCCATGCCAATGTCTCGCATGGGTCCCGATTGCCGGTGCTTATCGGGTCGGTCGGCCGCTGCTATGCCGCCCGCTACAACCTGTCGCGAGCAGAATGCGAAGCCGGATACAATCAGCTCACCTGGCAATCTGCCCCGGGGTTCGACGCTTACTGGCAAGATGTTCAGGACGCCCGGGACACAGGCTATGCTTTTGATAAGGGCAATCTGTTTCTCGGTCTGCATATTGCCGGCGCGCTGGCGCTTGATGCACAGGGCAAGGCGCGATTTGGCCTCAGCGCCATTGGCATCGCCGCCCAGACGCCGCCCGAAACCCTGACAAATGCCGCCATAGGCTTGCGAGACGCGGCGCGAAAGATCGAGCAATGCCTTTTTGGCACAGACAGCCACAAAGGCTGATCCGCACGACGGGCGAACAGCCATGCTCTTCGCCCGTCCTTGAGTGACCTCTAAAAGAAGGCCTGCAACCCGGTCTGCGCGCGCCCAAGAATCAGCGCATGAACGTCATGCGTGCCCTCATAGGTGTTGACCGTCTCCAGATTGACCATATGGCGGAAGACCGGGAAGGCATCGGAAATCCCGTTGCCGCCATGCATGTCGCGCGCCATCCGGGCAATCTCCAGCGCCTTACCGCAGTTGTTGCGTTTGACCAGAGAAATCATCTCTGGCGCCATCGTCTGCTCTTCAAACAGCCGCCCCACCCGCAGCGCGCCCTGCAGACCCAGCGCAATTTCCGTCATCATATCCGCGAGCTTCTTCTGATACAGCTGCGTTTGCGCCAGCGGGCGCCCGAACTGCTTTCTGTCCAGACCATATTGCCGCGCGGCATGCCAACAGGTCTCAGCCGCGCCCATCACCCCCCAGGCGATGCCATACCGTGCCCGGTTCAGACAGCCGAATGGCCCTGACAGCCCGGCGATATTCGGCAGCAGCGCCTCTTCCGTGACTTCGACATCCTGCATGACGATTTCGCCGGTCACTGAGGCCCGTAGGCTCATCTTGCCCTCAATCTTGGGCGCGGACAGCCCGTCCATGCCCTTTTCCAGAATGAAACCGCGGATCTGACCATCATGCGCCGCAGATTTGGCCCAGACCACGAACACATCTGCCAGAGGAGCGTTTGAAATCCACATCTTGGTGCCATTCAAACGATAGCCGCCCGACACAGGTGTCGCCGTCGTTTTCATACCGCCCGGGTCAGACCCCGCATCCGGCTCGGTCAGGCCGAAACACCCAATCCATTCCCCGGATGCCAGCTTCGGCAGGTATTTCTGTTTCTGTGCCTCCGAGCCGAAGGCATAAATCGGATAGATCACCAGGCTGGATTGCACCGACATCATCGATCGAAAACCACTGTCGACACGCTCGACTTCACGCGCGACGAGCCCATAGGACACATAGCCCGCACCGATGCCACCGTAGTCCTCGGGCAAGGTCACACCCAAAAGCCCCAATTCCCCCATTTCGCGAAAAATGGCCGGATCGGTCTCTTCCCGGCGGAAAGCATCGCGCACCCTTGGGGCCAGACGGTCCTGTGCATAGGCATGCGCTGTCTCCCGGATCATGCGTTCCTCGCCCGAAAGCTGTGCGTCCATCAGGAACGGATCGTCCCACTGGATTTGATTTTTGTCTTTCATCTTCAGTCCTTCTCTTGCTCGAAACCGGCTTATCCCGACTGCCGCGTGCCGGGGATCACCCCCTGAGCCCGAAGACTGTCACGCGCGTCTTCGGCGATCCCGATGTCTTCCAGTATTTCGTCGTTCTGTGCCCCGAATTCAGGCGGTGCCCTGCGGTAGCTTGGGGGGGTTCGTGACAGTTTGACCGGCGCCCCGATGCCACGATAGCCATCAATGTCGACCATCAGGTCACGATGGGCGACATGCGGGTGTGCCAGCGCTTCGGCCACGTTCAGGATCGGCCCGGCGGGAACCCCGGCAGCGATGAGCCGCTCGGCAAGGTCCACCCCATCATGATGAGCAAAGGCCGCCTCAAGCTGCGCCCGGAGCGCATCCCGATTTTCGACCCGCGCGCCATTGCTCGCGAACCGAAGATCGGCAGCGATATCGGGCGCCTCCACAATTTCGCAAAGCCGCTGGAACTGCCGGTCGTTGCCCACAGTGAGATAAATCTGCCCCGTTCCGGTCTGATAGGCCGAATAGGGCGAAATGTTGGGATGATCGTTGCCGCTGCGCCCCGGCACCTTGCCCGACAGCGCATAGTTGGCCGCATGCGGGTGCAACAACGAAATCGCAGAATCGAATAAAGCAGCCTCGACGGACTGTCCCCGTCCAGAAGCCTCGCGCTCATGCAGCGCCAGAAGGATACCAATCACCGCGTTCAGCCCGGTGACCATATCGACCACCGGCACACCCGCGCGCACCGGCCCGCTTTCCGGCGCGCCATTCACGCTCATGATCCCGCTCATGGCCTGCAGCACCGCGTCATAGCCGGGTAAGGCGCCCAGCGGACCATCGGCCCCAAAACCGGAGACCCGGCAATGAATCAGCTTCGGGAAGCGTTTGGACAGGACTTCGTCATAGCCGAGCCCCCATTTTTCAAGCGTGCCGATCTTGAAATTTTCCAGCAGCACATCCGCATCTTCCAGAAGAGAGAGCAAAACCTCGCGGCCCTCTGGCTTGCGCAGATCCAGAGCAATGGCACGTTTGTTGCGATTGAGGCCCAGAAAATAGGATGCCGTGTCCCCGGCAAAGGGAGGGCCCCAATGACGGGTATCATCGCCGCTTGGGGGTTCCACTTTGATCACATCTGCACCGTGATCCCCCAGCACCTGCCCGGCCCAGGGGCCACCCAGAATACGGCTGAGATCGATCACCCGAAGCCCGTCGAGTGCCCCTTTGACCGCGCCACTCATTGTGCCGCCTCCAGCGTGATTTCGGCATCGGCAAAGGCCGCGTCCAGCAACGCCATATCCTGTTGCTGACCCGCGTCGCCTCCCGCCATCGGGTCTTGCACCGCCAGCTTATGGCGCACCACCGCATGGGCCAGTTCCAGACGCTGACCAGCACGCTGATTGGTCAGCCGCGCAATCCGGGACGCTTCCCAGGCCATGACCACCGCAGAGGTCGCATTATAGACCGCAGAAGCCGCACGCCGGGTGTCTGCCTCCTTGTCGCGGCTCTGCGCCACACGATCCAGAAAATCTGCGGCACGCGAAAAGCCGTCTACGATCTGCGGCTGAGACCCGAGAACCGCTTCGGACTGTTCCGTCAGGCTCTGCACATGCTGTTCCAGCGCAGAGAGCGCATCTTCACGGCGCACAGCCCGGCTTACATCAAGGGCGACGATGTTGG
Organism: uncultured Celeribacter sp.; assembly: GCF_963675965.1. Classification (NCBI taxonomy): domain Bacteria; kingdom Pseudomonadati; phylum Pseudomonadota; class Alphaproteobacteria; order Rhodobacterales; family Roseobacteraceae; genus Celeribacter; species uncultured Celeribacter sp. The sequence continues at coordinate 2,389,128 of NZ_OY780935.1, read as the reverse complement.
AGGTTCCCTCCCAGATCGATCCCAGATGGGCATCCCGCAACACCCGCGCATCGGACCATTCCTCAATGTAGCCGCAGCCGCCACGCACCTCCATACCGTCCCCGGCCACCTTGCGCGCATCACGGCAGGTCCGGAATTTGACAAGCGGTGTCAAAATGCGCAGCACCTTGGCCTGTTGGGCGTCACCTGCATCCGCAGCACGCAACACCTGCGCGGTCTGGAAAACCATGCTGCGCCCCTGTTCGGCGGTCACCAGCATCTTGGACAGTTGCCGTTGCATCAGCGGTAAATCGATCAGGCGTTTGCCAAAAGCCGTGCGGTGGCGCGCAATGAACAGTGCTTCATTCACGGTTCGGCGCATCAGCCCGGCGGAGCGCACCCCATTGGCCAAACGCGACATGTTGATCATGTCGGCCATCTGCTTGAAACCCTGCCCGGGATCGCCGACCAGATAGGCTGTCGCCCCTTCCAGACAGATTTCACCGGACGCCATGGACCGGGTGCCCATTTTGTCTTTCAGACGCAGAATGCGATAGGCGTTCTTGTCGCCATTCGGCAGATGACGCGGCAACAAGAACAGAGACAATCCTTTGGTGCCAGCCGTACCATCTTCGGGACGGGCCAGCACCATGCCCAGCGCCGCATCCGGATTGGAACAGAACCATTTGTCACCATAGAGGCGCCATGTGCCATCCGCATCCTGGCGCGCCGTCGTTTCGATGGCACCGACATCCGATCCCGCCGCCTGCTCCGTCATGAACATGGCGCCCTGAAACAGCTGATCCATATCCTGACTGGTGAGTTGATCGAAATAGCGCCGCACTAGATCCTCTGAGCCGAATTTGACCAATGTGCGGGTCAGAGAATCCGTCATCGACAAGGGGCAGCACAATCCGAACTCCGCCTGCACAAAGAGATAAACCAATGCGTATTTAACCAGTGGAGGCAATTTGTCGGCCGCGCCGAAGACGCCCGCTCGATGGGACATGGCCGCCAAACCGAATTCGCCGAAGGCATAGCGTTCCAGCTCGACGTAGGACGCATCCTTTTCGATCCATTCCTGCGCCGCGCCGTTGCGCGCGCGGCTGTGCAGCAGCGGCGGATTCTTGTCAGCGCTCAGGGCCAGTTCTTCCAGACGGTCACCCACCAAAGCCCCCATGCGATCCAGCTGCGGTATCACCCTGTCGTGCAACTCCGGGTCAAGATAGACCTGCATCAAGTCCGCGAAGGCCGGATCTGCACGAAAGGCATTCATGCCCCGGCTGTCTGGAATATTCTGGTGAATGGCAATCGGCACGGTTATCCTCCCAATGCGATGAGTGTTTCACGACCAGTCTCGGCCGATCTCCCACCTCATCAGGACAAAAAACGCGATTTAATTTCCAATACTATTGTTCTATTATGCGATAGCACTTTTGATATGAAAGACAGCCCATGGCGATCACCTTCCGGCAATTGCAATATTTCCTCGCCTTGGCCGAAGAATTGCATTTTGGTCGGGCTGCCGAGCGGCTGCATATTTCCCAGCCTCCGCTGAGTGCAAGTCTGAAACAACTGGAACACACGTTGGGATTTCCGCTCATGGAACGCACCAATCGTGTGGTGCGCCTGACCCCAGCCGGGGCGGTGTTCGCCAATCACGCCCGCCGTATCCTTGGGCAGCTCTCCGTTGCTGAAGCCAGCGCAGCGCAGACTGCCCATGGCGGCAGCGGCACATTGCGCGTGGCCTTCGTGCCGTCAATGCTGTTTCGACATTTGCCCGCACGTCTGCGCGGCTTTCGTGACGCCCATCCAAATGTGGATCTGATCCTAAAAGAGATGAACACCGCCCGACAAGTCGAAGCCCTGAGCAAACATGAAATCGATGTCGGTTTCATCCACGCCATTCCGTTGCCGCCGGAGATCGACCATCAAACGCTGGAAACCGAAAGGTTGGTTTGCTGCCTGCCCCGCGATCATCGTCTCGCGACCCGCAGCCGTGTGCGGCTGGGCGATCTGGCCGGCGAAAGGGTTCTGGTCTTTTCGCGGGAATTCGCGGAGCATTATCACGACCGCATTGTCGCACTCTTGCGGGCGGCGGGGATTGCTCCCTACCCGAATTACCATGTGCAAAACTGGTTCACGATCGTCGCGCTGGTGGCGCAGGGCATGGGGGTTTCACTGGTCCCCAAATCGCTGGGAAGCAGCACGTTCTCAGATGTCGTCTATGTCGAGATCGAAGAGGCCGATGCCCAGCACCAGGTTTCGCTGATCTGGAACAAAGCCGATGCCCCCGGCACAGTCGCGCCTTTTGTCCGCTTCATCTCCACAACAACCGGCTTTTGAAAACTCCGGTCAGTTGACATCTGCAAGTAGACAGGCTTGTAGCGCCGCGACGGAGGCCTGTGTCTCTATGGTCGACACCGCATCATGCAAAGCCGTAGACCGCGCCCCGCCCAACAACATCGCGGATTTCCGCCGCAACCTCTGATCTGCCTCAGCCGCACTCATCCTGCTCAGAATATCATACTTTGCCGTGTGGTCCTGTGTGCTCTTGAGGATGCTGATCCGCGCCGCACTGTCGGGCAAGCTCTCATCGACCACCACCCGCACCTTGTCGCGCAGAGCCACCAGGTCTGACCGGGCACAGGTTTCATCGGAATAGACCGCCAGAGACCCGGTATCCAACCCGGACAGCATCATCGCCGCCGCCAGACGGAAACTGAACTTGGCCTCCAGACCGGTGCGCGGTTCCGGCTGGTTGCACACGGTCAGCCATCGCGGATGGGTGAAAATCGTCACCGCATCCACGCCCTGTGCATCGACCCCGGCTTCCATCAAGCCACGCAGGGCTTCGAGCATCGCATGCAGGCCATGACAGCAAGCATGGAATTTGTAGGAGATGTTAGGAAACAGCCACTGCGCTCCCAACCCATCGAGGGCAGAGGCCTCAGCGACCCCACTGTGGGTCGGGCCAAAGCCCTGTGCCCCGTCGATGGCGACTTCGGTGGAAGTTGCGCCTTCACGGGCCAGCAATGCCGAGACCACGCCGACCTCTGCCGCGAAGCCAGCATTCAGCGGCTTGCCCATCGTGCCGAACTGGCTTTTCAAGCCGGCAGCACGCGTGGCGGTCAGGCACAGAGCCTGTGTCATCTGCGCGGCGTTCAGCCCCAACACACGACCGGCTGCCGCCGTTGCCCCAAAGGCACCAGAAGTGCCAGTCTGGTGAAAGCCCGCCTCGTAGTGGGGACGGCCCAGCCACGCCCCGATCCGGCAGGCCGTTTCCAAACCGACAGTCACAGCGTCGAAGAACCTCTCACCAGAAACCCCTTCGCTGTCTGCCAGCGCCAGAGCGGCTGGAATGACGGCGACGCTGGGGTGGCCGATGTGTCCGAAATGGGTATCGTCATAATCCAGTGCATGGCTGATTGCGCCATTCGCCATGGCGGCCATCGCTGGCATCGCCTGCCCGCCACCGATCACACCGGCCGCCTGCGAGCCCGCCCCCATCTTCAGCGCCATATTGCGGGCGGCTTGCGCCACCGGTTCGTCTTTTCCTGCGATCCCGACGCTGCCCCAGTCGAACAGCGAACAGCGTGTGAAGCCTCGCATTTCTGCGTCATCGGTGGAGGTGTCGGCGGCGAACCGCCCCAAGATTTGTGCAATCGTCATAGCATGCCTCACATGTCGCAAATCGCGGTGCGCGCCGCGTCATAGTCCTGTCTCAGCCTGGCCACCAAGGCAGCCGTGGTCTCAAGCGACCGCGATTGGCCGACCGCTTGCCCCGCACTCCAGACATCCTTCCACGCTTTCGGGCGATCCGGATCGGATTTGTCCGTCATCCGACGCGGTTGCGCCTGACGGGCACTGTCCAGATCGACGCCCGCCGCGAGAATGCTTGCCGTCAGATAGTTGGCAGGTGTTCCTGAAAACATCGGCGTGTAGAGAATGTCGTCGGCCACCGCCGCAAGGATCATATCCTTATGCGCCTGCGGTGACATGGCCTCTTGCGTTGGAATGAACATGGTCCCGGCATAGGCGAAATCGCAGCCCAGCACCTGGGCCGCCAGAACAGCACGCCCATTGGCCACGGCGCCGGACAGAGCAATCGGCCCGTCGTAGAATTCACGCACCTCTTCGATCAGAGCAAAGGGATTCAAAGTGCCCGCATGTCCCCCCGCGCCCGCGCTCACAAGGATCAGACCGTCGACACCCGCCGCGATCGCACGCCGGGCATGACGCGCTTTGACCACATCATGGAACACGACACCGCCATAGCCATGCACCGCCTCCACCACCCGATCCGGAGCAGAGAGAGAGGTGATCACCAGCGGCACCCTGTGCCGAACGATGGTTGCCAGATCTTCTTCCAGACGCGCATTGTAATCATTGACGATCAGATTGACCCCATAGGCGGCAGGTATGTCGCCCGTTGCGGCCGCATGATCGGCCAGACGGGTTTCGATCTCGGTCAGCCATCCGTCCAGCGCCTCAGCCGGGCGCGCATTCAGTGCCGGAAAGGTCCCGATCATCCCGGCACAGCATTGCGCCACCACCAGATCGACACCGGAGGCCAGAAACATCGGCGCACCGATCAACGGCAGTTTCAGGCCCCGTTTCAAACCCGCAATCGGATCAGTTTTCAACATATGCATGTCCTTATGGCAGACGCCCAAGTGGCGATGTCTGCTTTCATCAATCGGTGAGAATTTTCGCCCCGGTCAAAGACTGGACGTGGTCAAAACTGTTGCCCGGCGCCAGCTCCACCAGCCGGAACCCTTCGGGCGTCACATTGAGAACCGCCAGATCGGTATAGACCCGGGTCACAACCCCGAGGCCCGTCAGCGGATAGGTACAGGCCTCCAACAGCTTCGGCGCGCCCTCGCGGTCGACATGTTTCATCATCACAAATATCTGCGGAACACCCACGACCAGATCCATTGCCCCGCCCACAGCGGGCGGAAAGCTGTCGTCGAGGGTGGCCCAATTGGCCAGATCCCCGTTTTGTGCGACCTGATAGGCACCAAGAACGGCGATATCGATATGACCGCCGCGCATCATCGCAAAGCTGTCGCAATGCTCAAAGAACGCCCCGCCCGGGGCCACCGTGACATAGCGTTTGCTCGCGTCCATCAATTCGCGATCTTCCGTTCCCGCAGGCGGCACCGGGCCGATGCCCAGAATGCCGTTCTCTGCCTGAAAAACGACTTCGCGTCCCTTTGGAATATGCGTTGAAACATGGGTCGGCTTACCGATCCCCAGATTGACATAGGCCCCATCCGGAATGTCTTGCGCCACGCGGGCAGCCAGCGCGCTGTCACTGAGAGAAGTCATGGTCTCACCCCATATTCCACCACTGTCTGAACAAAGATCCCTGGCGACACCACATGTTCGGGATCAAGCGGAGTTTCCCGTAAATGGCGCACCTCCGCGATGGTATGGCGAGCGGCCATGGCCATCACCGGATTAAAATTGCGCGCGGTCGCATGATAGGTGAGATTGCCAAACCGATCCCCCTCTTCGCCCCGCACAAAGGCGAAATCCGCGCTCAGCGGCGTTTCAAAGACATAGCCCCGCCCGTCGATCACCCGTGTTTCCTTGCCTTCGGCCAGATGCGTGCCATAGCCCGTTGGCGTCAGGAACCCGCCCAACCCGGCCCCGGCAGCGCGCATACGCTCCGCCAGTGTCCCCTGTGGCACGACTTCCAGATCGATCTCGCCCGCCTTGTAGCGGCGTTCAAACCAGATCGAACCGGGGGTGCGCGGGTAGGAACAGATGACTTTGGCGACCCGCTTTTCCTTCAGCAGGCACGCCAGTCCGGTTTCCCCGGCACCGGCATTGTTTGAAATCACCGTCAGCCCGGTGGTACCCTGTTCCAAAAGGGCGTCAATCAGCCCAAGGGGCACGCCCGATGAGCCGAAACCGCCCATCATCACCACCGCCCCGTCAGGGACCTGCGCGACAGCTGTCGCCAGATCGCTTGCTCGTTTATCCATGTCCTTGCTTTCCTTGGATCAGACTTGCACGGCGTTGCGGGCGCGGGCGAGTTTGAAATTCACACCAATGACAGCGATCAGAACTCCGCCCCCGATCAGGCTGGTGGACAGCTCCGGCACCAGCACCAGCAGACCGCCAAGGGCCAGCAGGATACGGCTCAGGGTTCCGATGCGTCCCACCTTGTAGATCCAGCTTTCAAAGGCTGCGGTAATCGCCCAGATCGCAATCAGCGTGAGCGTCACGCGTTCAGCGATCTGCAGCAAGCTACCGTGCATGATCAGTGCCGGATCATAGACAAAGATGAAGGGCAGAATAAACAGCGGCAGACCCAGCCGCATCGCACGGAACCCAGTTTCCATCGGCTTGGAGCCCGCCACATTCGCAGCCGTGATCGCAGCCAGCGCAACCGGCGGCGTGATGTAGGACAACATGCCCCAATAGAGGATGAACAAATGGCTTGCGATCGGGTTCAGCCCTGCCTGCACCAGCGCAGGGGCCAGCAGGATCGACAGGAAGATATAACAGGCCGTGACTGTCATCCCCATGCCCAGAACAAAGCTGGTGACGGCGCCGGCAATCAGCATCAGCGCCACATTGCCATCCGCATAGAGCAGAAGCTCGCGCGAGAATGCGCCGGCCACCCCCGTGTAGGACAGACCACCGACCACCAGACCAATGCCCGCAAGAACGGCAACAAGACCGGCGACATTCGAGGCGATGTCAAGCATCAGGGTCTTGGCGCGGCGCCAGTCCACCCGCGTTTCCTTGCGAAAGCTCGTCGCGATCAGCATCACAGCGGCAGCGTAATAGGGCGAGCGCGCTTCCATCCGCAGACCCATCAACACAAAGATCAGCACCGCAAGGCTCAGAAGATAGGGCCAGCCCGATTTCAGCACCGGCCAGATCGGCGGGATATCTTCGCGCGGCAGCCCCTTCAGGCCACGACGTGCTGCGAACATGTCCACCTGAAACAGCAGCGCGACATAGAACAGGATCGCAGGGATGATCGCGGCCACCACAATCGTCGAATATTGCACCCCCAGAAATGAGGCCATGACAAAAGCTACAGTCCCCATGACCGGCGGCATCAGCGTCGCCCCCGTCGACGCGCAGGCTTCGATCGCGGCGGCATAGCTTGCCGGATAGCCGACTTTGCGCATCGTCGGGATGGAAAACGGCCCCGAGGTCAGAATGTTGGAAATCACGCTACCAGACAGAGATCCCAGAATGCCGGACCCCATCACCGCCACCTTGGCCGGTCCGCCACGGCTGTGCCCGAGCAGAGCAGACGCCAGTTCCATGAAAAAGTCACTGCCCTTTGTCGCCACCAGAACGGACCCAAAAATCACAAAGCCGATCACCAGCTCAGCCACGACCTGCATCGGAATGCCGATGATGGATTCCACGCCAAGCACATGAGCGCGAACTGTGCCGACCAGCGAATATTCGGTGCCCCAGAGAAAGCCGGGCATGAAATCCGCATACAGCGGATACGAGCCGAACAGGACGGCTGTGACCAGCAGGATCGGACCGCCGGCGCGGCGCACGCCTTCCAGCACCAGAATCAGCAGAACGCCCGCCATGAGATCGGCCATGACCGGGGCGTCATATTCCCACCCCCGCTGAATGATGTCGAGCCCATGAAACCCGAGCCAACCCGCACTCACCTGAGCCAGCGCAGCCAGGACGATATTCACCCAGAAAAAGCCACCATTGCCCGATTTGCGAATGGGCAGCGCTAGAAATGCCACCGCCAGAAAAAGACCGATCAGATAATAAAGGTATGAATTCCCCAAGGGCTGAAAGCCCGCCAGATTCAACAGGAACTGCTGATTGATCGCCATAAGCACACCCAGTGCGCCAAGCCCAATCACGCCCCATTGCACAGCCCGGCGTGTATGAACAGCCGGCAATTCATGTGCGTCTTTTTGAGCGATCTCATCGCTGTCTGATGTGTTTTCATAGGTCATGGTGGTTTCCCAAAACAGTAGAGGCACCTCTCCGGCGCGCAACGCACCGGAGAGGCAAGGCAAAGGCCGCTTGCTCAGTTCAGCTCAGCGATGACTTCAGCGCGGCGCGCCATCCATTGCGCGGCATAGTCCTCTTCGGAGAGATCGCCATGCTCGGATTTGAACGTCTCCCAGGCAGCGACAAGCGCATCCATTCGCGCAGTTCGTTTGGCGTTCCAAGCGTCATCCTCATCCGTCCAGATGCCTTTTTCCCGGAGATAACGCACAGCGCCTTCGTGGAAGGGGACATCGATGGCGGGCTTGCCCGACTTGTCGATCGACCATCGCGGCATCGCTGCCGTGCCGTTTTTGTAGAGGTCGTAGGTCTCATCCAGCGCCTTGATGAAGGCATAGACTTCATCCGCGGATTTGTCCGGTGTGGTGGTGATCACCGGATAGCGATAGGCCGCCATCTTTGCCACTTCGCCTTCGGGAAGACCGGCAGCAATATCCTCATCCGAAGGGTTCATGATCGGCAGCACCTTCAGCAGCTTTTCCCAGCCCTCGGTGTTGTCTGCCGGCAGCGGCGGGTAATAGATCCCGCGCGGGCTTTCGGCCAGTTCATAGAGCTGGCTTGTCGTCGGCGTGGTGCAGGTCGCATCCGACTCATTGCGTGTCATGGACGACATCGCCGATCCATAGGTTGGGAACATCACGACCTCGACGTCATCCAGAGTGAGCCCGGCAAACGCCAGGATCGCCTCACATTTGACGTTCACGGACGGGTTGCCGGCGACGAACGCAATGCGCTTGCCACGCGCATCTTCGATGTTCTCGATCCCGGCATCGCCCGCGGCAATGAGCGTGATCCCCGCGGGGCGTCCCAGAACCGCCCGCAGTTCACGCGGCCCCCATTCAGGAACGGCAAAATCATAGGCGCCTTCGCCAATGAAAAACGCTTCCGTCGCCAGAAAGGCGTAGTCGGCCTTGCCCTGCAACAGCGGCTGCAACCGGCCGATCCCGCTGCCCGAAGGCTGAATCCTGATCCGGGTGCCGAATTTCTTGCCGAAAGCATCGGCAATGGCAGAGGCCTCGGCATAACCGGCCGACCCGACATCATAAGATGTCCAGACCATGGTTTTGGGCAGATCCTGCGCCATTGCGGCAACGGCAGACACCGCGACCACACTGCCAGCAACCGCCGAGCGTAGAAAATTCATCTTCATATCTTCCTCCCTGTGACGCATCGCGTCATGCGACCAATCCTCGATCGGTCTTTTGGCACCCCGGTGTTTCTCTCCTCAAAGAACCGCCGGGGCCTTCTCCTCACAGCTTACACTGTGACACTAGAACTCATGTCTCAAATGCATTATGGATATATCCGAGATACAAATGAGGCATGAATGGAACTCCGGCAGCTTAGAAACTTCATTCAGGTCGTCGAACTGAGCAGTATTACCGCCGCGGCTGAACGGCTGAGCATCGCCCAGCCCGCTCTCAGCCGTCAGGTCAAAGCCCTCGAAGAGGAACTGAACGTCGCGCTTTTGCGCCGTCACGGACGCGGTGTGATGCCCACTGAGGAGGGCCTGCGCTTGGCCCGACGTGCCAAGGTCATCCTTGAAGACGTGCAAGATATCGCCAGCGACATTTCCGGCACGCAGGCGCGCCTGTCGGGAACTGTGACGCTGGGCCTGCCCCCGACGGTGGCGGACATTCTTGCCACGCATCTCATTTCCCGCACCATGGACCTGTTCCCCGATGTGAAACTGCGCATCGTCTCTGGCTTCAGCGGTCACATTCAGGACTGGCTGCTGCGTGGAAAGATCGATCTGGGTGTTGCCTATGAGGGCCAGAAATCGCCCTCGATCAAGACCCAGCCGATCATCATCGAACAGCTCTTCCTGATCCAGTCCGCTAACGGGGCGGATCATCTGGACGGTGTGCCGATCACCATCGGTGACGCCCTCAGCCAACCGCTGATCCTGCCCAACCCCGAACATGGGCTGCGCGGACGGATTGAAAGCATCGCCGCCACGGTCGGGCAGGTACTGCAGGTCATGCTGGAGATCGACATCTTGCCAACCATGATCGCCTTTGTCGAACGCGGCCTGGGCAGCACGATCCTGCCGCTGGTCAGCGTGCGGGATCACATGCAGGCGGGCCGGCTGATCGCCCGCCCGATCATCGACCGCCCGATAGACCGTACACTGGTTCTGATGACACCGCTCAACCGCCCGACCTCGCGGCTGACGAGCAGCTTTGCCGACTTCGTGACACAAGAGGTTCAGGATATGGTGAGTGCCGGTCATTGGCCGGGAACAAAGCTTTAGATCCATCCCAACGACATCGCCCCCGCCATACAGACCCACCAGACCGCAAGAATGGTCAGGCAATAGGCCCCGTTCCAGACCAGCCCGATTCGTGCCGGAGAACGTCCGACGATGGCCGAGCAGATAACCAAAGTGGTGATGAAGGGCGATAGGCTGATCACCGCCGTCCAGGAACCCGTAATGGTCAGGGCAATCACCGCGTCACTCAGCCCCGGCACGGACAATTGCGCCAGAACCGCGGCCAGAACCGACGAGGACACGATAGGATTGATCCCCATCATCGCTCCGCCGACGATGGACAGCGACAAGAAGGCCGCCAGCGACATCGCCCCGAGCCCCCAGCTGGCAACAGCCTCTCGCAAGGGGTCCGTTGGGATCACGGTCAGCAGCAGAACCGGCAAAAACCCGGCCGAGGCAAAGACGCCGACCTCGGGCCCCAGATAGGACAGCCGTTGCCAGGTGGCCGTACTGGCCTGTCGCAGATTGCCCCAGGTGCCGCCCGGCTCGCGCCGCGTCACCGTCGCCACCCAGACCAGCGCATAGCAAGGCACTACAAGGATCAGTGCCTGCTGAAAACTGAGCTGCGTTGCCCCATGGGTAAAAAAGACCAAACCGCCAAGCGCAAAAACATGCCCAAGCAGCAGCAGAGCCCCCACCCAACTGCCCCGGGGCGGTGCGGGCCGGGGCAGTCCCAGTGCACGAAATTTGCGCCCTGCGGCACGGTCAAAGAGCCATCCGACGGCGATATAGACGAAAGACATCGCAAGACCAATCGGCCCAAATTCGACATAGGAAAGTCCCGGCAATGCGACCAGAATGGCATTTGTCGCAAAGCCGAAAGGGGACCACAGGGAAATCATCGAAAACCCGCGCACAACTGCCAGAACCATGCGTTTGAGCCGGGCTTCCTGCGCCTCGGGCGGCAGCCGCATGGCCGCTTCTGAGGCCATCGCCCTGTTCGCCATGTCCAGCAAGAGCGCCAGCCCGCCGAAGTTGATCAAGACACCGAACACATGCCCGCCAAAGGTCATCGCCAGATAGCGGTGCGACGCGGGTTGGTTGGTGACAAATGCCCCTGCCTGGCGCACTTCGGGGGCCACGGCGGCGGCGGAGCGCAAACAGCCGAGCATGGCAATCAGCGCCGACAGGAAGATCATGCGATCAGCCGCCCGCAGGAACACCTCAGACGACACGCCACGCCAAAGTGCGAGCACCAACACCAGCGCCGATAACAGGACCGGAACCCATGTGCCGATGGTGAACTGCCGATGCGCCAGTACCAGAAAGACGACCAGGGCCACTGAGCCCAGGACGCTCACCGCGACAGCATCGACGAAAATCAACACCAGAGCCGACATGATAACCACACTCATCGCCAGACGGCGCAGCGCGCCGCCCGGATCCGTCGGTGTGGTAATATGCCCAGCTTGCTCTAGCATCCGCGAAACCATGGAGGCCTTTTCTCGGCAAAGGCCGCCCGCCCTTCGGCGGCATCCGCGCTGTTGATCAGGCCCGGTTGCAAGCTTTGTTCGTAGTCCAGCGCCTCAGCAATGTCGCGCGCGAACCAATCCACAATGAAATGGCGTGGCAACATCGCCCCCGCGGCCTCTTCCAGCGCAAATTTGCAAGCCAGATCCAAGGCAGTGCCGCTTTGGGCCTGTTCATCCACGATACCCAGAGCCAGCGCCTCGGGCGCAGAAACCACCCGGTTTGTCAGCAATAATCGGCGCGTCCGCGCAGGACCGATCCGGGCGGGCAGCGTGGCCAGCAACCCCATATCCGGGATCAGCCCGATCTTGGTGAAACTGGTAACAAAGCGGGCGTTCTCAGAGGCCACGATGGTCGGGCAGGCCAATGCCAATGCGAAACCTCCACCAGCGGCCCAGCCTTCGACCGCCGCCACCAGCGGCTTGGAGAACCTTGTCATGCGCAACACCAGATCGCGGATCACTGCGAAGCGGTCACGATGTTCGGAAATGCTGCGATCCCGCTGGTCCCGAATATCACCGCCAGCTGAAAAATTCCCACCGGCCCCGGTCAGAACCACCGCGCGCACAGCCGGATCGCTTTCAGCCTGTGACAACGCCTGCACCAGCGCAACGCGGGTGCCATGACCCACCGGATTGCGGCGCTCCGGCTCATTCAGGGTCAGGATACAGACGCCGCCTTCGCGGTTTTGAACATCAATCCCCATCAGTTTGTCTCCCGTTGCGTGAACAACCCGTTGCCAATGACCACCTTGTCGCGTTCGACGGCACGGGTCTGGAAGGAGCCGTCCGACCAGATTTCCGTGCGCAGGGTCTCCCCCGGATAGACGAAGGCCGTAAACCGCGCATCGATCGACCCGAACTTGCTATCATCATAATCACAAAGCACGGCGAGCAGCGCATGTGCCGCCATCCCCAGACTGCTCAAACCATGCAGGATCGGGCGCTCATAACCTGCCCGTTCTGCGACCCGCGGATCCAGATGCAGCGGATTGGAATCCCCATTCCAGCGATAGCCCAGTGCCTGTTCGGGACGGCTCTGCAGATCCATGGTGAAATCGGGCGCGCGCTCCGGCACCTGATGTGGGGTTTTCACCGGTCCGCTGGGGCCACCGAACCCGCCATCGCCGCGCAGAAAGATCGTGCCGCGACAAGTTGCCAGATGCACCCCACTGTCCAGATCAACGATCTTCTTTTCGAAATAGAGCAGCGCCCCTCGCCCCTCGCCTTTGTCGACAAGCCCTGTCACACGGGTCTTCGCAGAGATATAGCCTTCTGGCGGGATCGTTTGGTGGATCGTCATCCCCTGTTCACCATGTACCACCTTGAGGGCATCGACGCCGGTGCGCGGATCGGCCAGCCAGAACCCCGGATGGCCAAGCACATTGGCAATCGCCGGAAAGGCTCGGCGATCATCAGCCAGCGCCGCCACATACCGCAGTTGGCGCATGTCCATCGGATCCTGCCCCAGTCCAATGGTCAGACCAAAGCGCGCTACCTCGGCATCACCATAGTGCTGACACACCTCCGGGATGTCGAAATTCATGAGATGATCATAATCGATGGTCATGCTGCGCCTCCCTCAGCGTTCAGTTCGATAACCGCGTCGAGCGCATAGGCGCCTTCGCCCTCGGGCAATGCCAGAACCGGATTCAAGTCGATGGAGACCAGCCGCTCCCCTGCCCCTGCGGCAAAGACAGACAGACAGGACAGCATGTCCGCCAGAGCCTCAATGTCTGCGGGGGCGGCACCGCGCGCGCCATGCAAAATGGCTGCGCCGCGAATGGACAGAATCATCTCCCGCGCGACATCCGGCCCGAATGGACAAGCCCGGACCGCGACGTCATTGAGCAATTCGACGAAAATACCGCCCAGCCCGAAAACCGCTACCGGCCCGAATGTCGGGTCCTGACTGATCCCCATCAGACATTCGATCCCGCCCGTCAGTTGCTTGGCCACCAGCATCCCGGTGATCTGCGCCTGCGGGGCATGGGTATGCGCCGCCTCCATGATCTGCGCATAGGCCGCTTCGACCTCTTCTGCAGTACTGAGATTGAGCTTCACCGCTCCGATATCGGATTTGTGCAGAATGTCCGGAGACAGGATTTTCATCACCACGGGAAACCCTAAGTCAGCCGCGGCACGCACGGCTTCCTCCACGCTCTGCACCGCCTGTTCCGGTGCAGCGGGAATGCGCTGCGCCGCCAAAAGCGCCTTGGCTTCGGCCTCATCCGGGCTCTGTGCGGGCAAGGCAACCGGGTTCACCAGCGGCAAGTCCCGCGCCGCAGTCCCCGCCCGCTGCCCCAATCGCAACACAGCATCCAATGCACGCACCGCCCGACACGGGTCGTTAAAGATCAGAATGCCCTCATCATCATATTGACTGAGAACCTCCGGCGCACCGAGGGCGCAAAATGCGATGATGCGATCCGGGTAGGCTTTGCGCAGCGGGGTCATGGCGTCAAGGATGACCCGCGACATGGCTTCGCTGCCCGCCACATAGGTCAGGAAGCACAAGACCGCCCCATAGCCGCCCTCTTCCAATGCGGCGCGGGTGAATCGTTCCAGCAGAGACGGATCATTGAGTGCCTGCGCCGTACAATCCAGCGGATTGACCGGAGACGCGTAGGGCAGCACTTCTTTCAGGGCTGCCTGTGCCGCCTCAGGCATGGCCGGCATCGGCAGGCCGATGCGTTCGGCCTCATCGCTGGCGACGATACCTGCACCACCGCTGACCGTGATCACGCCCAGCGCATGCTCCGACGGGAACACTTTCTTCGACGCCGCATAGGCGATGTCCATCATGGTTTCCGGATCCCGCAGGATGATGGCGCCATGATCGCTGAGCACCGCATCCGCCACCACGGCATCCCCGGTCAGAGACGCCGTATGCGAAGCCGCAGCCCGTGCCCCGACCGCCGAGCGCCCGGATTTGAGCGCCAGCACCGGCTTGCCGGCGGCACGGGCGACGTCCAGCGCCTCCAACAGCGCAGGCGCATCGTTGATCGCTTCCATATAGGCACAGATCACATCCGTGCTGTCGCTCTGCGCCATCCAGAGAATGGCCTCATCCACGCTGATATCGGCCTCGTTGCCGGTGGTGATCAGGACAGAACATCCCAGTCCACGGTCCCGCGCAAGCGCGCCCAGATGAGCCCCGAACGCACCGGACTGGCTCGCGATCCCGATGTTGCCCGGACGCGGATGCCCAGTGTCGAGCGACGAGGAAAACGTCCCATAATAGCCGATGTCGACGTTATAAACGCCGAGTGTGTTTGGCCCGAGCAAGCGCATGCCATAGGACTGCGCCAGCGCGACCAACTCCCGTTGCGCGACTTCGCCTTCGGCGCCGACTTCGGCAAATCCCGCAGAAAACAGCGTGGCAGAGCGGCACCCACGACGGCCCAGCGCAGCCACGGTTTCGGCCACGATTTTTGCCGGGACGGCGATCAGCGCCGCATCGGGCACTTCGGGCAAATCATCCACGGAAGCGTAGCAGGGCAATCCCTGCACATTGTCCCGTTTCGGGTTCACCGGCATGATGCGCCCGGCATAGCCCGCCTTGAGCATGGCCGCGATCGGGCGCCCGCCGATCCGGGTCACATCGTCAGAAGCCCCGATCACCGCCACGGAATTCGGTGCGACAAGACCGTCGAGATTGGCCAGCGAACTCATAGTGTCGCCTCCGACCCCAGAATGGCCGTGCACTGGCTCGACAGCGTGCCGCCGTTCCCGTGGCACAGGGCCAGATTGCAATCCGCGATCTGGCGTTCGCCCGCTTCGCCCCGGATCTGGGCCACGGCTTCAGCGATCAGGAACATGCCGTACATCCCCGGATGCACGCAGGACAAACCGCCACCATTCGTGTTTACGGCCAGCTCGCCACCGGGCGCGATACGCCCGTCTTCGACAAATCGCCCGCCCTCGCCCTTGGGACAGAAGCCCAGGTCCTCGAGAAACAAGATCGTGTTGATGGTGAAAGCGTCATAGACCATCACCAAATCCAGATCGGATCGCTGCACCCGCGCCATATCGAGCGCTCTCGGGCCGCTTTCGACCGCGGCCGTGGTGGTCAGATCCGGCATCGCCACGATCGAACGGTGATAATTACCAGCCCCTGCCCCGAGGAAATACACGGGCTTGGCGGCAAGATCCTTGGCACGGTCAGCCCGTACCAGAATACAGGCCGCCGCCCCATCGGTCACAAGACAGCAATCCGCTGCGCTTAACGGATCGGAAATCATGCGTGCCGACAGAACGTCATCCTTGGTGAGCGGCCCGCGAGCGAAAGCTTCGGGATTGAGGTTGGCCCAACCCCGCGCCGCAAGAGCCACATCGGCCAGCTGTTCACGGGTGGTGCCATACTCCGCCATGTGACGGCTTGCCGCCAGCGCATAGGCAGTGATCGGATGCCGCGGTTTATAAGGGGTTTCATGCCATTGCGGTTCGCTCATCGACACAAGGCGGCCACCCGCGGTGCGCTGGTTCGAGCCATAGCAGACCAGCGCGACATCACAGAGACCCGCCTCAAGCGCCATGGTCGCCTGCAGCAGGTGCATTTCGAAACTGGAGCCGCCAACATTGGTAGAATCGAAAAAGCGCGGTTTCAAACCCAAGTATTCCACGACGCTCATCGAAGGGAAGGCATGGCTGCTGGTGGCCGCAAATACACCATCGATGTCCTGAAGTTTCAGCCCCGCATCAGCGACCGCTGCAACAGCCGCTTGCCCCAGAAGCTCCATCGCAGAAAAGCCCGGCGCCTCTCCCATGCCAGCGGTTGCCATGCCCACGATGGCGCTTTTGCCACGCATATCCTGAGTGCTCATGCTGCGCCCTCCTCATCCAGATCGAAGACGACCCTTGGGCCATCTTCAGTGGTTTCGATCCGCGCCGTCACCCGTGCGCCGATCTCCGCAGTTTCCACCTCGGGCAGCGTCGACATCATCCGCACCCCTTCATCAAGCTCGATCAGAGCGACATTCCACGACCCACGGCGTGAACGGTTGACGGTGATGGCGTAAATCGTGCCTGTCCCTCTGGCGGCGACCCATTCCAGATCGGTCGCGCCCGTCGGCGTGGTGACCCGGGGCCAAAACACGTATTCCCCGGTGCTTTTCGCGCGTTGAATCATGAAACGACCCTCTGCCAGATAGGCCTCGTAGGTCGCTTGCGGCCCCACAGCCACAGAAACTGTCTCAGTCATGTTTCCTCCCTGAATTCCCTGTCAGCCCTTCCAGCCCAACAACAGATGGGTCTGCGTCGTGACACCCGCGACCTTGCCGTCGCCCCTTGTCATCGTCACTTGCAGCACCTGTGTGGTCCTGCCGACATGGGTCGGCACGCAGCACGCCGTCAGAACATCCCCGACCCGCACCGGACGAATGAAATTCGTCTTGGCTTCGACCGTCGTATTGGACATGTCTGCAACACTGTTGATGAAGGCAGAAGTGCCTGCCGCCGTGTCGGACAATGTCATCAGAGCCCCGCCGTGCAGCACCCCGTTGCGGTTGGCCATGGCCTCTGTCACCTCCATCCGGCAGATCACTTCTGCCGGCGTACAGGTAAGGATTTCGATGCCGAGCAATTCTGAAAACCGGGACTGCGGCGGCATCTCCTCCAGCGCACGGCTCTTTGCACCGCTCATCGATCAGCCCGCCCGCTGGGCCAGCGTGCGACGTGCGATGATCAGCTGCTGGATCTGGCTGGTGCCTTCGTAGATCCGCAGCAGACGAATGTCGCGATAGAGCCGTTCGATGTCATATTCGGACATGTAGCCTGCACCGCCATGGATCTGCACGGCACGGTCAGCGATACGCCCGGCGGCCTCGGTGCAGAAGTATTTCGCGCTGGCGGCCTCAAGAATGGCCTTACCTTCGCGATGGAACGTATCTGCCGCTGCGCGCACCAACGCACGGGCTGCCTGCAATTCCGCCTGACAATCGGCGATCAACCCCTGAACCAGTTGGTGCTGACCGATCGGCTTGCCGAATTGCGTGCGCTCCAGAGCGTAATCCGTCGCGATGTCGAGCATGCGCTGGCTTTGTCCAACCGCCATGGCGCTGACGTGAATACGTCCGCGATCAAGCACCTTCATGGCGGTGCGAAACCCCATGTTCAGCTTTTCGGGACCACCGAGAATAGCGCTTTCGGGCACGCGCACATCTTCAAAGATCACATCCGAGGTCTTGGTCCCACGCTGCCCCATCTTTTTGTCCGGGGTCGCCACCGTAATACCGGGCGTGTCTGCAGGAATGATGAAGGCCGACACCCCATCCGCGCCGGGTTTGTCCGGGTCGGTGCGCGCAAAGACCGTGAAGACACCGGCCCGCACCGCATTCGTGATGTACCGCTTAGTGCCGTTGATGACGAAATCCGTTCCATCCCGGCGCGCCGAGGTCCGAATGCCCCCTGCGTCCGACCCGTTATCGGGCTCGGTCAGCGCAAAAGAAGCAATGATGTCGCCACTGGCAATCCCCGGCAGCCAGCGTTCTTTCTGGTCCGGCGTGCCATCCATGACAATGCCCTGCGCCCCGATACCCACGTTGGTGCCGATGAGAGACCGGAAGGTCAAAGAGGCGTAACAGAGGGTCTCGATCAAACGCGCTTCCTGCGGAACGCTCAGGCCGATCCCGCCGAACTCTTCCGGAGTGGAGAGACCGAAAAGTCCCATCTCTTTCATCTCGGAAACGATTTCTTCGGGAATGTCATCTTCCTGCTCAACCCGCTTCTCCGCGGGGATCAGGCGCTGCCGCGCGAATCGGTCGACGGTCTCCACGAGCTGCCCAAAAACGTCATCCTCCACGCCATTTGTCATTGTCTGTCCTCCCAAATGACAACTTCATTGCAGACTTGAACTAGCAATTATTTTCTCTATAGTAAATGCTATTCTTCACAGGAAATGAAATGACCGACGATCACAGCCCCAAACTTGTCCCTGCGGTACAAAACGCCACAGCCATCCAACGCCTTCTGGTCACGGCTGGTCGCCCTATGGGCGTGACGCAGATCGCCCGCGAAACCGATTTGAATGTTTCATCGGTCTTCAACATCCTGCGCACACTCAGCCACGAAGGTCTGGTCAGCTTTGATCCGGTCAGCAAAACTTATGAAACCAGTCTGGGCGTGCTGGAATTTGCGCTTCCCTTGCTGGGGGCCAAGCCCGCAGACCTGCTGCGCCCGATCTGCCGCGGCATCGCCCAGGACCACAATGTCATGCTGGCGCTATGGCAAATTACCCAGACCGAACGCATTGTCCTGATCGACAATTTTTCCGCGCCCAATATCGTGCAGGCGGTGCTGTCGCCGAACAGCCGCCTGCCTGCCTTTGTCGGCGCTGTAGGACGTTGCTATGCGGCCGCGCTCGACCTTGATGAAGCTGCAACACGCGCGGGATATGACACTGTTCGCTGGCAGAAAGCCCCCGGGTTCGAAGCCTTTTGGCAAGACGTGAACACAGCGCGCGAGACGCGCCGGGCAGAAGACCGGGGCAATCTGTTTCGGGGCCTCGACATTGTCGCCTCTCTCGCCAGAGACGCCAATGGGGTCCCGCGTCTCGGTCTCAGCAGCATTACGATCTCGGAGCAACTGGACACCGAACGGCTCAATGCCGTTTCCGTAGCGCTGGCGAATGCGACGGCGCAAATCGAAAGATCCCTGTTCGGTCTGCACGCAAGCAACTGAACGACATCCATTCCACTTTTCAGATAAATGGAGGAGACATGTCTGAATCCCAACCCTTGGACGGCAAAGTCCTTTTGGTCACCGGTGCCGGTGGCGGCATCGGACGCGCCATTGCCCTTGAGGCGGCGAAGGCCGGCGCATCGGTCGTCGTCAACGATCTTGGCGCAACGCTGGACGGCAAGCGGACATCAAGCGCAGCGGCGGAAGATGCCGTCGCTGAGATCGAAAAGCTTGGCGGCCGCGCCGTCGCAAACGGCGACGATGTGTCCAACCCGGACGGTGCCCGCGCGATGGTCAAACAGGCGACGGACTCCTTCGGGCGACTGGATGCCGTGGTCAACAATGCGGGCATCCTACGCGACTGCTTCTTTCACAAGATGACTTACGAAGACTTTGACGCCGTCATCAAAGTCCACCTGTACGGCAGCTTCAATGTCAGCCGCGCCGCTGCTGACGTCATGCGCGAACAGAATCTCGGCAGTCTGATCCACATGACCTCCACCTCTGGTTTGGTTGGGAACCTTGCGCAGGCAAATTATTCGGCCGCCAAGCTGGGAATCGCCGCGCTTTCGAAATCTCTGGCGCTGGACCTGCAACGCTGGAACATTCGATCGAATTGCATCGCTCCCTTTGCCTGGAGCCGTATGACCTCGTCGATCAAGGTCGACAGCCCTGAACAGGAAGAACGCGTGAACCGGATGAAAGAAATGGTGCCCAACAAGATCGCGCCACTGGCACTTCATCTGGCCTCGGATGCGGGTGCCGACACCACCGGCCAGATCTTTGCAGTGCGCAACAATGAAATCTTTCTCATGTCGCAACCGCGGCCGATCCGGTCGGTCCACGCAGGGGACGGCTGGACCATCGACAGCGTGGGCAGCCATGCGATGCCGGCGCTGCGAGGCAGCTATGTCCCGCTCGACGTCTCGGCCGATGTCTTCTGCTGGGATCCGATTTAAGCCAGCTCCCTAGTGCACAGGACGACCCGGCCCGCATCTGGCGGGCCGATTTCTCAAAGCCGCTCCGCGACAAACAATTCATGCATTTATGGCATGGTTGAAAGTCATTTCAGATATTTGATTTATGCCTCACCCCTCAGGATAGTGACGCAACACGATAAAAACAGCACACAGCATGGAGGATGCATCCGTGTATGACCACCCGAGCGACAATTTTCAGGACATCCGCGACGCCGTCCGTGCGCTCTGCGCCGAATTCCCCGATGAATACCACCGCAAGATCGACGAAGAACGCGCCTATCCGGAGAAATTTGTCTCTGCTCTGACCGAGGCCGGGTGGATGGCCGCCCTCATCCCCGAGGAATACGGCGGCTCAGGACTGGGCCTGACGGAAGCTTCCATCATCATGGAAGAGATCAACCGCTCGGGCGGCAACTCCGGCGCCTGCCACGGTCAGATGTACAACATGAACACCCTGATCCATCACGGTTCAGAGGAGCAACGCCGCAAATACCTGCCCAAGATCGCCAGCGGCGAACTGCGCCTGCAATCTATGGGCGTGACCGAACCGACCACCGGCACGGACACCACACAGCTAAAAACAACCGCTGTCAAAAAGGGCGATCGCTATGTCATCAACGGTCAAAAGGTCTGGATCAGCCGAGTCCAGCATTCGGATCTGATGATCCTTCTGGCGCGCACGACACCTTTGTCCGAGGTCAAGAAAAAGTCCGAAGGCCTATCAATCTTCCTTGTAGATATCAAAGAGGCGATGGCCTCCGGCATGACGGTTCGCCCGATCGCGAATATGGTCAATCACGAGACCAACGAACTGTTTTTCGACAACCTCGAAATTCCCGAAGAAAATCTGATCGGGGAAGAGGGCAAAGGCTTCAAATACATCCTGACCGGGCTGAATGCCGAACGCACGTTGATCGCGGCGGAATGCATTGGCGACGGCTACTGGTTCACCGACCGCGTCGTGAACTATGTCAAGGAACGCACCGTCTTCGGCCGCCCCATCGGCCAGAACCAGGGTGTCCAGTTTCCCATTGCGGAAGCCTTCATCGAAATCGAAGCGGCCAATCTGATGCGCCACAAGGCCTGCACCCTTTTTGATGCTGGCCAACCCTGTGGCGCCGAAGCCAATATGGCCAAATATCTTGCGGCAAAAGCCTCATGGGAAGCAGCAAATGCCTGCTTGCAATTTCATGGCGGTTTCGGCTTTGCATGCGAATATGACATCGAACGCAAGTTCCGCGAGACCCGCCTGTATCAGGTCGCGCCGATTTCAACGAACCTGATCCTGTCCTATGTCGCCGAACATCTGCTCGGCCTGCCGAGGTCCTTCTGATGCCCGGTCCCTTGGAAGGAATTCGGGTCGTGTCCATCGAACAAGCGGTGGCCGCACCCTTCTGCACCTCGCGCCTCGCCGATGCGGGCGCGGAAGTGGTGAAAATCGAACGCCCCGAAGGGGATTTCGCACGCGGCTATGACGATGTGGTCCATGGGCAATCCAGCTATTTCGTCTGGCTGAACCGTGGCAAACAGTCTCTGACACTGGATCTGACGACCGAGCAGGGCCGCGCCGAACTGACGCGTCAGCTCGCGCAGGCAGATGTTCTGGTGCAAAACCTCAAGCCCGGCGCGCTGGAACGACTGGGCTTTGGCTTTGACCGTCTCGCCACGGAATTCCCGCGGCTGATCGTCTGTTCGATCACCGGATATGGAGACAGCGGCCCGATGGCCGACCGCAAGGCCTATGATCTGCTGATTCAGGCCGAATCCGGACTGTGTTCAATCACCGGCGGACCGGATGAACCCGCGCGTGTGGGGATTTCCGTCGTGGACATCGCCACCGGCGCCACCGCCCATGCGGCAATCCTCGAAGCCCTCATCCGGCGCAGCTCCAACGGGCGCGGAACGCGGATTTCGATTTCCATGTTCGACGTCATGGCCGATTGGCTGACGGTGCCCCTGCTCAATCACGAAGGGGGAAAAAGTCCCAAAAGACTCGGCCTCGCCCATCCCTCTATCGCGCCCTATGGGGTATTCACAGCCAAAGACGGCGCGCAGATCCTGTTGTCTGTGCAAAGCGACCGTGAATGGCAGAACCTATGCACCCATTTTCTCGACGCCCCGGAACTTGCTCAGAACCCGCAGTTTGCCACCAATGTCGCGCGTGTCGCCAATCGCAGCGAGACAGACGTCGTGGTGGCCGAAGGTTTTGCCCGGCGCGATGCAGACGCCGCCATTGCGGCACTGTTGAAAGCCAATGTGGCGCTGGCCCGGGTCAACGATATGGCCGGACTGGCCGCACACCCACATCTGCGACGCATTGCCGTGTACACACCCAACGGCCCGACCAGCTTTCCGGCACCGGCCCCGGTCTGGGATGACGAAACACGACATTATGGACCAGTTCCTGCCCTTCTTCCTATGGAGTATTGATAATGCCACGAGAGGCCTTGCCGGACATCGACATTGCACATCTGCGCCAGTGGGTGGGCTCTGCAGAAGAGGCTACCGAACAGCTCACACCTGCGCTCGCGGTGCGTCTGGCCGCCACTCTGGACCGCGATGACGCCACCGCCGTGGGGGAGCCTGCGCCGCTTCTGACGCATCACTGCCTGTGCCATGCGATCGCGCCAACCGCTGCGCTGGGGCCGGATGGCCACCCGGCGCGGGGCGGTTTTCTGCCCCCTGTCCCCTTGCCCCGACGCATGTGGGCTGGCGGCGCCATAGAGTTTCACGCCCCGCTGCGTGTCGGTGACACCGTGACCCGCCACTCAACGGTCGAGGATGTCGCGCTCAAACAGGGACGCTCCGGCGCACTGTGTTTTGTGACCGTGACACATCGCTACACCGTGGACGGCAACACACGGATCACCGAACGGCAGGACATCGTCTATCGCGCCGCGCCAGCGGAAACAGCCCAAACTGGCCCGGCCAGAACGCCCCCGCCAGCACCGAAGGGCAACAGCAACCGCTGCCTCGACGCCTCACCCACCTTGCTGTTTCGCTACTCGGCGCTGACCTTCAACAGCCATCGCATTCACTACGATCACCCCTATACCACAGGCGAAGAGGGCTATCCCGGACTTGTGGTCCATGGTCCGCTGCAGGCGATGCTGCTGGCGCAATATGCTGCGGATCTGCGCGGTGCGATGCCCCGCAGCTTCCGCTTTCGCAGCTTTGCGCCAGTCTTTGGCGACGCCGCGCTCCATCTGCATGCCCGCACGACAGACAACGGCCTGAAACTCTGGAGCGCAGCACCCGAAGGCCCCATCGCCATGGAGGCCCACGCCCAATGGTGACCGATCACATCAGGGCACCGCTTTTCGTGCCCGCCAATCGCCCCGACCGCTTCGCCAAAGCCGCCGCCACGGCGACGGATGCGGTCATCCTCGACCTCGAAGACGCCGTCGCGCCCCCGGACAAGGCCACCGCCCGCGCCATGCTGCGCAGCGACTTCACCGACAAACCGGTCATTGTGCGCATCAACGCGGCGGACACGGCAGAATACACGGCCGACGCTCAGGCGGTCGCCGCCATGACGATCGCGGCTGTGCTTCTGCCCAAAGCCGATGATCCGGATCAGATCGCCGCGCTGGCGACAAAGCTGGGCGGCGACACTCCGATCATGGCGCTGATCGAAACAGCAAAGGGCGTTGCCAACGCGCGCGAGATCGCCGCCTGCCCCGCAGTGACGCGTCTGGCCTTCGGCTCCATCGACTTTTGCGCCGATCTTGGATGTGCCCATGACCGCACCGCGCTTCTGTTTGCGCGCAGCAAATTGGTACTGCACTCCCGCCTTGCGGGCCTGCCGCCCCCCATCGACGGGGTCACAGCCCGGATCGACGACCCGGATCTGACCTTTGACGATGCCGGTCATGCCCGGTCCCTTGGCATGACCGGCAAGCTCTGCATCCATCCGCATCAGATCGATCCTGTGCTGCGCGCCTTCGCCCCAAGTCCCGGCGACATCGACTGGGCCCGGCGCGTGTTGGCCTCGAATGACGGGGCCGTGGCGCTTGACGGAGCCATGATCGATGCACCGGTCCGACAAAGAGCGCGCCACATTCTGGCCATCGTGGCCCGCGAAGACAAAACAGGAGAGTTTACGCAATGAAGGTGCTTGTACCTGTCAAACGCGTGATCGACTACAACGTGAAGGTCAAAGTTAAGACCGATGGCACGGGTGTCGATCTTGCAAACGTGAAGATGTCGATGAACCCGTTCGACGAGATCGCGGTTGAAGAAGCCATTCGACTGAAAGAGGCCGGCGTGGCGACTGAGGTTGTGATCGTCTCGATCGGCGAGAAGAAGGCTACGGATACGATCCGCAACGCGCTGGCGATGGGCGCGGATCGGGGCATTCTTGTGACCGAGGACCAGGGTGTAGACATCGAACCGCTGGCCGTGGCCAAGATCCTTGCGAAAGTGGTCGAGGAAGAAGCCCCCGAGGTGGTGATCCTCGGCAAGCAGGCGATCGACAACGACATGAACGCCACCGGCCAGATGCTGGCCGCGCTTCTGGGCTGGGGTCAGGCGACCTTCGCCTCTGAGGTCAAAATCGACGACGGCAAGGCCGTGGTGACGCGCGAAGTCGACGGCGGCCTGCAGACCATTGCCGTGCCGCTTCCGGCGATCGTGACCACCGATTTGCGCCTCAACGAGCCGCGTTATGCCTCGCTGCCCAACATCATGAAGGCGAAGAAGAAGCCGCTCGATGAGAAAACCGCCGCCGATTATGGCGTCGACACAAGCCCGCGTCTGAGCGTGGTCGCCACCGAAGAACCCAAGGGCCGTGACGCCGGGATCAAGGTCGGCTCGGTCGACGAACTGATTGCGAAACTCAAAGAGGGAGGTCTCGTCTGATGGCTGTTTTGTGTCTTGCAGAAGTGGCCGGCGGCGCAGTTGCGCTCGACGCCACCGCGAAAGCCGTATCCGCCTCCGCCAAGCTGGGCGACGTGACGGTTCTGGTCTGTGGCGCGCCCGGTGACGAGGCCGCCAAGCTCGACGGCGTGGCCAAGGTGCTGGTCGCCGATGACGCCGCCTATGCCCATGGGCTGGCCGAAAACCTCGCCGCGCTGATCGTGTCCCTGGCCGGCGACTACAGCCACATCACCGCACCGGCGACCACCACCGGCAAGAACGTTCTGCCGCGCGTCGCCGCACTGCTGGACGTGATGGTGATCTCGGATGTGATCGAGGTTGTGGACGCCGAGACCTTCAAACGCCCGGTCTATGCCGGCAATGCGGTGCAGACGGTCAAATCCTCGGATGCGACCAAGGTCATCTCCTTCCGCACCTCGACCTTCGAGGCGGCGGGCGCGGGCGGTTCGGCCTCTGTCGAAGCGGCGGCCGGCGCGGGCGACACCGGCCTGTCGGCCTTTATCGAAGACAAGGTGGTCGAAAGCGACCGTCCGGAACTGACCTCGGCCAAGATCGTCGTCTCCGGCGGGCGTGGCGTGGGTTCGGAAGAGAACTTCGCGATCATCGAAGCGCTCGCCGACAAGCTCGGCGCGGCCGTGGGCGCCTCGCGCGCGGCCGTTGACAGCGGCTTTGCCCCCAACGACATGCAGGTCGGCCAGACCGGCAAGGTCGTCGCCCCCGAGCTGTACATCGCCGCCGGCATCTCCGGCGCGATCCAGCACCTCGCGGGTATGAAGGACTCCAAGGTCATCGTCGCCATCAACAAGGACGAAGAGGCCCCGATCTTCCAGGTCGCAGACTTCGGCCTCGTTGCTGACCTCTTCGACGCCGTCCCGGAACTCACGGAAAAACTCTGAGGGGTTCCGCAAATCGCAAAACAAGAAAGACCCGTCAGTTTGGCGGGCCTTGGCCTCTCAGGAAAAAACGGTCGGCAGCCTGTCGCACAGGGCCTGCGCCGTCTGTGCATGCACAACCGGCCCGAAGACTTCGCGGGCGGCAGGTGCGTCTGCGCCGGAAAAGCGCAGCAAGTCGAAGCCTGCAGCAACATCCGCCGGTGTCGCGATGATTTCCAGGCAGTCACAGATATAGGGTTTCATCGCCTCCAGCATATCCCGGTTGACGAACAGCGGATCGGCTTCCAGAGAATCGCAGATGGTCTCCTCATCGGGACGGTGCGTCGACAGCCATAGCAGCATCAGCCGCCCGTCGAACCGATGGGCCAGACTCCGCATCCGCGCGCTCCAGGCATCGCGCAATTCCTGACGCACCAGATCGAACCTCTGCGGGCAGGTCGCCTGCAATGCCGACAGCAGATGCCGGGTGAAATGGAACTGGGTGAAGTCCACCTCGCGGTAGATGGCGCGCAATAGCGCCGAGGCCCCGACGAAGCGGTCATTGCGTCGCGGGTGCACCGAATAGAAGCGGTTCGACATGTTCTGCGCCCCGGGCACCTGCAGGATCACCAGTTCGGCGCCCATGCACATTCTGAGCACCTCATCGTCGTTCAGGAACACATCCAGCCCGGCGTTGACGCAACCCAGATTCACCGTCTGTATGCCCGATGTCTTCTCGACCAATTCCGGAAAGGGCACATCGACAAAACGCCCGTAGGTTTCCGTCCCACCAAGACAAATGACATAGGGACTGCTCAGCACTTTTGCGGGGCCCCGAAACGACAGTTTGGACGCGCCATAGGCGCAGGGCGCGTAATCGATATTCTCTTCCGGTGGCGTTTCCAAATTCATGCATCATCCGACAGCTAAATGCGGCCTGCCCACAGGACAGCGCACTCGGCACAGGCCGGGCGCGCCAGTGAGCTTTGCAAAGAGATGTTGAAAAAGTCCTAAATCGGCAATTCGCTCAAAGTTTTATAGGGTTGCAGGAAGGCACCGCTCTTGAACCTGCGCCCCGCCCGCGGGTATTGTCTTGGCAACCCGATCACGGAGCCCGATCAAGGAGACTGCGGCATGGAGATCAAGAAAGTCGGCATTGTCGGCGCTGGACAAATGGGCAATGGGATTGCGCATGTCTTCGCGCTCGCAGGCTATGAGGTTCTGCTCAACGACATTTCCCAGGAAGCGCTGGACAAAGCCCGCAGCAACATCGAACGCAATCTGGATCGTCAGGTGTCGCGCGAAAAAATATCTGCCGAGGAGATGACCGCCGCGTTGGCCCGGATCACCCTGACTCAGACCCTTTCCGATCTGGGCCAATCCGATTTGGTGATCGAAGCCGCGACTGAGCGCGAAGACGTCAAGAACGCGATTTTCGAGCGTCTTTTGCCACATCTGAAGCCGGAAACGATCCTGACATCGAACACCTCTTCGATTTCGATCACACGTCTGGCATCGCGTACGGACCGGCCTGAAAAATTCATGGGGTTCCACTTTATGAACCCGGTGCCGGTGATGAAACTGGTGGAGCTGATCCGCGGCATCGCCACGGATGAGGCGACCTATAAAACCCTGCTAGGGGTCGTCACCTCGCTGGGCAAGACCGCCGCCAGCGCGGAAGACTTCCCGGCCTTCATCGTAAACCGCATTCTGATGCCGATGATCAATGAGGCCGTCTACACCCTCTACGAAGGCGTGGGATCGGTGCAATCCATTGACGAGTCGATGAAGCTCGGTGCGAACCACCCGATGGGCCCGCTGGAGCTGGCGGATTTCATCGGACTCGACACCTGTCTGGCGATCATGAACGTGCTGCACGACGGTCTGGCTGATACCAAATATCGCCCCTGCCCGCTGCTGACCAAATATGTCGAGGCAGGCTGGCTGGGCCGCAAAACCCAGCGCGGTT